>NZ_JAELTI010000060.1 GCF_016428755.1 Allobosea sp. ASV33
GGCCCGGTCCGGGCCGTGGCCAAGGCGGGCATCTTTCCGAAGGCGGTGGATGACGGCGTTTCCGCGAAACGTTTTGCGCCGGCGATGAATTCTGCTCTTGCCAAGCCGGATCGCATTGATTAGACCCCGGCTCACCAACGCGGCGCGGCACCAAAGCGCCCCATCGTTGGGGGATCGTCTAACGGTAGGACCCCAGACTCTGACTCTGGTTGTCTAGGTTCGAATCCTAGTCCCCCAGCCACTTTTCCCGAAGTAGCTGATTTCAAAGCGGTTCTTCTGCCCTCTCCGGGCCGGCAAAGCGATTTGCCCGTCCGATTGCTACAAAGGGCACCGTTTTGGCGCGTCTCCTCCGCAACGTCGTCCAGCGCAACCGTATCTTCCATTTCCGCCGCGGCATTCCGCTCGACCTGCGCTCGCGCTTCGGGCGCCGAGAGATCACCTGCTCGCTGAGAACCTCCGAATTGCACCTCGCCGGCATTAGGGCGCGGGAGTTATATCTGGCGGCAGAATCGCTCTTCGAGGAAAGCCGCCGCAACCCCATGCTTTCAGACGATCAACTCGCGGCCATCGTGCAAGATTTCTACGGCCACGTCCTCGACCGGGAGAACAAGCTGCGGCTCAGGCATGGACGCGTCCCGGAAGAGGTTCGAATCCAGCGTGCCGAGTACTTTCGAGACGTGGCCCAACGGGCACGGACCGATCTGGGAGCCAATGAGTTCGGGACCGTCGCGTTCGTCACCGAGGCCATGCTGCGGAAGCACAACCTCGCCGGACAGCTCGACAAGACTGGCCGGGATCAGCTCTCTCAGGCGCTGATCCGAGGCGGTATTGACCTCGCGGAGGCTGTCCGGGCCCGCTACGAGGGCGACTTCAATTTCGAGCCCCGTGACAAGCTTTTGGCGCGCAAGGTTGAAGCTCTTTTTGCTCAACCGCGTGCTTCAGAGCAGCAGACCTCGGCTGCGCCAACAGAGGCGGTAGCAAATGAGACCGGGCCGCTGTTCACCAAAGCGGCTGCGGATTTTGTCGCCAAGCAGAAACTGATGCGCACTTGGGAGAACCAGACTGCCTTGCAGAACGAGAAGAGCTACGAGCTCCTCGAAGCCATCTGCGGCAATCGGCCGTTGCGCTCCTATACCCGTAAGGATGCAGCGACCTTCAAAGACGTGCTGCAACGGCTACCGTCGGACTACGGCAAGGCTTCTCAGTATGTGGGCAAGGCGCCTGCCGAGATTCTGGCGCTGGATGCCGAAACCGGCAGCAAAGGGCCGCGCCTCGCGACAAAGACCGTCAAACGGCATCTTTCCGCGCTATCCTCCCTCTGGGATGAAATGCATTCCCATGATGAGGCCGCAAAGGGAATTTTCTCAGGATTCAAGTTCTCGAAGCAGAAGCGCGCCCGAGATCAACGGGCTATGTGGTCGCGGGATGATTTGGAACGCTTATTCAAAACGCCGATCTGGACAGGTTGCCAATCCGCTGGGCGGAGGACCTTACCTGGCAGCATGATCATCCGCGACGAGCGCTTCTGGATTCCGCTCATCGCCGTATTCTCCGGCGCCCGCCAGGAGGAAATCTGTCAGCTCCAGATCGAAGACATTCAGCAGCAGGCTGGAATCTGGGTGTTCGACATCAACGCCAAGGGGGCGAAGCAGTTGAAGAACAAGTCGGCCGTCCGCATTGTTCCGATTCATCAGGAACTCATTCGCATCGGCTTTCTCAAATACGTCGAATCCCAGCGCAAGGCAGGGCAAGATCGCGTGTTCCCGAATTTGGGGCCGGGTGGCGCCGACGACCGATTCGGCCACGGCTTCACCAAATGGTTCACCCGCTATCGGCGCGCTGTTGGACTCTACGAGAAAGGCAGGGACTTTCATTCCTTCCGGCACAGCGCCACGACCTTCCTGCACCAAGGCCGCGCGGAGGATTCAACTATTGACCGTATAACGGGGCACACCACGCTGGGTGAGACAGGTCGCTACAATAAAGAAAGCTTTGTGACTCAATTGAAGGAGGCTATCGACAGAATCAACATCGAGGTCGATTTGTCGGCGCTTTACGACGAGCAGGGTGAAGTCGAGCCGCTCCCGCAAACGCTCTAGGATTGGCTCGGAAATGCCATGCTGCGCGCTGTGACACGCCTGCATTCGGCGCGATATGCGCTATACCTCCTGCAACCCTGCCAGCGCTCCTGCTGCCCTGCATTGCCCAACCGCGCTATCCAGCTGCCGCCGGCACCCTCGCCCCGAGTACAGACAATTCCCTGCCACGCTTCAGGTTCAGCAACATCCTCTTGGCGCTTCCCATTACCTGACAACCACATCGTTCCGCGCTTTGGTGCATCGCCAGCCCCCTATGGGCTCCGGTCCGTGACGCTAGCCAGGCGAAATCAGGGAACCGCCGGACATTCGCCGAAGGGCATCGGTAAAAAAAGCGACTTGGGCGACCAAGTCGCAGGAGGGAGCATCCGGGTTGCCCCGACTCCCAGACGATCGAGCCGTCGATGGATGGTGCGGCCCGATCCGTCCGCGCCAGATCAGAAGACGCGTGTAAAGGCCGACCGCCTGACCCCGGCCTACCCGTAGCAGGGTTACGCAACCATCCAGCGGCTTGCCGACGGCATGGCTCCGAGGTTCGGAACCGAGATCGGTCAGTCGAGGCTTCGCCGCCGCCAGGCGAAGCCTTGCCTTCGGCAAGGGCAGCCCACCTCAAGCAATCACCAAGGTTGGGGGGCAAGAGGAATATCTAATCCTCTCCCTGGAGCAAGCCGGCCAATATAATATATAAGCCAAGGGAAGCGGTGACTTACTGAATAGTCCCGAACTACGTCACCCCTGCCGCGGTTCATCAACGGCACGGATCAGATCGGTCAAAGCTCCTGAGGCAGCCACCACCCCCGCCATGACCTTGGCCGCTGGCGCGGGTCCTCCGGCCACGACGACCGAAGCCGTTCGAGTTCAGCCTCCCGGACTTCGTCATGAAGCGGGTCGCGATCTTCTGGCCAATGCGCCATGATTAAGGCGCGCTTCTGGTCACGTTCATTGAGCTCGCGGAGACGTTCATCATGTTCGGGGAGTTCCCATCCCGTCGTCAGCGCCGACCAGGCCTGATCCCGGAAGGCCGAGAGGCACGCTAGGCGCTCGCGGCGCGCACGAGCCTGGGCACTGGCGCCAATCGTCTCGGAGATCCGGTAGCGCTGCGCGAGCGGCAGCGCCTGGCCCGGACGACGCAGAACGGGCGGAACACCAAGCAGATCGACAAGCCACCGCCTCCTGCCTTCATGGACGATTTCAAGAGTCGGATCCAGAGCACCAGCAAGGCCGCGGACGAGGCGCCAATGCCGGCGGACCTGGCATTTCGTGTCGGGATGTTCCGTCATACGGATATGAACGGCACGGCGGTCGCGCCGCGTGCCGAAGCGCCGTTCGATAAACCCGTCGATCCAGTCTCGCATGGCATCGGCCCACAGTGGCGGAATATGGCAGATGATCGCCGTCGTGAATCCGTCGCGGTCGGTCTTACGGTGTCGATAGATGGAATGCAGCCGTGCTTGCACACCGGCGAGACGCCGAAACTGTTGAGTCGCTTCATGGATAAGATCTGACGCCTCAATGGCTCCGTGCGCTTCGTCGCGACCCAGCAAATCGTGGCGCAGGACGATAAGCGTGTTGAAGTGGACGCCAAAGAGCTGCGGAAGGGCGCTAGCGGCGTCGAACACGGCCGCCGCCGTGTCCCGCGACCAATAATCCGGGCTATTCTCATTCCCCTTCGTCGCCCGCGGCTTGCGAAGACGCGCCCGACGTTTCTGAGGTCGGTTTGCCGGCGCCGGAGCAGTGAGGCTCGGCGCCTTGCTCAGGAGGCCAGCAAACTTGATCGCGTCGGCGACGAGCGATGCCGGCGTCACGATCGCGGCCGGAGCCCAGAAATCGATGGCGGCCTCCCAGAGCTGGTTTTCGGAAAGCCCGGCAGCGCATGCGCGCGCCCTCATGCCCTTGACGATGGCGGCCCGCTCCTCCGCCTTCATCCCACGGAAGATCGCGCTCATGAGCGAAGCTTGAGCACATCGCGACGATAGAGGTCGACGATGCCGGCATGGATGAGCTCTCGCTTCTGGGCGGGAGTATCCTGCCAGGCGTCCAGCACGGCGATCGCGTCGCCGGCCCCGTTGTCGAGCTCGGCCTGCAGGAAAGCCGTGAGCCGATCGCAAAAATCCAGACCGAAGCGACGACGAACGCCATCGGCCGTCACCGCACCGTTCTGCGTGGCGTCTTCGAGGAGCTTCACCAGCTCTCTCACATGGCCGCCGGCAAGCTCGGCGATCAGATCAAGCGCTTCGGGTTCGGCCTGCATCTGTTCTTGGGCACAGATGTCGACGAGATGTCTGACTGCCGTCGCCGGATTGATCAGGTCGAGTTGATGGTCGGAGCAGCGATCCCGGATCGTCAGCGGAATCTTGGCGATCTCGGTCGTCAGGAAGATGAAGACGTTCCGGCGCGGCCGTTCCAGAACCGTCAGAAGGCTCTCAAATCCTTTCCTGGGCAATCCGTGCGCTTCGTCAAACAGGAAGACACGGTGATCAGCCCCCATTGGGTTTGATCGCGACAACTCGACAAGGCTGGCAACCGCTGCGGCGTCCAACGTTGGGGAGTTCAGCGAAACGCAGTTCAGCGGATTGCCGGCTGCGAAATCCTGGCAGGCACTACACCGCCAACACGGTGAGCGTGACGCAGGCCGATTCTCGCAGAGCAGCGCAGCCGCGTAGAGCCGTGCGAGGGTCGTCTTTCCGGTTCCCTTCGGCCCATGCATCACGACGCTACCGGCGGCCGGCTTGCCGAGTTGAGCCAGGCACCAGCTCACGGTCTTGGCTTGGCCGAGAACGGCTTCGAATGTCGTCGGCCTGTATTTCTCGGACAGTGTCATTCCCGGCTTCCCTTGCAAGCAGGCCATTGATTGATATGTATGGCTACAATCAATTAGGGCAAGTGCGATGCAGAAATTGCAGCAGCGGGCCGAGCGCATGGCGCGCTCCGATGCCAATCGGGCTGAGGTTTATGAATACCTGCGCGAGCGTGGCCGGCCGCTGCTCATCGACGCGGCCGAAGACGGCCGTGTCCCTGCCGCCGCCGTCAGCAGCGCCCTGATCGACCTGTTTGGCAAATCGGCCATGACCGCGCCGATGATGCGCCAATTCTGCGGTCTCGCTTGCGCGGCGATCCTCTCGGAAGAGGGCTTCGAGGTCGATCAGACCGGCGTTCGTGTGGCCAAGGATCCGCTGTTCTCGTTCGGGGCGACCTATCGTCGTCGTTCAGCAACCGCGACCGAGACGTCTTCTCTCATCACCCGGATCATCGACACGCTGAACGAAGTCGAGCTGCGCGAGGCCGAAGCGCTGATCCGCGCCCGTCTCCAGGCGCTCCACTGAAGCGCTGATAAACCCCACCATTACATAGAGGAGGTCGATCTTGAGGCCGAGATACAGGAGCGATTTTGACGCGGACGAGCATGTGAAGCCGGAGTTCTGGTTCGCAAATGGCGAGCCTTCCACCGAGATGACCGGCAGCGGCGATCTTGCCATCTTCAAGATGCCCGGCAGCCTTTTCCGCAATGTGCTGAGCGAAGCCCGGCTTTGTGGAGAGGTCGACCTGGATTCGGATCAGCGCGCGATCTTCGCCATCTCGCAAGATGGCTTCTCGGTCTCGATGCGTCGACGCTCGGTGTTCGCGCGTGCCCGCGTTCCGTTGGTCGACGCGGCAGCCATCATTCCCACGAGCGAGATCTCTTTTGAGTATCCGCTAGCTCTCATCGACCGCTTGGTGGAGAACACGACCGTCATCGCCCAGCGCATCGAGACGCATACCCAGAACTGGGGCGTCCGCGTGCTCCCCGGCCATGCCAACATCAATCTTACGTTGAGTGAGCCCGATCCTGGCGACATCAAGCCGTGGCGCATTGCCGACCGCCGTCTTGTCGCCAAGGTCGATCCAAAAGTGCTTCGCGAGGCTTTGACCTTTGCCGCCTTGGGGGCGAACAAGGGCGGCGCCGGACAATTCTCCAGCGTTGAGATCAAGGACGGTGTCGCGCGGGGTTGCTCGCTCAATGCGATCGCTTGCGCGTCCGCCGAGGCTTTGGTCGGGGTCGTTCTCTCGCTGGCGGCGAATGATGTCCCGCATGCCTGCCGGATCCTCAAGCGTATGAATCCGCAGGACACGCAGCTCTGGGAGGCCGGCGAGTTTCGGTTCATCACGAGCGGCAATCTCGAACTCGCGGTAATGATCCCGAAGGTGAGCCAGCCTACGATTCCTGCCTCCCTTACATCACCGTTCGACGATGCGATCGAGCTGAAGCAAGACCCGTTGCTGCTTGGTTTGGGGATCGCGGGGCCTCTCGGAGGCAAGGGGTTCAAGGTCGAGCTCGATTTCGAGCGCCAAGATGAGCGCGTTCTGTGGAAGGCACAGAACGCACGCGGTCGATTCAGCCACGGCGCGCCCATCCTCTTGGCGGAAGAGGCCGACGGGCTGTCCGAGCAGGATGGAGAGCGCGCGGGTGCTCGGCCGGAGCGCCTTCAGCCTTTAGCAGGACGCGTCGACCATCAGGCCATCGAGAGGGTACTGGCCGCCATGAAGTTCCCAGAGAAGGTGAAGCTCAAGGCTACCCGGAACATGCTGATGCTGGAAGGCGCCCATGACGGGCTGCAGTTGCGAGCCGCGCTCTCGACCCTCGGGGGTGACGACGACGATGTTTCGAACAAAGAGTGAGACGAACCGATAGGGAGGCTATTTCGAACTGAATATGAGACTTATGCCGCACCCTAAAATAGACAAGAATCGACCTATTTATTTGAAAATAAATAGAATTTCTGGAATTTGACGCCAAGAATCAGCCTTTCCACCCGCCTGCCGGGAGACCGCTCGGCAGGCGGGAGGCTTCTCCGCAAGAGGAGCGCGTTTCCGGCGTCAGTGTCAATTTCCAAACGGCGTCCCTGAACCTCCGCCACACCGCAACAGGCAGGAGGCCTCATGGCGCCCGACGTTCTCGAACCGCTTCCGTTCGTCCCGCTGCTGCCGGAGGAACTCCTCCGCAAGCACCATGTCCATGAGCCCATGGACCACCGCTTCCGTTCGGCGGCCCGGCTCCTTCAGAGCCTGTGGCGCGAGGACCGCGAGCTGCCGATCGGCCACTATCGCATCGACGGCAAACGCAGGAAGCTCGGCTCGCGCATTAGCCACGTCGCCGCGCGTGCCGGCGCCAACTTCATGGCACCGGCCATCACCGCGCTGGTCCGCCGCGAGTTGGCCTATCGCGAGCCCGCCGCGATGATCGACGAGGGCCGGCTCTACGGCAACTTGCTAAGCTCGATGCCGCTGGCCTTCAACCTCTTCGGCTTGCTCCAAGCTCGACCTTGCCTTCGCCTCCCGCGTCCTCCGCGAACTCTTCCCCGATTTGAAGGGCGCCGAGGTTCGGGCCGTGCTGTTCGAGCATTCGCCCGGCCGCGGCAATCCGGCCCTCACCGGCGATCACAGCGCCTTCGACGTGCTCCTCCGCTACGAAAAGTCGAACGGAACCAGAGGCTTCGTCGCGATTGAGGTGAAGTATTCCGAGTCCTGCCAGGAACCGGTCCCGGCGATCCGGCCGCGTTATGACGACCTGGCCGAGGTCTCCGGCCTGTTCATCGAGCCCCGCAAGCCGGCGCTGAAGGCCAATCCCTACCAGCAGCTGTATCGAGAGCATCTGCTCGCGCAGGCGATGTTGATGCGCGGCGACACCGACGAGGGCAGGTTCGTCGTCGTCTCTCCGCAGCTCAACAACCTCATTTCGGCTGCCGTCCTCGGCTACCAGGCCGAGCTCAAGCCGGCCGGCGAGGATCAGGTCGGCTTCGCCAGCATCACCCTGGAAGACACCATCGTCGCCCTCGCCATGGCCGGCGAGGAAGAGTACGCGGCCAGGCTGTATCGCCGGTATTCCGACTTCCAGCTCGTCGACGGCGAACTCAACCTGTTCTGGGCCGGCGACGGGCCGATCGGGACGGCAGGCGAGCTCGCCGCCGTGACGGCCGCCGGCCCCCTCAAGCTCCTGCCGGGAGGACGCGCATGAGCGCGCCCTTCATCATCCCACAGGCCGAGCGCGAGCGCCTGCTCGCCAACGGCCGGCTCAGCGCCGCGGGCGAAGAGCTCGATCCGCTCCCCGTCGTGAAACTGTTCACGCCGGACGCCGACGCGACCTGGCTCCTGACCGAGCTCGATCCGGATGATCCGGGTATCGCGTTCGCGTTGTGCGATCTCGGCCTTGGCTCGCCGGAGTTGGGCTCCGTCTCGCTGGCCGAGCTCGCCAGCGTCCGCGGACGCCTCGGCTTGCCGATCGAGCGGGACGAACACTTCCGCCCAGACAGGCCGCTCTCCGCCTATGCGGTGGAAGCCCGCGCCCAGGGAAGGATCATCACGTGAGCGATAGCCCAGGCCACGAGGCCGCCTGGCTCGATCGGGTTCGTGCCGGGGACTTCTCCGCCATGCCGGAGGCCTTCTCCTGGGAAGCCTCCGGCGCCTTCGCCCATCTCCTGCACGGCTACGATGTTTCATCGGCGCTCGATTTCGGCGAACTCGCCTTCTGGGCGAATGAGCAGGCGGACGAGGCAGCCATGGCAGGTTCGTGGCGGGGCACGGCCATCGAGCTCTGGCTCTGCCTGTTCTACGAGCATCGCCGCTTTCGGCATTTCGGCTTCGAGCCGGTCGGCGCCGATCGCGACCTGATCGCTCAGCTCTGGCAGCAACTCCGCAGCCAGCTTCAGGTCATCGGCGACGAGGAGCGCGCCGCCATCCTCGGGCAGATCGCCGCCAGCGCGCCCAAGATGCGATAGGGGGGCACCATGCTCGGCAACATCATCGATCACCGTACCGACAAGCTCAATCCGCATGTCGATGTCGTCTATGAGCCCAGCATTCATGACGACCGGCGCCGCCGTAGCGAGCCTTTCTTCGATTGGGACGAGACGGCCAACAGCGGCACCTACTTCGCCGTGGTCTGGCAGTACGGCACCACCCTTCGTGAGGCAGTCCTGCGGGCAGAACGGGACTGGCCGTTCCCGGTCACCGCCTATCTCTACGACCGCGGCTCGGCGCCGGCCGGGTGACGTAGGGGCCCAAAAAGACCTTCCTCAGACTGTCAGACAGGCGACACAGACTCCCCATTGTAAGCCCCACATCATACAAGATTTGACATTGTCAGCTTTTGTGCGATCTAATCCTGACATGGAGATCGCGCCATGAGTGACGGCCCTCACAGAAGCCTGCCGCTGCGTCCTCACTGGAAGACGTTGGCGCGCCGCGCCGCTAAAGCAGCTCACTCGCCCGATGAGGTGGCTGAGGCGCTTCCGTTCGCCCTCAAGCGCGAACTCCTCCAGGCCCCGCTTAAGGCAATCCGTGAGATCATGTGTGGGGACACGCTCTTTCCGTCGATGCGGATCGAGCAGCTGGAGGCGCTACGCGCGAAATATCCTGGTGTGGCACCCGCTAATCTTGCCATCGACTGCGCTGTCGCCGCCGTTTCAAATGGCATCATGGGGGAAGAAGGCGCGCAGGCCGCAGTAAGTGCAGCCCTTGCTGACACGATGCACAGCGCACTCCGCGCCACTGAAGAACATTATCAGCGCGAGGCGAGCCCGCGCAGCAGCAGCTATGTCCGCCAGCGCCTCGATGCGGCGCGCCAGAAGGTCAACTGCGGCGCTCTTGCTCGTGAGCTGTTGTCCGGCAACACCCCGCCCAAGCAGCGTGCTGTCACTCTCCCCACCCGCAAGGGCGTTGATGAAGGGCCGCCTCTATGACCGTTCACGCCTACAACCCTAGAATCCCAATGCATGACATCGATGTCGTCGAGTTGGGTGGACAGTCGCGCAAAGGGCGCACGGCGTTCGACCTCGGGCGGGACCTCAAATTCTCCACGGCAGCCCTGGAGTCGTATGCCTTCGCCCGCTGGGAGCCGCTCATTTACGACGCGATGATGCTGGCTGCCGCGGTCGAGTATGCCGACCGCTCAACCCGGCGCCCGTCGCTGGGCTGGACGCGGACGCTAACTCTCCGGCTGCCAGTACATGCGCCGCAAAGATGGGCCGCACCGGATATAGCCGGCAGGCTCCAAGAAGCTCTGCGGTTCCTGACGGGAGACGCCTGGACGATCGAGTTCGTGAAGAGGCGCAGCGACGCGCCGTCCCCGACGCAGCAGTGCCTGCAACTGCCGGTGAAAACCAAAGCCGTGATCGCGTACAGCGAAGGCATGGATTCCCGTGCTGTCGCTGGTCTGATGGCGGCGACCCTCGGTGAGCAACTGGTACGCGTCCGCGTTGGTCCGAAAGCCGCAGGCCTGCCCGGCAAGGGCGAGCGCGAGCCGTTTGCAACCGTTCCCTATACCGTTTCGGCAAGAGGAGAATCGAGCGCGCGAAGCCGGGGGTTCAAGTTCGCACTCATCAGCGGTCTTGCCGCCTACCTGACGGAAGCGGAAGAAATCATTGTTCCCGAGAGCGGCCAAGGTGCCTTCGGCCCGGCACTGGTGACCGCTGCTCATGCCTATCCCGACTATCGCAATCACCCCCTTTTCCTAAAGCGTATGGAGCGGTTCCTCGCCGCATTGTTCGAGCGCCCCTTCAAATTTTCATCGCCCCGGCTCTGGCACACCAAGGGCGAGACCCTTAAAGCCTACACCGCTCTGCTCGGCAGCGAATCCTGGCGCGATACGAAATCGTGCTGGCGCGGCGCGCAATGGAGCACGCTGAACGGGAAGCTGACGCAGTGCGGCATCTGCGCTGCCTGCATGCTTCGCCGGATGAGCGTTCACGCCGCCGGATTGGAGGAGCCCGAAGGCACGTATGTTTGCGACGACCTGACGGCGGGGACGATCGACGGCTCGGTGCATAACGACTTCAAGAGAATGAGCCAGGCGTTCCGCGAGTACGCGATCGCCGGGACGCTTCATCTCGACCACCTCGCGGACATGGCCGCCACCGGCAATCGCACTGCGGTTGAGCGCCACGCGATCATCACAGCGCCATCCCTTGGCATGGCGGCCAAGGAGATGGGGGATCTGCTCGGAGGTGTGCTCGACCGGCACGCCGCCGAGTGGGGGATGTTTATCAAGAGTGCAGGAGCGCGTTCCTTCCTCAGGCAGTGGACGCGGCAAGATCAATGAACGGCATGCCAGAGCGACTGAGCGATGTGGAAATTGGCGAGCGGTTACGGCTTGCGCGCGAAGGCGCGAAGCTGACGCAGTCCCAGGCTGCCGATCTCATCGGGGCCGCACGTACGACGATTGTCGCTATAGAGCAGGGCAAACGCCGTATTCAGATGAACGAACTGCAGAAACTCGCGACGGCCTACCGCACTTCGGCTAACGCGATCCTGCGGCGGGAGGCCGTCCATCTCGACTTGGTTCCCCGGTTTCGCAAACTGGAGGACAGCAAGGACAATGACATCGAACGTGCGACGCGCCTGCTCAACAGCCTTGTTCGCGCAGAAGTCGAACTCGAGAATGCCCTCGGCGTATCCCGGGCGAGAAACTATCCGCCCGAGCGTCCGCTGCTGCCAGGAGATGTTCGTTCGCAGGCCGAGCAGGATGCGCAGGAACTGCGCGAATGGCTTGGGCTTGGCGCGGGACCGGTCGCGGATATTGTCTCCCTTCTAGATTTGCAGCTGGGCATTCGTGTTTACGTTCGGCCCCTGGATGGCAAGGTATCGGGACTGTTCGCCTATGACGAGGCGGCTGGCGCCTGCATCCTTCTGAACGCGAACCATCCCCCCGAGAGGCTGACCCAGACGGGCGTTCACGAACTCGCACACGTCGTCTCGACCCGCCGGCAGCCAGAGGTTCTGACCGACGATGAGAAGTTCGCCTCGCGCGAAGAGCGCTACGCGAATATCTTTCAGCGCAATTTCATCACGCCGAGCCGGGCCGTGCGTCAGCGTTTCGCTGAAATCACCGCTGGCCAGTCCCACCTGACCCGCCGGCACATTATTATCCTCGCCAACGCTTTCGGCGTTTCTCGCGAAGCGATGGTGCGCCGGCTGGAAGAGCTAAAGCTGGCGCGCGATGGTACCTGGGATTGGTTCCAAGAGCATGGCGGAATAACCGACGCACAGGTACGCGAAGTACTCGGCGATCTGCCCGGCCGCGCCGATATCACGGTCCTGGCAAGAGGTCTCGCCCCGCCGCGCCTAGCATTGCTTGCCCGCGAAGCATGGAAGAAGGAACTATACAGCGAAGGGCAGCTTGCGCGCCTGCTAGAACTTGACCGGCACGGTATCCGTGAACTGCTCGACGGTGCGGAACGTGAAGAAAGCGAAGCTGATGAACGCATCAAAATTCTTCGCTAGTCCTCCGTCCGTTCTCGTCGCCGATGCGAGCATTGTCATCAACCTGAATGCCTCGGGCCGGGCGTCCGAGATCATCAGGGCACTCCCTCACCGTGTCGTCGTAACGAGCAATGCCGTAATTGAGCTTGAAGCGGGCGAGCGCAACGGCCACGGCGACGCCCGGCAGCTTCGTGATCTGATCGGCGCCGGCCTTGTAGCGCGCGCGGAGATCGGCAGCATCGGCCTACCGGTTTACGAGAGTCTGATTGACGGCTCGGCCCGGCTCACACTCGATGACGGTGAAGCCGCGACGATTGCCTGCGCAGCGGAGTTGGGAGGCTTCGCCCTGCTCGATGAACGTAAGGCGCGTAATCTCTGTGCCGCCTCGTTCGCTTCCCTTCCGCTCGGCTGTACAGCTGAACTATTGATGCACCCCGCCGTAGTAACCGCTCTTGCGATGAATCACGTCGCAGCAGTTGTTCGCGCGTTACAGGTGGGTCGTATGCGTGTTCCGCCGGAGTTCGCCAGTGACATCGCAGGTCTGATTGGGCCGGAACATGCCGGAGCCTGCATCAGCTTGCCAAAGAGTGTTCGGCGGACAGCATAGTTTCTGCGTATCTATGGCCTGGTGCTGAGCTAACTAGCTCCGCAGCGTCGTCATCAACGTCTCGACGGCATCAATAGCGGCGATCACCTCGGCTTCGTTGAGCGAAGTCGTGGGGTCGTGCGAGAGCGGGTTAAGGATGCGCGCCTGATGCGGCGTGATCGCCGCCAGCGCGTCGAGTTTCGGCCGATCCCCGGCGAGCTTGCCTTCAAGACCGGTCTTGAGCTGTTCGAAGGTTATCTTCTTGGGATCGGGTTTGTAATGGAAGTTTACTTTTTTGTCCTCGCACTGCTTCCGTAACAGCAATTCGCAAGCAGACCGGGCGTAGTTCGCAGCGGCCGGCAGGTGCTTCTGGACGATAAATTCGCGAGCCTGCTTAAGCGTGGCCTTCACGATGTCGGACGGAACGGGACGGAGATAAGGCGTGGCTTCGCCGGTTATGGCGACCATTTCGTACATCTCGTGGCAAGTCCATCGATCAGCAGGAATGGCGGCGCGGACAACTTCGAACCAATGGCGGTCGTGGGTGAGCAGCACGATCTGCCAATCGGAAAAATGCTTTTCCAGTACGGCGAGCAGAGGCCGGCGATTGGCGTAGTCAAGACCGACGAGCACATCGTCCAGCACCAGCAACTTAAGTGCCGGTGACGGCGCCGAAGGGACACAAGCAAGCCGCCCTGCGAGATAGAAGGCGAGCGCCAAGGCAGAGAGCCGCGCTTCGTTCAAGAAATGTTGCGGCTGTTGCGGATAGTAGCCGCGGAACGCCAATTTTGCGAACAGCTCCTTGCCAATAAAACCACGATCCTTCTTCAGCCGCGCATCATTGTAGCGGACAGTCCCACGCTCGAACGCCTCAATCCTCATTTCCGCTCGGCCAAGATCGGTAAGGAGCGCGTTAATGATAGGCAGCATGGCATCCAGCGCCGCTTCCAGGCTGGCGTTAAACGTCTCACAGGCCGCCTGGACCGGGATCAAGTAGTCTCCACTCAAAGAGTGGACAAACGGCTTTGCACGTTCAGTCTCTGTCCAGCGCTCGGCGATAGTTTTACCAGATATCGCGTCCGTGAAATCGGCAAGCAGGATTTCGATGGCGAGAGTAAACAGGTTCGGACGACGCTGACCGTGGAAGGCGTTGGTTTCTAGAAGCGCATGATAGTCGAGGAAGGAACTGCGCAGCGCCGCCAGCGCGATGCGCGAGTCCGCCGTAGGTAGACCAGGATGTCGAGCCTCAGTCCATTCGAGTTGCGAGGCGCCATCGTTGAAAGTGACGGCGATACGTGGTGTTAGAACTGGATCGAGCAGATGGACGTGGGCATTGCTTTTCAGAGCGTCGCGGCGCGGACGCCGGGCAAATAGATCGCGAAGCGCCTTGTAGATCGAAGACTTGCCCGCACCGTTTTCTCCGTAAACGATCAGGTTCCGGCCTTGAACGGGGATTTCCAACTCAGCGCTGAACGCCCGATAGGCGCGCAACGACAGGCTTTCGATCCTAAGTGGCTGCGGGGGCGGCGCTTCAGCCGTCGCCTCTGAAGCAACCTGTTCTCCGCCGCCCTCCGCCATTTCAGGTCCGACTCTCAATGATCCTCACCGCGTCGATGGATTGCAGGTCGAAGAGCGTGGCGTAGAGAGCATGGGCGGGGTCCGCTAGGTGACGGGACCAGTCGTCGGCGCCGCGAACGAGGGCCGGACCTTCCAGGCCGACAAGGTTCATCAACCCAGCGGCGCGCGCGGTGTCGAAGGGGCGCAGATTGCGCCCATGGAGCTCGTTGGCGAAGAACATCTCGCAGACGAAGGCGTTGATGAGAGCTTCGAGGCGGGCTCCTTGAGCTGGACATGCCTGAAGCACTTCTACCAACAACTCCATCGCAGATTCGATTTCCGGGGCGACCTTCGGCACGGGAACCTTCTCCATCACATCAGAGAATGCGCGGAGATAACCGCCTCGAATGCTGTTGGAGACTTGCCTATAGAACCAGTCAAACACCGAACTATTCAGATATGCGGTCAACCATTTTGATTTCGTTGGAATAAAATAAGTCGTGTTTCCAGCAAAGTATTTCGCATCGTCCCACGCAAAGGATGGGCGTTCAAAAATGTCGGGATAAAGAATCTTCGACGTTTCAAATTCTTGCCAATATGCAATGTTGTCTTGGATTTCGTACCACATGTATGACCCGGCCTTTCGCCCCGGCCAACGCGCTCCTTTCCAATGTTCTGGCTTTGGTTCCAGGGCACCTCGATACTCTTCGAGGTGTTTCTTGACCGCGGGATAGCCGTCGATGTCGATGCCGCGTCGCGTAAAGATCAGCCACTTGTCCGCCGGTTCCACCTTCCACCGCCTCACATCGCGACCGCGGAGGAAGGGCTTGATGATCTCGTCGCTTTTCGGATCTGCGGCAATCAGTTCGGCGCGCTTGGCGCCGTCGACCACAAAGGCTTCGTTCAGTCCAGTCTTGATGCCGTAGTAAAAACGCCCCCGACACCATTCGCCGAGCGGCGTCCCGCCTGCGCGAAGGCGCGCGAGTAATTCGCGTTCGGCCTGAGGTTCTAACTGCCACCCGCCCGGTAAGAGATCGGCTTGCGGCATCGCGAAGGCTTCGACGGCGAAACGCTCAGGGAACCGTTTCACCGATTCCTTGGGATCCTCGCCTTCAATCGGCGTCCAGTTAAGCGATTGGATTGTCTCGTTCAACCGAGGCATGCCGGGCGAGGATTTGCGGGTGCCAACCAGAATGGTTGGATAGGCGATCGCTTCAAACACAGGCGCATCGCCGAAATCGATGATCTTCAGGATGCGCGCATGGGTGGAAAGCCATGCGCGCAGCTCCTTGCCGTATCCGGCGCGATACCACTTGTTTGAAGTAATAAAGGCTAGTGCCCCTTGCGATTTTAGGAGGCGAAGCGCGCGTTCGTAGAAATAGACGTAGATGTCCGCCGTTCCGACGAAGGTTTTATAGTCTGCCTTGAGCTGAGCTTTGGCAACCACTGGCTTGTCGTTGACGCGGAAGCTCTCGATCTTCTCTTGCCGGATATAAGGCGGGTTGGCGAAGGCAATATCGAACCAGCCTTCCTCGGCCGAGGCATCGAGCCCAAACATCCATTCGCCATCGAAGAAGGGCGCGAAGGCGTTGGGATCGAACGGATCCCAGGCGGCAAGCTTCTTGGCGTCGTCGCCGGCGAAGGTGTGGTCGCGCGCCACTTCGACAGCAATTTCCTTGCGCAGGGCCGCAATCTTCTTCTGCACCGCGCGCTTGGCGGCGCCATTAGGCGCGGCAAAAAAGGCGCGGTTGGCCTCACGTAGCGCGCGCTGGTTGGTCAGCAAGTCTTGGCTCACCAGTCCCGCCTGGCCACGACGGTGTAAGGGCGTAAGCGTGTTGGCGGCGACGAACTTTGCCTCCAGATTGGGCAGAGGCGTGATGCCGCGGTTGGGGCGGTCGGGGTGCTCCTTCTGCTCGACCGCCAGGCTGATGAAGCACCGCAGCTTCGCGATCTGCACGGCGATCGGCTGAATATCCACACCGTGCAGGCAGCGATCGATCAGGAACAGCTTGCGCGTGTAATCCGGATAGTGGCCGCTTTCGAACTTGGCGTCGAAATCGGCTAGCGCGGCTTTGGCCCTCTCGATCTCGGCCCCGCGCTCGTTGGCGGCGGGGATGGTGTCGGCTTCAGCGAGCCGCCGCTCATAATAGAGCCGGTTGCGCGCCTTCCACTTCTCGCCGCCCGGATCGAGCAAATCGAGCATGTGCACGAGCTTCTGGAGAAGGCCAAGCGGGAAGGCCCCCGACCCCACGGCGGGATCGATTGCCTTACAGCTTTCGATTGCCGCGATCAAAGCATCGACCTGGGCAGAGCTGAAGTCATGCGAGCGGCTGGCAAAGCTGAGCAGATCGCGGAGGCGCTTCTCATCGCCGTCGTTCGCGGCGCGGGCATCGGCCGGAGGCTGCTCGAGCCCCAACTCTCCGGGCATGGCGCCGAAGTCCAGCCCAGGTGCGCGCGGGCGCATAGCCCCGAAAGGCAGCTCCCGAGGAAGCTTCGGCAACAGCCAGGCGACCAGCGCCTCGTCGACCATGAAATCGACGACCTCGCGTGGGGTGTAGAAGCTACCCGATTTGTTGCGCGCTGTTGTCTTGGTGTCCTCATTGTAGGAGGCGAGCAGGTTCTCGAACACCTTGCCCAGCAGCTCGGGATCGAGCGCAGCCTCTTCCTCCAGAGGCGTGTTTTCCTCGACAGTGAATTTGTAGCGCTCGAACAGATCGATCAGGCCAGGCACGTTGCGCGGCGCCTTGGCCTTTTCAAACCAGGCGGATAAATCGACGCCCTTCGCGCCGCCGAAGAATAGCGCGTTGGGCAGGCGCGGCTGCCTGTCTGGCTGATCAGAGAAGCCGTCAATTCGGAGGATCAGACGCACGTTTTCCCGATCAGCAAGAGCAGCGCGCGCATCGTCGGCGGCGATCTCGGTATCGAGGCATTCGAATAGGCCGCCGTTCAGGAAAGGTACGCTGGCGAATGCATCCAGCGCTTTGTCTGGATCGGCGAAGAGCGTGGCGTGGCGATAAACATGGTGGCCCAGATAGTCCTTCGATTGCCCGGCAGCGTCCTGCCGCCAACGCCGCTCGGGCATTTCGGTATTGAGCGTGGCGAAGAACAGGTTCTGGAGAACGGCGAGGTAGTAGCCATGGCCTTCGGGCGTTGTGGCGGGTGGCTCCTTCAGAAGGCTAGCGAGCGCGCTGGCATCAAAAAGCTCCGCCGGGACCAGCCGCTTCTCCTTGATGAACCACACGAACATGAGACGCGTGAGGAGGCGAATCAGCGCGGTCTCCCTGGTGCCTTCGCCATGGCCTTGCCCTTTGGGGAATGACAGCGGTGCGCTGGTGCTCGCCCAAGCGAACCAAGTGGCCAGTTCTTCGTAGAAACGTTTGTTGAGTTCTGCGGCCGAGAGCGTGTCGAGCCACAGATCGTAGAGCGCGCGAAAATCCGAAGGTGTCTTGCGCTGGGCGAGCGCGGCGAGCGACAGGTCGGCCAGGATCTCGACGTGAGCGCGGTGCGGATTCGCAAGGTCGATGTCCTTGACAAGGCTGATGCGTCCTCCGACCACGTCGCGCGAGGCGTCACGGCGGTTAGCACGGCGATCAATCACTGCCAGCGTCGCCTGGCCGCCTTGCCGGAACAGCAGGATGACGGGCATCGAGAATCCGCGATTGAGTGCGCGCACGATTGCCACGAGTTGCCGGCGCGACCAGCCACCGTCATCGAGGTCGATCGCGAGGAAGACAAAGGAATCGATTGCGCCGCGCTGGAACGTCCCGCCGGTCGCTGGGGCGCCGCCACGTGACAGAGCAGGAAGCTCATCGCCAGTGAGCTGGAACAGGAAATGCACGCCGCGCCAACGGTCGAGCGTGTCGAAGCGCGTTGTTTCCATGCCCAACGCCACGAGAAAATCGGCGGGGCGGCTGGGGGCATCCAGCGTCTTGGGGCTGCGATAGCCCATCGCTTCTAGCAGTGCGCGGCCAGCGCCCTCGAGGTCGGCGCCGGTAAGCCCGCGAACCGCGTTGCGGATCGCAGCGAGACGTTCAGACGTGTGGCTCATGCCGCAACGTTCCCGGGGCGGACAATCAGCCAGGTGATCAGATCATAGTCCAGGCTGGCGCGGGCCTGCGTGCCTTCGTCGGGCACACGCGCGCCGCGTGCGCCCGCCAAGACCGCCAGCGCCCTCGTCGCCGATGTTTCTCCGATCGAGGCAACTGAGGCGCGGATCAGTGCGTCGTATCGTTCCATTTTCTCGCCATAGCCGGTTTCATCGTCGAATGCGTTGCACAATGCCTCGAAAGGCTCGCGATGCCCGATGCAGAGCGCTCGATACGCCTCCAGGATCGACTTGGGATGGCCAAAACCGAGGCGCACCGTGCCGTCATCCTTCACATAGACAAGATAATGAGGATCGAGTGGGTTAATCTTAGCCTGCTGGGGATTTGGATCAGGCGGGCGGCGGCGCAGGCAGAAGATGGCACCAGGATCGAGGGTGCCACCTACGATTTCATTGGGCACGATCGCGTGGAGCCCCAGCGGCGCGGCGCGCAGCGCCTGTTCATTGCTGCGCGCGAAGCTGAGCAGGTCGGCGCGGAAATCATCAAGCGCAAAATCGGCCAGTGTCACGCCTCCGCCTGTTTCCTCCAGATCGAACACTTCATTCTTCAGGCGCAGCAATTGTTCGTCACGCCAGCGCGCATCGCCATCGGCCTCAGCGCGTGCGTTGAGCAGATCATCTTCGCCAGTTGCCGAGAGATCGACCAACGCCATGCGTGCCTCCACCCGATCCTTGAGGCGCAAATATTTGTTTAGGTCCTCTGTCGGCCAGAAATTGACCATACGGATCGTAGTGTTGCGGCTGCCGATCCGATCAATCCTTCCGAAGCGCTGGATTAGACGCACCGGATTCCAGTGAATATCGACATTCACCAGCAGGTCGGCGTCTTGAAGATTCTGGCCCTCGGAAATGCAATCCGTGGCAATCAGTAGGTCGATCTCAAGGCTAGTTTCAGCGCCGCGCATCGACGCGCGGCGCTTGGCTCGGGGCGCGAAATTGACCAGCACGTCCTGGAAGCGCGCACTGCCGAACGTTGTCTTGCAGCCGTCACCTGTCACCAGCGCGGCCTGCAGCCCGCATTCGCGCGAGAGAGGCAGCAACTCCTCATAGAGATAACGGGCGGTATCGGTGAAGGCAGTGAATAAGATGATCTTGCGGTTGGCTTCGCCATCGCGATTGGTCGTGGGATTAGCTGCCTTTGCGCGGATGACGTCCTTAAGTCGGTCCAGCTTGGCATCGCGATCGGGCGTGACCTGGTGCGCTTCATTGGCAAGCGCGGCGATCCGCTCGCGATCGCGTGTCAACGCCGCCTTCCACGCTGTCCGGTCGATATGGGCGAGGTTGTATTTGAGCGCGCCGCCAACCTCGAAAGCTTCTTCCAGCTCCTCGTCCAGTTCGATCTCGTCCGGAGCTAGCGTGTCGATCGCAGCCGTCGCATCGAAGCTATCGAGATCGCGGAGCCGTTGGTCGATCCGAGCGATCATCCGGTCCATCGTTTGGCGGAACGAGCTTACAGAGCTTTCCAGCCGCTTTAGGAAGCCGACCTTCATCATCGCGACGAGATATTTTTCGCGATTGGCCTGATCGAAGTTTCCGCCCGTGTCATACAGCGCGCGATACTTCGGGAGCACGAACGTCAGCGGCCCATAAAGTGCGAGTTCCAGCTTGCTGATCGCGGCATCGACGTCCTCGAACCCCGGAAAGCCACCTCGGCTGTCGATGCTGGCGAAAACAGATTCTGGCGCGGCCCGCTTTGGGAAACCGCCGATCTTTTGCATCGAAGCCGCATAATGGCGCTCAACGTGCCTGCGGGAACGCGCGATAGTCACACCGTCGAGCAGGCCAAACAGCGCGGGCGGCAGCTTGTTCAAAAGTTCGCCGGCGTCGCGACTGCCGCTCTTTGCCCAATCGGCAAAGCGCCGCTGCGCGCCGCCGATAAGCGTGCCCAAGCTTGGAACGCCCAGGCTCGCGAAGCCGTCGCCTCTGTCTGCCGAGATCAGGTCGAGTTGAGCTTTCAGGTCACCCAAATCATTGTTCACCGGCGTGGCCGAGAGCAGCAGGACCTTGGTCTTAAGCCCTGCCTTGATTACGTCATCCAGCAGCCGCTCGTAGCGGCTACGACGCCCGCCTCCGCTCTTGTTCCGGGATGCGCTTCGAAAATTGTGGGATTCGTCAATTACGACGAGATCGTAATTGCCCCATTCGATCCGCGCGAGATCGATGTCACCGACTTTCCCTCTCTCGCGCGAGAGGTCGGTGTGGGACAGAACGGTGTACCCGAACCTGTCTTCGCGCAACGGATTCATCTCGCTGTTGTTGGTGGCGAGATACTCCGTCCAATTTTCGCGCAGCTTCTTCGGGCAGAGCACTAGCACGTTCTTGTTGCGCTTCTCGAACCACTTGACGACCGCAAGGGCGGTAAAGGTTTTGCCCAAGCCCACGCTGTCGGCGAGGATACAACCCCCATGCTTCTCGATCTTCGCAAGCACGGCACGTAGGCCATCACGCTGGAAATCGAACAGCGCGCGCCAGATCGCTGTTTGCTCGAACGCAGTCTGCTGTATCAGCGCATCTTCCGTCGCCTGATCGGCCAGGAAGTCGCCAAATAGGTGCAGTAGCGTCTTGAAATAGACGAGCTCGGGAGCAGCGTGGGCGTAGCTGGCTTGTAGGGCGCGAAGCACTTCCTCGCGCACATCCTCGGTAAGGTTCGTGTCACTCCACAGCTCGTCGAACCAGGCCAGCAGATCCTCTCGATCGCGGTCGCTATCGACGACCAAATTGAGCTCGATGTTCGACGAATCGCCCAACCCGAGCCCGTTGGCTGTGAAGTTCGAACTGCCAAGTATGGCATGCGGACGGCGTCCGTCATCGATATGGACCAGCTTGCCATGCAACAGGCCGGAACGCCTGACCGAACGTATCTCGACTCGGTCCTTAATCCATTGGGCGCAGCGTAGAGCCGCGGGCCGTTGCCTGATTTGGTCAGTGAGGCGTAGCCCAGACTCATCGAATGAGAAGGCGGGCGGGACAAGCCCTGCATTGTCCGCGTCCTTCAGGAATCTCGGCTCACCAAAGAGGAAGCGCATCTGCCCGACGCTGTCCAACGTCGTGCGGAGACAATCGTAAGCGAAGGTCGTGAAATAAGCCGAGACAACCGACAGGCGGCTGCCAGGGACCGCGCGTTCAGTGATGAACTCGCGGACCGCTCCCCTGCTGCGGTTATCTCTGATGCCCGATCGCCCCGCTTTCACGCCTATTCCTTAATAATCAACACCGGACGCCAGAGGCGACGATACTTTCAATGCCAAGATAGGCTTGATCGAATTTCAAAGCTTATCGAGCGCCGCAAATTCGGATGCGGCGGCCCCCCAAGATTCTCAGGAATCTTGGCATCTCTTAGCCCGCCTTCGCAACGGCGATGATCGCGGCGGGGGCACCGATATCTGGCTTTGCCAACAGCAGAATCGTATTTGCTCAAGGAGCTGAACATCACCGTTTCAGCTATCTGACGCAATTCGCAAAGCGAGGGGCGTTTCTCACCACGCAAAGTGACGGGGAGAGCCGTACTTATCAAGCTGCATTCGCCAGAGGCTAGCGGCGCCAAAGTTGATACTAGTCGGGACGTTTCAATAAGTCGGCGGCTTCGACACCAAGAACACGCGCTATCCGGTCGACGACATCGATTCCCGCCGCGTACACGCTGCGTTCCAGCGAGCTGACATACGTGCGGTCGATGCCAGCGCGATGCGCCAATTCCTCCTGCGACAAGCCGCGCGCCTGTCGCAGCCTCCGCAGATTCAATGCCAGGACCTCACGAATTTCCATCCGCGGGACGGCAGCGCCTTGTCGAGTATTCGGCTACGGAGTATTCTCTACAATCGACGGGAGGAAGATTTCCAACGTCACGCGTCGTCTTCCGACGCAACAACATCCCGGTGGGCGTGAACCTACGGGAAGGGCTGGGAAAGTCGCGGATCAGCGAAGACGCGCCGGGGAAGCAGAACCGGGCGAGCGCTTGGGCTGCCCCATCCTGGGCGATTTAGAGGATGGGGCTGACTGGCGTGAGCGACTGGTACTACGAGAAGAACGGCGAACGCGGCGGGCCGGTTAGTGGCGACGAGCTGAGAGCGATAGTGGCGAGCGGGGCGATCGGCCTCGCCAATCTCGTCTGGACGGCGGCCTTCGGCAGCGAGTGGAAGCGGCTCGGCGATACCGAGCTTGTGCCGTTGCAGCCGATCCTCCCACCGCCGTTGCCGGCCATAGAACCGCCGGCCCTCCCGCCCAAGTCCGAGCAGCCCACTTCCGAGCCGAACGACTTCCTGGACAGCGAGCTCGCCAAGGCGCTGATCGGCAGGAAGCAGGACCACTATCTCGCAAAGTGGCGGGCCATTCTGGCGAAGGCCGGCGGCGATCCCGCGAAGATCGCGACGACGAGTTCATGGAACTGGCCGGCGCTGTTCCTGCCCTATGGCTGGCTGCTGTACCGCAAGTTCTACGTCCTTGGCGGCATCGTCCTGGCTTTCCAGCTCGCCTATGTGCTGCTGCCGGATAGCGTCCCGACCTCGGTTGCCCGCGGTTTCCTCTTCGCCACCTTCGGTCTGGGCGTCGGCTTCGCGCTCTACGGCAACGCCTGGTATCTCGATGCCGTCCGCAAGCGCTGGGAAGCCCTGCGCCAGGAACGGGACCAGACGGCCGCGCTGGCGAAGGCCAGGCAGACCGGCGGCGTCAATCTCATCGCGCCTATCGTGGCGTTCGCCCTCGTCATCGCCGCAGCCGTCGTGCCACATCTCAATCTGCCCGGCTGGGGCGGCTACGTCGCGTTGGTCCGCGACGGTTACATGACCGGCTATTCCAGCACGACCATCGGCAAGGCGCTCGCCGCCAGCTTCGACAATGCCGAGTGGCAGGCCTTCACCTCCGACAAGGGCGCGACGGTGGTGAAATTCACGGGCAAGATCAATGCGAGCCTGCATGCGAATGCGATCGAGCAGCTCATGCGGCCGGTCAACGCGGCCGCGACCGAAAACGACATCAATGCGCGCTATGGCAGCTACGATACGCTGCTGCCCTACTACCAGACGGCGATCGACCACCTGAAGGCCCGCAACCGGCTTCAACCGATCGCGGACAAGCATGGTTGCGCACAGCAGACGACGCTGGCGGCCTGCGATGCACTGCGGGCGACCTTCACTCTCATGCGCGAGGTGGTCCAGACCTGGGCCGAGGATGCCTATTGGCCGGTCGGCGAGCCGGTCGAGATCCAATGGACCGTCAATCCGGACGGACGCAGCTTCAGCCTGGCGAGCATGAACAGCAATGCATGGAAGGGGAAGCCGTTCAGCGACATTTTCGCCGTGCTCTACGACTGAGCGAGCCCCGCGCCAGCAACCCGCATCTCTTCAGCCGACCGCGAGGCTCGACCATGCGCCTGCCCCTCATCATCGCCGCCTGCCTTGCGGCCACCGCCGCCGTCGCCCAGGTGCCGCGCATCAAATGGCGGCCGATGGACTTTCCGCCGACGACGACCATCGAAGTCACCGTCCAGGGCGAGCAGCGCGACCTCGGCCCGTTCCGGCTCTTCTACGAGTTCGCCAAGATGCAGAACTGGTCCTGCGCCTTCGACAATGCCGGCGGGCCGCGTTCCGGCCCCTCGACGCTGAGCTGCCAGGCGCCGGGCAAGCCAGCCTGGGATTTCTACGTCGAGCACTATCCCGACGAGAAGCGGCTGGTCTTTGTCGAAGGCAATTTCGCCGGCAATCCACGCACGGGCGAAGAGGTCGGCGGCATGCTGGCAATTTTCTTCAAGAACATGCGCTGACCGAACGGTCACGCGCTCCGCCAAAGCCTGTCTATTCCCGCCACCAGGTGTCCGATGACCAGAACCGCTATCCTTCTCGCCGCTGCCCTGACTTGCTCCTTGGTCGGCAGCAGCGCGATCGCCCAAGTGCAGCCTGCCCCCCAAACCGGAGAGATCGCGGCTACCGTCACCACGTTTTGGATCACCACCAAAGCGCACACGCGGCCGGATCTGAAATCCTATGTCCGCTACTCGGTGAACAAGGACGCGACGACGCTGATCCAGCAGATGAGTTTCGTCTGCCCCAAGAGCCGACGCACATTCACCCATCTCGACTTCTTCCTGAAGGACATGATCGCGCAGGGCGCGCCCTATCCGTCGCTGCACGACAAAATCGACGGCCAGTTCAGCCTCGACGGCCAAGGCCCGTTCACGCTGCCGGGCGTTTCCCTCGGCATCGAGCTCTATTTCGATCGCTCGCCCGTGGCCTACAAACAACTCGACCAGGTGCTGAACGCCAAGCTCATTCAACTGCGCCTCGGCCAAGCCAAGCTCGCCTACAACACCGACGGTGAATTCGACGAGCTCATGCGCGAGATCCTGCGAGAGAACACGAGCTTGACCGGCTTCTTCACCACAAAGGCCATGCTCGCCGACTGCCGCAAATACCGGGGGGAGAGCGCTCGCTAGCCCCTGCCACGTTTGCTACAATCATTTGCTACAAAACCATCCTGTTTCGTTCACCCCGGCAGTCGTAACTGCTTGTTAAAATTGGTGCCGTGAAACTGGCTGAGGGTCCTAGTCCCCCAGCCATTCACATGGCTTTCCTCGGTTCTCCGGCACCTCGACGCAACGGCGCGCGCGCATCCGCGCGACGAGGCCGTGACGGTTCCCGTTGGACGTCACGACGCTGCCGGTGTGCCGCTGCTGCATCGTCTCCCCCTCGACCCGCCTAAGCGAACCCGGCGAGCGCCCTGCCGGAATTTGCCGCCTCGTCATGCCGGTCGGTGGCGAGGAGCTGGGATTCGACATTTTAGGCCGGAGCAGGTTGCCAGCCCAGGAATACCACGAGCGGCGTGCGTCGGGCTAACCGCGCCGCCTTGTCACACGGAACCCGTTTCGCTCAATCCTGCACCGTGGATGGGCTGACCTTCGCCTTTGAGATCGGCGCGTGGCGGCGGAGAATGGCCACTGCCCGTCCGGCCTCTTGAGGAACGATCATGACCAGCACCGCCCAAGCGCGCCTGCTCGACCTCTTCGGCATCGAATTGCCGATCATCCAGGGGCCGATGGCCCTGGCATCGACGCCGGAGATGGCGATCGCCGTCAGCGAGGCCGGCGGCCTGGGCTCTCTGGCCGGCGCGCAATACAACGAGGCAGGCCTGCGGGCCGCGCTCGACACGGTTCGGGCGGCCACGCGCCGGCCGATCAATGTCAACTTCTTCTGCCATACGCCACCCGTCGACGACGCGGCGCGCCAGGCGGTCTGGCTGAAGCGCCTGACCGGCTACTATGCCGAAGCCGGACTCGATCCGGACATGCCGAAGACGCCGAGCGGGCGCACGCCCTTCGACGCCGCCCTTGCGACGGTCGTCGAAGACTGTCGCCCCGAGGTCGTGAGCTTTCATTTCGGCCTGCCCGCGCCGGAGCTGCTCGATCAGGTAAAGCGCACCGGCGCCAAGATCATCGCGTCCGCAACCACCGTGCCCGAGGCGCTCTGGCTGGCCGAGCGCGGTGTCGATGCCGTCATCGCCATGGGGGCCGAGGCGGGCGGCCATCGCGGCATTTTCCTCAACGACCGCGTTTCCGAGCAGGTCGGCACGTTCGCGCTGGTGCCGCAGGTGGTCGATGCCGTGTCCGTCCCAGTGATCGCCGCCGGGGGCATCGCGGACCGGCGCGGCGTGGAAGCTGCCTTCGCGCTTGGGGCGGCCGCCGTTCAGGTCGGTACCGCCTATCTGTTCACGCCGGAGGCCAGCATCTCGCCGACTTATCGCAAGGCGCTCGGCATGCGCGAGCGGCCGACCGCGATCACCAATCTATTCACGGGCCGGCCGGCGCGCGGCATCGTCAACCGGGCTATGATGGAACTGGGTCCGCTCTCCGATCTCGCTCCGGCCTTCCCGACCGCCGGCACGGCGCTGGGACCGTTGCGCAGTGCTGCCGAGGCGGCCGGCCGGGATGATTTCACCTTGCTCTGGGCCGGCCAGTCCTTTGCCCTTGCCAAGCCGATGTCGGCGGCGGAGCTGACGCGCATGCTCGCCGGTCGCACCATCTGACTGCCGCGACCGGTCGCGCCTGTCGCCTACCGGGCCGGTATCTGCAAGGTGCGCGGCGAAGGCGAAGCTGCCATCCCCGCTACCGCAGCAATCCGCTCAGAATTCCCGCGACGTGTCGGAGGGCGGCATCCTTCGCGCGGCGGCGGTGCCAGGCGAGATGGAGCTGGAAGCCGGCTACCGGAATGGGCGGCGGAAACGAGACCAGCCCGGTGAAATCGGGCAGGATTCGGGACGGCAGCAGCGCGATCATGTCGGAGCCCAGGAGCAGGCCCGGCACCATCTGGAAATTGGGCACGACGAGACCGACGCGCCGGGACAGACCGCGCCCGGCCAGTTCGGCATCGACCGGTGTCCGCGTATCGCCGCGGCCGGACACCAGAATATGCGGATAGGCCAGCCATTCCTCCAGATTGAAGGTTCCGGACGCCGGGTGCCCCGCACGCATGGCGACGCGGTAATGCTCGGTCAGGAGCTCTTCGCGATGCAGATCGTCCTCTGCCGGCGGCAGGACTGCAATGGCGATGTCGCTGGTGCCGTCCACCAGCGCGGTGCGGGCCGCATCGGCGCCATGCCAAGGCTGGATCACCACGTCGATCCCGGGAGCGGAGCGCTGCAACTCCCGCTGCAGCGGCGGGATGACGAACAGTGCCGGGTAGTCGGCCGTCGTGATGCGGATCGACTGATGGATCTCCGAAAGCGGAATCTCTGGCGGGGCGACGAGGTCGACGATACCGGCCAGTAGCGATTTCAGCGGCGCGCGCAAGGCCTCGGCCTTCGGCGTCAGGTACATGGTGCCGCGCCCGCGCTCCAGAAGCTCGTCGCGAAACAGATGGCGGCAGCGTTGCAGGGCCGCCGACGCGGCCGGCTGCGACAGGCCGAGCCGGTCCGCGGCCCGGCTGACATGCGCCTCATCGAGCAAAGCATCGAGCACGACGAGCAGATTGAGATCGAATGACCGCAAATTCATGAATCGGATAATACGACATATCGACGGTCGCTTGAGGGCATTTTCGCAGGCCCGCTCGATCGGCCTTGGCCTATCCTGCCTGATCGAAGCTTTCGCCGAGCGGCGGCAAAATCCGCAACAGCTCGCCCTGCCGGTCCCGCAGGCTCGGCGGGAAAATCAGGCGGGTCCCCAAGGCCTCGCGGGTCTCGTCGATGAGCAAGCCCGGGCCATCCGTCGAAACCTCCATCAGGATGCCGTCGGGACCGCGAAAATAGAGCGAGCGGAAATAATAGCGATCCTTGACCGGGCCGGCGACGATCCCGAGACGCTCCTGCAGCCTGGCCGCGATCGCCGCGAGATCGTCATCGTCCCGGGCGCGGAAAGCGACATGATGGATCGCGCCGGCGCCGATCCTGGGCCGCGTCTGCTCGGGCCGCCGATGCAGGCAGAGCCGGCCGCCGGGGCCGCCATGGGCCGAGAACACGATCCGGTCGCCCACGCTCTCGATTTCGGCAAAGCCCAGGACCTCCGTGAGGATCCGCGCCATCAACGCCGTGCCACGCAGGCTCAAGGTCACGCCGAGAAGCGCGCGGATGGTACAAGCCTGCGGGATATCGGGTGGAGCCCGGCTCGCAACGGGCGCCTGCTCAGCGCCGACGAGGGCAAGCGGCGTGTGGTCCGGATCCTCGAAGGCCAGCTCGAGGCGCCCCTCTGGCCCGTTCACGCGCCGGCACGTCACCTTGCAGGCGGAGAGCCGTGCCTCCCACCAGTCCATCGCCTCCGGCGCGATCGCGAAGGAGATATGTTCGGAGCCGTCCGAGCGCGGCTCCGCTGCGGCGCTCGACCAGGAGAAGAACGAGAGCCGGCTGCCGGGCGAGCCGTCCTCGTCGCCATAGATCAGATGGTAGGCCCCGGGGTCCTCATGGGTCACGGTCCGCTTCACCAGACGCAGGCCGAGCACCCGCGTATAGAAATCGAGATTGCGGGACGCATTCGTGGCGATTGCGGTGACATGATGCAGCCCGCGCCCGGTCATCGTCGCGATCCTCCGCCTCGACGGCATCGCACGTTCAGCGTGCGAAGCGGGCCGCAGCCCGGCTCGCCCGGCGCCCGAAGAGCGATTCCAAGGCAGTTTCTGACGGAGGTCTTGGACAATGGCACGATCGTTTGGACGGGAGCGTCACGGAACCCCGTTCGCGCCGGAACTGTAAGCAGAAAGGCGCCGCACGCTCAATGGAGCCGGGCGAGCCCGGCCGAACCGCCTCTTCAGCGCCTACGCCTCAAAGCGGACTTGTCTGCGTGACATGGACCTCGAAGAAGTCCGAGAAGGTCGCGACGCGCAGCGGCAGGCGCTCGTAAGGCGGATAGAACAGCGTCAGCCAGAGATCGTCCGGCCGCCATGTTTCCAGCACGGGCACCAACTGCCCCGAAATCAGCGCATCGGCGACGATGAAGCGTGGCAGCAGCGCGATGCCCTCGCCGTTGGCGGCGAGTTCCGCCAGGAGGTCGCCGCTATCGGCCCTGAAGCGGCCGGCCGCTCGCATTGCAACGCGTTTGTCGCCTTGCCGCAGCTCCCAGCTTTCGCCCGCTGGGTCGGTGCCATAAGCCAGCAAATCGTGCTCGGCCAGATCCTCGGGGTGGTCCGGCGCGCCGCGCGCCGACAGATAGCCCGGCGCGGCGACCAGGAGACGCGGCACGGGGCAGAGCTTGCGCCAGATCGTCGACTTGTCCGTCGGTACGCCCGAGATGCGGATGGCGAGATCGACGCTGCCGTCGAGGATGTCGACGAAGCTGTCGGTCAGGCTCAGCGCCACCCGGACGGAAGCGTGGACCAGCCCGAACTGCATCAGCACCGACGGCAGCACCTTGAGCCCGAGCGACAACGGTGCGGCGATGCGCAGGGCGCCCGCGACCAGCCCCTGCGTCTCGCGGGTTTCCTGCGCCGCCTGCTCCAGCCCTGCGGTCAGCGGGCGCACGCGCTCGGCATAGAGCGCGCCGGCTGCGGTGAGTGCCACCGTCCGCGTCGTGCGGATGAAAAGCTGCACGCCGAGCCGTGCCTCCAGCGCCGCGATGGCGCGCGTGGCGGCGCTCGGCGTCATGCCGAGAGCGGCCGCGGCGGCAGCGAAGCCCCGCTTCTCCGCCACTGCCAGGAAGACGCGAACCGCTTCGAGTTCACCGATCAAGAGGCCATTCCATTATCGCAATTCGAGCAACAATAAGCTGACAAAAACGACTATTCAAGCAATGGGCAATCGGATCCATCTTCCTGCCAACACCGGGCGAAACCCCGGCAAGGCATTCGGAGACAAAGCCATGCTCAAGCAGATCAAGGGTCTTCATCACGTCACCTCGATGGCGGCGGACGCCCAGACCAACAACAGCTTCTTCACGCACACGCTCGGCCTGCGCCGGGTGAAGAAGACCGTCAATTTCGATGCGCCGGACACCTATCACCTCTATTACGGCGACGAGATCGGCACGCCGGGCACGGTGATGACCTATTTCCCGTTCGCGCAGATCCCCCGGGGGCGACGCGGAACCGGAGAGGTCGGCGAGACCCAGTTCGCGGTCGCGCCCGAGGCTCTGGCCTATTGGAAGGAGCGCCTGGAGAAGACGGGCGTCGGCGGCATCGGTGAAACCGAGCTGTTCGGCGAGAAGCATCTGCGCTTCCAGGGTCCGGACGGGGACGGCTTTTCACTGGTCGGCGTTTCCGGCGACAAGCGTGCGCCCTTTGCCGGCGGGCCGGTCCCGGCCTCCGAGGGCGTCCACGGCTTTCGCGGCGTGACCCTGCGCCTGCAGGACGAAGGAGCGACCGGCGAATTGCTGAAGTTCATGAACTACGAGGTCGTCGACAAGCAGGGCGCGGTGACGCGCTATGCCGTGCCGGGCGGCAACGGGGCCGATATCGTCGATGTCGAGACGCTTCCGGGTGCGGACAGGGCGCGGCAGGGTGCCGGCTCGGTCCACCATGTCGCCTTCGCCGTGGACAACAAGGCCGCTCAGGCCGAGGTGCGCAAGGCCCTGATGGATACCGGCTACCAGGTCACCCCGCAGATCGATCGCGACTACTTCTGGGCGATCTATTTCCGGGCGCCCGGCGGCGTGCTCTTCGAGATCGCGACCAACGAGCCCGGCTTCGCCCGGGACGAGGACACCGCCCATCTCGGCGAGGCGCTGCAACTGCCGCAGCAGCACGCCCATCTGCGTGCCGAGATCGAGCGCATCCTGCCCACGCTCAAGGATTGAGCGAGCCAAAGACCCGCCGCCACGGCGGCGGGTCTGCCCCACGATATGCAACGGAGCGCCGAACGAACCGGCTCAGGCGGGCGAAAGCTTGTCCGGGCCGGTTTGCCTGTCGCCCTGGCCGCGGCGCCAGGCTCCGGGGCTCGTCCCCGCGAGCTGCCGGAAAACCCGCGTGAAATGGCTCTGGTCGCCGAAACCGCACATCAGGGCGATGTCGGACAGCGGCAGGTGCTGCTGGGACAGATGCTCCTTCGCCTCGGCGATCCGCAATTGCATCAGGTAGCGCTGCGGGGCGACCCCGGTGCTCTGCCGAAAGGCGCGGGCGAAATGGCTCGGCGTCAGCCGGCACTCGCTTGCCACCTGCGCGATCGTCAGGTTCGAGGCCAGGCGCGCCGCCATGATCTCCCTCGCCCGGCGCAATTGCCAGGCGGCGAGCTGCCCGAACCGGGCGGAGGGGTTCGTTTCGAGCCCGCCATAGGCCTGCGCGAAATGGACCAGCAGGCCGAGCGCTAGCTGATCGACCAGCAACTGGTTCGCGCCGGGCGCGGCGCAGGCGTGAAGCAGGGCATGCGAGAGCCCCCAGAGCACCTCGTCGCGCGCATCTCCCTCCCAGCGCAGGCTCGACGCCACCCGGCCGCCATGCTGCGCGGCGATCGTCGCGACAGCCTCCGCCGGGACATAGAATTGCAGGGCGTCGAACCGCCCCTTGAACTGCCATTGCGGGTCTTCCCGCAGGTCGACGACGTTCACGGATTTGGCGCGGAACGCGCCCGAACGCTGCCGCTGGCCACCTCGCCAGCAGGCATGGCCTTCGAGGTCGTCGATCTGGTGGAGGATGGAGAACGCTCCCTCGCCATCGGCGGTTTGCGTACGCTCCCGGAAACGGCGCCCGCAGAAGAGCCGCGTCGCGGCCAGCCCCGGCTGTCCGTCGAGACGAAACAGGGAGACGAGGCGCCCCTCCATGCCGAAATGATCGGCGACGCGCTGGCCATAGAATTCCTTGGACGCGCCAGCCGCCGTCATCTCCATGGCGCCCTCCCCAACAACCACGCGGCGCGATTTCGCGGCCCGGTCGCAGCCGCCGGTTTCGGACGCCGCTCCGCCCCGGCCCCGACGATAGCGAGCAATGCCGCAGACGGAAAGACGCCCGGTTGCCGGATGGCGCCCTGCGCGACGGCCCCGGAGGCGGGGCGCGAAATGCCGTCGCGAGCGCACCCGGGCGCCCGCGAAGGCGGTTCGGCTCAGTTGGTGATCTTGGCGGGGTTCGGCCCGATGGTCTCGCCATGGGCGACGCGCTCGGGCGCGTCGTGGACCATGGTGTAGGCGTAGTCGACGCCCATGCCGTAGGCGCCGGAATGCTCCTTCACGATCGCCATCACGGCGTCGTAGGTGTCGCGATGGGCCCAGTCGCGCTGCCATTCGAGCAGGACCTGCTGCCAGGTCACCGGCACGCAGCCGGCCTGCACCATCCGGTCCATCGCGTATTTATGCGCGTCGCTGGAGGTGCCGCCCGAGGCATCCGCCACCATGTAGATCTCGTAATCCGTATCGTGGAGGCAGGACAAAGCGAACGTCGTGTTGCAGACTTCCGTCCAGAGGCCCGACACCACCACCTTCTTGCGCCCCTCAGCGGCGTTGACGGCGAGCGCGTCGCGCACGTTCTGGTCGTCCCAGGAGTTCATCGAGCTCCGCTCGAGGATCTTGTTCTGCGGGAAGACCGCCAGAAGCTCGGGATAGGTGTGGCCGGAGAAGCTGTTCGTCTCGACGGTGGTGATCGTCGTCGGGAGCGGCGGCAATTGCTCGCCGATCAGAATCCCGAGCAAGCCGACCAGCGCCACCACGGGCGGCGCCGGGGAGCGCACATTGATCAGGCTGTAGATGACGCCGACAAGAAGGCCGGCGCCAAGCGACATGAGATAGATTTTCATCGCCGAACTCTCCGCCCGGGGCGTTCAGTACGGAAGGCATTCCATGTCCGGCAGGCTGGCTTTTGGCGCCGCTCGCCGTCTTGTCCGTTTCGTCGATTCCTTGCCGAAATTCGCGGGCACGCGAGCGCCGAAAGTTAGCCGGAATCCCTCCCTCGCCGGCATTGGAACGCCGGGAAAAGGAGCCTCAGTGACGCCCCCGTCCCGGCTCCCGTGTCGACCCCCGCAGGACGAGTTCGGCCGGCATCAGCTTCACCGTGGCCTCGGCCGCGGGATCGGCGAGTTTTTCCAGCAGGAGCTGTGCAGCGGCCTGCCCCATCTCGGCATGGGCAATGCGGACGGTCGTCAGCGGCGGGTCGATCATGTCGACCAGCGGCATGTCGTTATGGCCGACGATCGAAAGGTTGCCGGGGCAGGACAGCCCGCGCCGCTTCAGCTCCAGATAGGCACCGAGCGCGAGCAGGTCGTTGCTGGCCGCGATCGCCGTCAGGCCGGGCGAAGCGTCGAGCAGAGCCGCCGTCGCCGCCTGCCCCTCGGTGCGGTTATAGGCCCGGGCAACGGCACTCGCCGACGGATCGAGCCCGGCGGCGAGCATGGCGGCCTCGAACCCCCTGCGGCGCAGGATGCCGGTCGAAAGTCCTTCGGGACCGGCCAGATGTCCGATCCGGCGATGGCCGAGGCCGGCGAGATGCTCGACCGCAAGCCGCATGCCGCAGAAGTCGTCGGACGCCACGGTCGCGGCACGCGCCTCGTCCTCGGCACGGTTGACCAGGACCGTCGGCACGCCAGCATCGAGGCAGACGGTCAGGACCGGATCGCTGCGCCTGGCCGTGGCGAGCACCAGCCCGTCGACACGCCGGGCGATCAGTTCCTCGACGATCGCGGTCTGGCGCGCGGGATCGGCTCCACCATCGGCGACCAGCATCGAATAGCCCGCCTCGGCCAGCGCCGCGCCGACGCCGTCGAGGATCGGCGCGAAGACCGGATTGGCGAGATCTGGCAGCACGACGCCGACGAGCCTCGACCGGCCCGTCCGCAAGGACGCGGCGATGACATCGCGGCGATAACCCTGCCGCTGCGCCTCCGCCCTCACCTTCTCGACCACTTCGGGCGAGATGCGATGGGCCTGGGCCGGATCGAGGGCACGCGCCGCCGTCGAGCGGTGAACGCCGGAAGCCTCGGCGATCGACTGCAGGGTCGCCGAGCGTGCGGCTTGGGATGCTGCTGATTTCATTGCGATTCTGATGCGCGGACCGACCACCGCAACAGAGCATGATTTGCGCGGCTTGACAACGTGCGATCGATTGCATAATTGGTTATGCAATCGATCGCACTATAAGCATCGGAGGAAACCACCATGGCAGCCAAGGAAGCGGCCGGCGGCGCGGGGCAGGCACTCCGCTCCCACATCATCGAGACCGAGGCGGCAGTGACGCCGGTCGCGCTCGATGCGATGTCGCGGGCGCCGAACGCGCGCCTCAGGGAGGTGATGTCGGCCTTCGTGCGGCACATGCATGCCTTCGCCCGTGAGGTCCGGCTGACGGAAGACGAGTTCGAGCTGGGCCTCGACGTCCTCAACCGCATCGGCAAGGCGACCAATGACAGCCACAACGAGGCCGTGCTGTTCTCGGACGTGATCGGCTTCTCGACGCTGGTCTGCCTGCTGAACAACGGCCAGAACGGCGCGACCGAGACGGCCGCCGCCCTGCTCGGCCCGTTCTGGCGGATGAACTCGCCGGAGACGCCGAACGGCGGCTCGATCATCCGTTCGGAGACGCCCGGCCCCGCGCTCTTCGCCAATTGCCGCTTCACCGATCCCGAGGGGCGCCCGCTT
>NZ_JAELTI010000402.1 GCF_016428755.1 Allobosea sp. ASV33
AGAGCCCCCAGCAGACGCCAAGGCGTTCGACGGCGTCGCCGGAAAGCTCGAAATGCTGTCGCCGGAGCCCGGCGAAGGCGACTGATCTGGCGGGTTTTCTGCCGTCGCGCTGCGTTAACCACGACCTGTCTCTTATACACATCTCCGAGCCCACGAGACTCTAGGCGCGATCGCGTATGCCGTCTTCTGCTTGAAAAGGGGGGGGGGGGGGGGGGGGGGGGGGGGGGGGGGGGGGGGGGGGGGGGGGGGGG
>NZ_JAELTI010000061.1 GCF_016428755.1 Allobosea sp. ASV33
CGAGCGCAGCCGCACGATGCGCCAGCAGCGCCTCTGCCGGCCTTGTCGTGATGGGTTCGTCCGCGCCGAAGCCGTTCGCCATGGTCCTGGCCGCCTGTTCGGTAAATCGAACGAACCACTTATACCCATGGCGGCGAAGGTTCAATTTACAGCAGGTAGCGTGTTTTTTCTTATTTTACTTCCATTGGAGAAGTTTGTTTTGACGGACGGCGATCGGCACGCTGCTCGGGAATGGACGTTGCCCTCACACCTCCTCATCGTCATCCCGGACAAGCCGCGAAGCGGCGCCGATCCGGAATCCATGGTAGAGCTCCGCAGCCCTTCGATGGATCCCGGGTTTCGCTGCGCTCGCCCGGGATGACCCGCTTGGAGACGGCTAAGACGGAGCGAATCGCCCGTCCTAATGGAAATCCCGCGATTTCGGGAGGATTCGGACATTGCGCGGGTGGCGGTGGCGCGGCAGCGGCGGGTTCTTCAATTCGTCGACCGGCATCGGAACCTCGGCGCGATGCGTATCCGAGAGCGAGAGCAGATCGATCGAGCGATCAGCGATGCGCTGGGCCATGAGATGGGTGACGCCCTCGACGCTTTTCTGCACCCGACCCTCGACCAGCATCAACCGCGCACCCATGACCTCGCGGCGGAAGCGCTCGAACAGCCGCGCCCAGATCACGACATTGGTGATACCGGTCTCGTCCTCCAGCGTGACGAAGATGGCGTTGCCCTTGCCCGGCCGCTGGCGCACCAGCACGATTCCGGCGGTGCGGACGAAGGCGGCGTCCGGCTTCGCCTCGGTCTCGGCGCAGCTCAGAATGCCCTCGCGGCGGAAGCGCGGGCGCAGGAGCTGCATCGGGTGCCCCTTCAGCGAGAGCCGGACGGTCTGGTAATCGGCGACGATATGCTCGGCCAGCGGCATGACCGGCAGCGCCATGCTCCGCTCCGAACCGAGCTCGCGGGCCTGCGCGACCTGAAACAGCGGCAGAACGGCATCGTCCGGCAGGCGGCGCACGGCCCATAGCGCCTCACGGCGGTCGAGCCCAAGCGAGCGGAAAGCATCGGCATCGGCGAGCAGGCGCATGGCGCGGGCGGGGAGACCGGCACGGCGCATCAGTTCCTCGACGTCCCGATACGGGCCGCCTGCTTCCCGCTCCCTGGCGATGGCCTTCCCCCACTCATCCTTGAAGCCGTCGATCTGACGGAAGCCCAGACGCAGGGCGAAAGGGTCTCTTTTGCTCTCCTGACGCGGCCGGTCATGGTAAGAGCTCGATTCAGAAACGGCTTCCAAGCTGTTGTCCAAAAAGCTGGAATTGACATCGGCCGGCCGCGCCTCGACGCCACCGTTCTCCTCCGCCTCCCGCACGATCTGGGCTGGTGCGTAGAAACCCATCGGCTGGGAATTCAGCAACGCGGCGGCGAAAGCGGCCGGATACCATCGCTTCAGGAAGGAGGAGATGTAGACCAGCTTGGCGAAGGAAGCCGCGTGGCTTTCCGGAAAGCCGTAGCTGCCGAAGCCCTTGATCTGCTCGAAACAGCGCTGGGCGAAATCGCGCTCATAGCCGCGCGCGACCATGCGCTCGACCATCATCATCTCGTAATTGCCGATGGTGCCGGCATTGCGGAAGGTTGCCATCGCCTTGCGCAGGCCATTGGCTTCGATGTCGGAGAATTTGGCGGCGACCATGGCAAGCCGCATCGCCTGTTCCTGAAAGAGCGGGACGCCGAAGGTCTTCTTCAGAACCTCATAGAGCTCATTTTCGTCTCCATGCTCCGGCGCCGGCGAGGGATAGGTCACCTCCTCGATCTTCGCCCGCCGCTTCAGATAGGGATGGACCATATTGCCCTGGATCGGGCCGGGGCGAACGATCGCGACCTGGATGACGAGATCGTAGAATTCCCGAGGCTTCAGTCGCGGCAGCATGTTCATCTGGGCGCGGCTCTCGACCTGGAAGACGCCGAGGGATTTGCCCTCGCAGAGCATGTCGTAGGTCGCCTTGTCGCCATCCTTGAGGTCGGCGAGCGCGTAATCCTTTCCCCCGTTCGCCTTGATCAGATCGAACGCCTTGCGGATGCAGGTCAGCATGCCCAGCGCCAGCACGTCGACTTTCATCAACCCGAGCTCGTCGATGTCGTCACGGTCCCATTCGATGAAGGTGCGCTCATCCATCGCGGCGTTGCCGATCGGCACGGTCTCGTCGAGACGCCCGCGCGACAGGACGAAGCCGCCGACATGCTGCGAGAGATGGCGCGGATAGCCGAGCAGGCGGGTGGCGAAATCGACGGCGCGGCGGATCGTCGGATTGGTCGGATCGAGCCCGGCCTGACGGACGCGGGCATCGCCGATCTCGCTGCCCCAGCTTCCCCAATTGGTATCGGCGATGCGGGCGGTGACGTCCTCGGTCAGGCCCAGCACCTTGCCGGCCTCGCGAATGGCGCTGCGCGGCCGGTAATGGATCACGGTCGCGGCGATGCCGGCGCGCTCACGGCCATAGAATTTGTAGATCCACTGGATCACCTCCTCGCGCCGCTCATGCTCGAAATCGACGTCGATATCTGGCGGCTCCTTGCGCTCCGTGGAGATGAAGCGCTCGAACAGCACGTCATTCTCGTCCGGGTCGACCGCAGTGATGCCGAGCACGTAGCAGACGGCGGAATTGGCGGCCGAACCGCGGCCCTGACAGAGGATGCCCCGGCTCTCGGCGAATTCGACGATCTGGCGGATCGTCAGGAAATAGCGGGCGTATTCGAGCTTCCCGATCAGATCGAGTTCCTTCGCCAGCAGCTTCTCGACCTTCTCCGATACGCCACCGGGATAGCGGATCAGGCAGCAGCGGCGGACCAGCTCCACCAGCCAGTCCTGATCCTTCCAGCCGGGCGGGATCGGCTCGTCCGGGTATTCGTATTTGAGCTGGCGGAGATCGAATTCGATGCGGGAGAAGAGGGCTTGCGTTTCGGCGATGGCCTCGGGCGCGTCGCGGAAGAGGCGGGCCATTTCCTGCGGCAGCTTGAGATGCCGCTCGGCATTGGATTCGAGCAGGCGCCCGGCCCGCTCGATGGTGGTGCCCTCGCGGATGCAGGTGAGCACGTCCTGCAGGTCGCGCTGCCCGATGGAATCGTAGAGCGCATCATTGGTCGCGATCAGCGGCGTGCGGGTCGCTGCCGCGATCGCCTTCAGGCGCGCTAGGCGGCGGCGATCGTCGCCGCGCCGGTGCATGCTGGCTGCAAGCCAGACAGCACCGGGCGCGGCATCGTCGAGCCGGGCGAGCAATGCGGGCAGGCCATCGAGGCTGCGATCCGGCATCAGGATCAGCAGCAGGTCGCGGGCATCGTTCAGGAGGTCGTCGAGGACGAGATGGCATTCGCCCTTCCTCACGCCGTCCTTCAGGTTGCCGTGGCTGAGCAAGCGGCAAAGCCTTCCCCAGCCGGCGCGATTGGCGGGATAGACGACGATGTCGGGCGTGCCGTCGGCGAAGACGAGACGGGTGCCGGTCGCGAGCTTGAAGCGCTCCGCCTTCGCTTTCATCTCCTCGGGCGTGAAAGGCAGGGCGGCGAATTCGGGGTTCTCGACCCAGTAATATTCGCCGGGGCTGCCGCCCTCCCTGACCTTGTCGGGCGCCGGCAGACCGTAATCGCGCAATTGCTTCAACGCCGCCCAGGCCCGCACGACGCCCGCCACCGTGTTGCGGTCGGCGATGCCGATGCCGGAATAGCCGAGCAGCAGCGCCGTCAGCACCATATGCGGCCCCGGCGAGGCGCCGCGCAGGAAGGAAAAATGCGTGGCGGCAACAGGTTCGGCGAAGGCATTCGCAATCTGATTCATGCGAAGAGCCCGTGCAGGAACCAGCGCGGCGGGGCGCTGTCGGCCTCGTAGAAGCCGATGCGGTAGAGCCAGAAGCGGCGCCCTTGCGCATCCTCGACGCGGTAATAGTCGCGCATCGGCTCGTCCGAGCCGTCGCGCCACCATTCGGGGGCAATGCGCTCGGGACCTTCGGCGCGGGCGACGTCATGGGTGAGGCGGCGCCAGCGGAAGCGGATCGGCGGTCCGTCCGGCACCTCCGCGATCGCCTCGACCGGCTGAGGGGGCTCGAAAAGCTGGAGCGGGCGGGCCGGCGGTTCCTGCGGTTCGGGGGCGGACCATGCCGCCTCAGGTAATGGTGCGGCAGCCGAAAGCGCTTTCGCGGCGCGGACGGGGTGATGCGTATCCTGCGCCACAAAGCGCAGCACCCGGTCGCGGCCGAAACGGGTGACCAACCGGTCGACGAGATCGGCGACCGCTTCCTCCTCGATGGCGCGACCGTCGAGGCTGTGCTGGGGCGTGTCGAGCGGCTCGCAAAGCGGCACGGCGAGCTTGATCGCATCGAAGCCGAAGCCGGGGTCCAGCGGGTCAGACAGCGTCTCGATGCGCTCGCGATAGAGCCGGAGCAGCGCCTTGGCGTCGCGCGACGGGCGGCCGGTCTCCATGGCGAGGCGGCGCACGGCGCCGTCGCTGCGGAAGAAGCCGAGTTCGAAGACGCGCCCGCCCTCGCCGCGCGCTTCCAGCACCCGCGCCGCCTCCCCGATCAGCCTGACGACGACAGCCTCGAGGCTCGCGGTATCGGCGAAAGGCTCGGCGAAATGGCGCTCGACCACGCAGTCGGGCGGCGGGCGCAAGGGCGTGATGCGACGGTCCTCATGGCCGAGGATGCGCCTGAGCTTGACCACCAGCGCCTCGCCGAAGCGGGCGGAGAGCGTTTCCGAGGGGCGCTCCGCGAGATGGGCCAGCGTCTTCAGGCCGGCGCGGGAGAGCGCGATCACGGTCTCGGCGTCCGTATCCAACGCTGCGGTCGGCAGGAAACGCAGCAGCGCCTCCTCCTGCCCGGGCGGGACGATGCCGCCGCGGCCATGGCGGGCGCAGGCGCGGGCGGCGTCGGGCGTGCCGGCGATGGCGGCCTTGAGCTGGAGACCGCCCCGCTGCATGGCACGCGCGGCCAGGTTGCCGAGCCCGGCCTCGCCGCCGAAGAGATGGGCGCAGCCGGTGATGTCGAGCATCAGGCCATGCGGGTCGTCGAGCGCGACCAGCGGGGTGAAGCGGTCGCAGAAACCGGCGAGCGCTTCGAGGAATTCGCGATCGGCCTGGGCTTGAGCCTCCAGCGCGACGAGATCGGGGATGCGGGCGCGGGCGTCGGCCAGCGTCATATTTCGCGTCAGGCCGAGATCGACGGCGCGCTGGTCGCAATCGACGAGGCGCAGGGCGTTGCCCTGCATCTCGGTCAGCACATGCGGCTTCTCAGCCAGTGCGCCGGAGGCCGGAATCGCGCCCGTCCGCCGTAACCTGTCCGTCGCCAGAAAGGGGAACCAGAGGGCGAGATAACGGCGCGGCATGGTCTGTCCGGGCAGATCGATCGAAAAGGCTGCGTTCCGCAAAGCAATGTCGGTCACGGTCCCACTCCACACGCCACTCACGCTCGGCCGCGCCGCCGCGCTGGCGCAGCAATCTCAGGGCGAAGGCCGGAGCGCCCGGCGCATTCGCCTCCAGCGCCCGCGATGCGAGCGCCCTCACCTGCCAGCGCGTGCGCGCCGCGCTCGGCGCCTCGGCCGCCGCGACGCGCAGCAGCAGCACCGGCACGCCCGAAGCTTCCGCTGCCAAAGCGAGGCGGCGGCTCGCCGTCAGGTCGAAAGGGCGCGGCTCGCCCCAGGGCTCGATCAGCACGGCGCTGAGCGCGGCACAGCGCGCCGCCTCGGCCCCGGCGCGCAGCACACCCTCGCCGTCTCGCGCCCGCACCAGCAGCAGGCGCGCCGGATCGAGGCCGAGCTCGTTCAACCCCGGCGCATGAAGCCGCCCGGCCTCGGCATCGACGAAATCCTGCCGCGCCCAGAAGATGGGGCCTCCGCCCCCCTTCCGGTCGATCCGCCCCGCCCGCAGCGCGAGGCCGAGTGCGAAGCCGGTCGCAGCGGCGAGATCGGCGACCTCGGCGGCGTAAATCTCATGCAGCGCGGCCCGCACGAGCCCACCGTTCAAGACCTCGTCCAGAGCGGGGACGCCCAGGTCGATCCGCCCGGCCGCGACCGGACCGCTCCGAAGAGCGGCCTCGGCAAGGCTGCGGCGCAGATCGGACAGGGTCGGTGCGGTTTCCGGCATGGGAGCACGATAATTGTTCTCTCTTTGTTCTTTTATAGAACGTGACTTGCCCGAAGGCGAGTCGAGTCTTCCGGCCGTCCCCATGCCCCTGTCAGCGGGTGACGCGGATCAGTCTGCGTTTGGAAATCGCCTGAGCCCTCATCCTGAGGAGCGGACGCAAGTCCGCGTCTCGAAGGATGTTCCAGATGGGTTCGCGTGCCTCCTGGAACATCCTTCGAGACGCCGCTACGCGGCTCCTCAGGATGAGGGCTGGAGGTTCCGATCAGACATTCAGGAGGAGGGCTGAGTGTCCGCCGGGCTCTCAGGCCTCTCCGCTGACGGCCTGCGCCTTCACCTGCGAGGGCGGGCGGCCGAAGCGCTTGCGGAAACAGCGGTTGAAATAGGAGAGATCGCCGAAGCCGACCTCATAGGCGACGGCGCTGATGGTGAGCGTCGCGCCTTCGGCCGTGACCAGTCGATGCCAGGCACGGTCGAGCCGGCGCTCCAGCACATAGTCGGAAAAGGTCCGGCCCTCGGCCTCGAACAGCTTCTGGACGACGCGCGCGCTGACGCCGTGCAGGGACGCGATCATCTCGACGCCGAGCTCGCGCCGCTCCAGCCGGGCCTCGATATCGGCCTTGATCGCGGCGAGGCGGCCGGCCCGCCGGTCGGCCATCGCGACTGGCGCCGCGGATTCGCGATCCGAGAGGGCCGCGCCGATGAGATCGTGGACATGGCCCTTGGCGAGGGCCTGGAGATCGGCGGAGTTCAAGGGCAGCAAGCCGCGCAACAGGAGCGCGCCGTAATGCGCCAGCGCCTGCAAGCCCGGATTGGAGCGCGGGATGACCTGCATCAGCGCGGAATCGTCCCCGAGCGAAGGCAATAACGCCCGATCGAGCTCGATCACATCGATGCGGCCGGGCTGGGCCAGGACGAACTCGGTCGGCTGGTCGAGAGCGAGCGCCGCCGCCTCGCGAGCACGGAGCGCGAGGCGCCTGTCGCCCTGCCGGATCACGACGCGCCCCTCGGCCGGGCGGACGAGGATGTAGCGGGCTCCCTCCCCGGCTCGCTCCGACCGCCAGACCCAGTGCGCCGCCGGGGCGAAGCAGGAGCGCAGGCCGATATCGGGGCGCGTGGTCAGGATGCAGCGGGCATCGAAAGGCAGGGGCAGATCGGGCGCCGCAGCTTCGCGAGCGACGGTGCGGCCGAGGATTCGCCGCGACAGCGTGCTCGCCTCGTCGCGGCCGACATCGGCGGAGACCAGCCAGAACGGCACGAAATTCTGCGATTCAGGTGCCGCCTCCCGCCCGGGGCGTGTCGCGACAGCCACATCTCCCGTTTTCGACACCGGATTCGTCTCAGTCCTATAGCGCGTTCGCGGAAGTCCAAGCTTAGACCGCAGAAACATCATTACAGCAACAACTGAAATCGATCACGGACCTCACCCAAGACCGAATCCGCAATGAAATCAAGCTACTTTACTATAATTCTAAAGAACGAATTCTGAGATAACACAAGTAATCCGCCATCAGAACGGTTTCGAATTTCTGCCCAACACATGGGCAGGACCGCAGCCAGCGCCGCCAGGTAGAACCATGACCAGATCGATCAGCCTCGCCACCAGCCTCGTGGCCCTCCTCGCCTCCTCGGTGGCGGTCGCGCAGGTTTCGCCGGAGTCCGCAGCGCGCCCTGCCGGATCGGGCCGCGCCGCGAATGCGCCGACCACGATCGATCTCGACACGATCACGGTGACCGCCGCGCGCGCCGAGCGCAGCACGGCCGAGACGCCGCAATCCGTGCAGGTCATCGACCGGACGGAGATCGAGCAGCAGATGAAGTTCAGCCCCAACGCCGCTGCCGCGCTCGGCAAGCTGGTGCCGGGCTATTCGATGTCGACACAGACGGTCTCCAGCGCCTCGGAAAACTATCGCGGGCGCGACCTCCTGGTGATGATCGACGGCGTGCCGATGAACACGCCGCTGCGCGACGTCTCGCGCATCCTTTCGCTGATCGATCTCAACACGGTGGAGCGGATCGAAGTCGTCGCCGGCGCCTCCAGCTTGTACGGCGCGGGCGCGACCGGCGGCACGGTCAATTTCATCACGCGGAAGGCGGCCGAGGGCAAGCCGCGCGTCACGGTCAACACCGCGATCCGCGGCTTCACCCAGAATATCGGCCGCTCGCTCGCGCCGGAAACCTCGGTGACGGTCTCCGGCAAGGTTCCGGATGGCATCGACTACCTGTTCTCCGGCCAGATCCGCGGCGCGGGCCGCACCTATGACGGCGCCGGACGCGAATTGCCGTCGGACGGCCTGCTCGGCCAGGGCGGCGGCGATCGCTACAGGGCCGGCAACCTGCTCGCCAAGCTCGGCTATGATTTCGCGGGCGGCAAGCGCATCGAGTTCAACGCCTCCTGGATCGGCTTCGACCAGAATCCGAAATACCTGACCAACTACGCCGCGCCCTTCGCGCGGCCGGACCGGACGCAGCTTTATACCGGCCAGAGCGTGCTGGAGGACACCAAGTCCGTGTCGCTGCGCTATAGCGATGCCGATTTCGCGCTCGGCAAGCTCAGCGTGCTCGGCTACTACAACGACATCAAGAAGCGCTTCAATTACTCGACCTTCTCCTACCCCTACAATTCGCAGGTCTACTACTCGTTCAACCCGCTCTCGCCGACGAGCCGGGACAACCAGACGACGCTCTATTCGCAGCGCGGCGGCGTGAACGTCACGATCGACACCCCGCTCGATCGCATCCTGCCCGGCGCCAAGCTGACCTGGGGCGGCGACCTGATCCAGGAGAAGACCTGGCAGACCCTGACCAGCGGGCAGGACGTCTTCACGCCGCTGAAGCAGACGACGGCCGCCGGCTTCGGCCAGCTCCAGATCCCGATCGGCGAGCGCATCGTGCTGCGCGGCGGCCTGCGCTACGAGCATTTCTCGCTCTCGGTGAACGACTATACCCGCCCGGCGGCTTACGCGGCTGTCGCGGCCAACAATGCGCAGGGCTACCAGGCCTTCGTGCTGCCGGCTTTGCGCGTGCTCGGCGGCGATTTCGACTATTCGGCGGTGACCGCCAATCTCGGCGCGACGATCAAGCTCTCCGAGAGCAGCGAGATCTTCGGCGGCTTCTCGCAGGGCTTCGCGCTGCCGGATGTCGGCGCCTTCACCCGCCGCGCCGGCATCTCGACGCAATATGCCTGCCCGGTGCAACTCCCGAACTGCCTGCCCGCCAACCGCCAGACGATCAGCTATTCGGCGATCGCTCCCAAGGCGCAGATCGTCAACAATTACGAGCTCGGCATCCGCGGCAGCTATGACCGCTTCAAGGGCTCGCTGACCGGTTTCGTCAGCACCTCCGACGACGGCGTCACCTTCGATTCCGTGACCAACACGATGTCGCAGCAAAAGGAGCGGATCTGGGGCGTCGAGGCGACCGGCGACGTCACCATCACCGACGCCTTCGCCATGGGCACGGTTTTGTCCTATCGCGAGGGCCGCTACGACACCAATGGCGACGGCAAGCTCGACAGCAACCTGCCGAACAACCGCATCGGTTCGCCCTGGCGCGGCATGCTCTATGGCAGCTACCGCTTCGTGAACGGCATGCAGCTCCGTGTCGAGGGGGAAGCGTTCTCGGACCGCGACGTCGCGATCGACCTGCGCGGCACGCGCTACAAGCTGAAGGGCGCGGCGACGATGAACGTCGCGCTGACCGCCCCGGTCTGGGAGGGCGAGGCCTATGTCGCGGTCAACAACCTGTTCGACCGCGCCTACCAGAACCCGACGGCGACCTCGGTGCGCAACCTGCCGAACTATGGCTGGGGCCGCACCGTCACCCTCGGCTTCCGCAAGACCTTCTGACGCCATGGTCAGCCTCGAGATCGACGCTCAGGCAGTGGTGACGCTGCGCTTCATGCCGCCCTATCAGCCGGAGGACGAGCGCGCCTATCTCGACGCGCTTCACGAGATCGGCCAGCGCGAGGAGCCCTATACGCTGCTGACGATCTTCGGCGGCGGGCGGGCGCTCTCGCAGGCGGGCGAGCGCGAGCAGGCGCTGTGGTTCAAGGCAACGCGTGACCGGGTCTCGCGCGCCTGCCGGGCCTGCGCGATCGTGCGCCCCGATGCCAGCGAGAAGACCGCCGAGATCTTCCGCCGGCTCTGGCCCTTCCCGATCGTCGCCGAACGCGAGGAGGCGGTTGGCCGCGCCTTCCTGCTCAGCCAGTACAGCGGATCGAAGCCATGAGCAGCGCAACCGAATCCGCTGTCATGCCCGCCGCGCTCGCGCCGCGCCAACGCTACCGGCTCTTCGCCGTGCTGGGCGGCTTGTATCTGGCGCAGGCGATCCCGTCCTATCTCTTCGTCGCGGCGCTGCCGCCGATCATGCGCGAGCTCGGCGTCTCCCGCACCGCGATCGGCGCGATGAGCATCCTGCTGCTGCCGCTCGTGCTGAAATTCATCTGGGCGCCCTGGGTCGACCGCATCCGCCCCTTCGCGCGGGCACATCGCGCCGGCTGGGTCCTGATCACCCAGAGCCTGACGATCCTCGCCATCCTCGCCCTGATCATGGTCGGGCCGACCGAGGTCAACGCGATCATCGCGATCGGCTTCGTCGCCTCGCTCTTGATCTCGACGCAGGACATCGCGACCGACGGCTATGCCGCGAAACATCTGCCGGAAGCGGATCGCGCCATCGGCAACGCCATCCAGGGCGGCTCTGTGGCTTTCGGCGTGGTGATCGGCGGCACGCTCGGCCTCGTGCTCTACCATCATATCGGCTGGACCGGGATGCTGGTGACCATCGCCGCGATCTCGCTGCTGCCGCTGGTCGCGGCCGCGATGATGCGCGAGGACGATCCGGTGCCGGGGACCGCACCCGCGCCGCGCCCGTCGATCCGGGCCTTCATGAGGCGGCCGGAGGCCCGCCAGATCCTCTGGATCGCCCTGACCTATCGGGCCAGCGAAGGCCTCGTGAAGGCGATGGAGGGCTCGTACCTGGTCGATGCCGGCATTCCGCTCGACCAGATCGGCTATCTCTCCGGCCTCTCGGCCACGACGGCGGGATTGGCGGGCTCGGCCATCGCGGCCTGGATGGTGAAGCGGCAGGGCCTCTCTTTCGTGCTCGCCCTGCTCGGTGGCATGCGGACGATCTGCTTCGCACTCTTCGCGGCGCATGCGCTCGGCGCCGTCGTCGGCGTCTGGCCGCTGTTCGGCGCCGCCGGCTTCCAGACCCTGATCCGCTACATGGAGATCGTCGCGCTCTATTCGCTGTTCATGGCAGTGACGACTTCGGAGCAACCCGGCACCGACTTCACCATCCTCGCCTGCGCGCAATTGCTGGTCTATCTCGCGGGCTCCATGCTGGCTGGCAAGCTCGCCGATGCGATGGGCTATGGCGTCCTGTTCGCGCTGGCGACCGCGATCTCCGCCATCGCCGTTATCGCGACGGTCAGGATGCTCGCGCAGGCTACGATCATGAACCCGTCAGGTGCGGGATCGGCCAAAGTGCGCTGAGCATGGCGGATCGCCGCGTCGCGCGTTAGCTTCGCGGCATGTGGGGGATTCTCTCGACTTACTGGCCGCATATCCTCGCCGTCATCACGATCGTGACGTCGAGCGTTGCCGGCGCGCATGCGGTGATGACGAAGGACGAGGTGCGCGCCGCCATCGGCTGGGTCGGCGTCATCATCCTCTCGCCGATCATCGGCCCGCTGCTCTATGCCATCGCCGGGATCAACCGCATCCGCCGCGCCTCGATCCTGGCCAACCGCCCTGGCCACGGCATGGCTGCGGCCGATTTCCATGTCGAGGACGAGGCGGTCGCGACGCATTTCGGCCGGCGCTTCCTTGCGCTCAAGACGCTCGGCGACCGCGTCGCGCGCCATCCGCTAACCACCGGCAACCGCATCGAGATCCTGGAGACCGGCGACGAGGCCTATGGCGCGATGCTCGCGGCCATCGCGGCGGCGCAGCGCAGCATCATCCTGGAAAGTTACATCTTCGACCGCGATCCGCTCGGCCTGCGCATCGCCGACGCGCTGATCGCGGCCCATAAGCGCGGCATCGCGGTCCGCGTCCTGATCGACGCGGTCGGCGCGCGCTATTCGGTGCCGAGCATTGCCGGGCATCTGCGCGAAGGCGGAGTCGCGGTCAGCGTCTTCAACGGCAACATCATCATGGGCCTCCGGCTGCCCTATGCCAATCTGAGGACGCACCGGAAGATCATCGTCGTCGACGGCGTCATCGGCTTCATGGGCGGCATGAACATCCGCGAGGGCTTCACCCGCGAATTCGCCGGTGACGCCTTCGCTCATGACACGCATTTCCGCGTCGAAGGCCCCGTGGTGGCCGATCTCTTCGCGGTGGCGGCCGAGGATTGGTGCTTCGCCACCGGCGAGGTGCTCGCAGGCACGCCCTGGGAGTTTCCGGTCACCGCACGCGGCGGCATGCCGGTGCTGGCGCGCGCGGTGCCGTCGGGGCCGGATGCCTATCTGGAGACCAATCACAAGCTGTTGATGGGCGCGCTGTCGGTGGCGCGCGATTCGGTCAAGGTCATGTCGCCCTATTTCCTGCCGGACCAGGAACTGATCAGCGCACTCGTCACCGCGGCCCGGCGCGGGGTCGACATCGATATCGTCGTACCCTCGGTCAACAATCTGGTGCTGGTCGACCGCGCGATGACCGCGCAATTCGACCAGATCCTGAAGAATTACTGCCGGATCTGGCGCTCGACCGGCGCCTTCGACCATTCCAAGCTGCTCGCCGTCGACGGGAGCTGGGCCTATGTCGGCTCCTCCAATCTCGACCCGCGCTCGCTGCGCCTGAATTTCGAGATCGACCTGGAGGTTCTCGACCATGGTTTCGCCCGCGAGATCGAGCGCCGGATCGAGACGGTGATGGCGAGTGCGACCCCGGTCACGCTTGCCGGCCTGCGCGCCCGGCCCTATGTCATGCGTCTGATCGACAGGCTGATCTGGCTCGGCTCGCCCTATCTGTGAACCGATGCGGTCATATCCCTGACGCCATGGATGCCTAAGCCGTGGCCCGCCCATCATGGCGGGTCCGGAGCACGAGCCGGCGGAGCGATGCAGAAGAAGAACCAGAGCCTGCCCGCCAGCATCATCGCCTCGCTGCGCCAGCGCAGGAACCGCCCCGGCACCGCGGCGGCGGGCGGGGATGGGCGCTCCGGCGGCACGCTCGTCGCATCCTACAACGTCCATAAATGCGTCGGCGTCGACGGCCGCTTCGACCCCAGCCGGATCGCACAGGTGATCCGCGAGATCGCGCCGGATGTCATCGCCCTGCAGGAGGCAGACAAGCGCTTCGGCGCCCGCCACGGCCTGCTCGATCTTGCCCGGCTGAAGGATGAAACCGGGCTTGTGCCCGTTCCCGTCGAAAGCGCGAATGCCGCGGCCCATGGCTGGCACGGTAATGTCGTGCTGTTCCGGCAGGGGCTGGTGCGCGATGTCCACCAGGTCTCGTTGCCGGGGCTGGAGCCGCGCGGCGCGCTGGTCGTCGATATCGACCTGGAAAGCGGCGCGGCGCTGCGCATCGTCGCGGCGCATCTCGGACTGCTCCGACGCTCGCGCTCGCAGCAGGCCCGGATGATCATCGAGCTCATGCGCAGCCGGGATGAGCGCCCCACCCTCTTGCTCGGCGATCTCAACGAATGGCGCCTCGGCGGCCGCTCGGCGCTGAGCGCGCTCGATGCCGCCTTTGGCGCCATGCCGGTGCCGGTGCCGAGCTTCCCGGCCGGGCTGCCCCTGCTGGCGCTCGACCGGATCATCGCCAACCGCCCGGAAATCCTGTCGGAGGTCGCGGTCCACGACACGCCGCTGGCGCGCGTCGCCTCCGATCATCTGCCGATCAAGGCCTTCGTCGATCCGGCCATGGCAGCGCTGCGGGTGCGCACGCCCGATTTCGTGCTCGTTCCGGCCGAGGCTGCCGCCAATCCCGTGGCGGCGCTGGACAAGGAAGCCCCCCTGCCGCTCCCCGCGATGTCCTCCGGCAAGGGGCGCGAGCGCGGCAATCGCGCACTCGTGCGCAAGGCCGGCGATCAGCTGAAACGAGCCGTCAGGCGCACCTTGCGACGCCCGGACGCGCCGTCGCGGTAGGTGACCGAGACGATTGCCGGATCGCTCCCAACTGCAACGCCCCCTTGTCATTCCGGGGCGCGCGCAGGCGCGAACCCGGAACCCACGACCGGGTGAGACAGTCGATGCAAGGTTGTTGGCGGATCACCCGGTCGTGGGTTCCGGGTTCTTCGCTCTGCGAAGCCCCGGAACGACAAAGGTGGTTTGAAGCCGCTTCATGCCGGCAATGCGCTTCGGCGCTGGCCAATACCGGCAAAGCCTGCTTTCTGAATTCGTCAGCCGTCTCAGGACGCAGAATCAGATGCCGGATGCCTTGGCCGAGCGCCCGAGCGCGCTGCAACTCTTCCTGATCTTCGCACGGATCGGGCTGACCAGCTTCGGCGGCGGCCTGAGCGGCTGGATGCTCCGGGAATTCGTGCAGCGGCGGCGCCTGATGAGCGAGGAGGATTTCCTCAACGGCCTCTCGGTCGCGCAGGCCCTGCCCGGCGTCAACGTCACCAACATGGCGATCTGGATCGGCTACAAGCTCGGCGGGCGCAACGGCGCCATCGCCTCCTGGCTCGGCATCGTCGTGCCGGCCGCCTTCGTCATCGTGCTGATCGGCAGCGTCTTCGCCTCGCTCAGCGGCTATGAGCTCAGCCATGTCGCGCTCGGCGGCGCGGCCTCGGCCGCGATCGGCCTGTCGCTGGCGATGGGACTGACCGCGGCGCGACGCGTGCCGCGCCGGGTGTTCCCGCTGGCGATGATGGCGGCGACCTTCGTCGCGGTCGCGATTCTGAAATGGCCGCTGCTCTGGACGGTGCTCGGTGCCGGCTCGCTCAGCGTCGCCGTGACCTATCGCAACGGTTGAGCGACCGGATGCAATCCCTGCCCTTCAGCATCATCCTCGTCTTCCTGCCGCTCTCGCTCGTCACCATCGGCGGCGGGCAGAGCGCCATCGCCGACATGCACCGCCAGATCGTCGATGTGCATCATTGGATGAGCGCTTCGCAATTCGTCGACGCCTTCGCGATCGCGCGGCTGGCGCCGGGACCGGGCTCCCTGCTGGCGACCTTGATCGGCTGGCAGATCGCCGGGTTCTGGGGAGCGGTCGCGGCGACCGTCGGCATCTTCGGGCCGACGGCCTTCCTGATCTACGGCGTTGCCCATATCTGGTCCCGCTACGAGGGCGCCCGCGCGCTGCGCGCCCTCGAAAAGGGTTTACGGCCCGTCGCTGCCGGGATGATCCTGGCGGCGAGCTATGTGCTGATCCAGTCCCTCGACACCGGCTGGCTCGGGCGGGGCATTGCGCTCGTCTCGACAGCCCTGCTGATGCTGACGCCGGTCAATCCGCTGCTGCTGATCGCAGGCGGTGCCGGCTGTTTCGTCGGGCTGCATCTGCTGGCGCTGATCTAGCCACTCTGAACGACAGGGCGTCATTCTCTGGATTGACCCGAGAATCTCTGGATATTGAGGCGCGGCGAGCCTTCTTCGGCAGGAGATGCTCGGGCCAAGCCCGAGCATGACGACAGGCTATCGGCCGCGGATCAGATCGGCCGCCTGATAGCTCCAATAGGTCAATTGGACGGCCGCCGTCCCGAAGGGGCCGCCGTTCCAGACCAGGCCGAAGGGCGCGAACAGCTTGTAGCGGTCGCTCGCGCCGCTGATCGCCTCGGCGATGACGGTGCCGCCGATCGCGGTGGTGTTCATGCCATGGCCGCCGAAGGCGGTGCAGTACCAGACGCCCGGCCGGTACTGCCCGATCTGCGGCATGAGATGACGGGCATAGGACATCAGGCCCGACCAGGCGGTCTCGATCTTCAGCTCGGCGAGCTGCGGGTAGGTCGTGACCATCTCGTGGCGCAGGATCGCGGCGACGTCGCCGGGCTCGGTCGTGCGCGTGGTGATGCGCCCACCCCAGAGAATGCGCGAGCCGCCCTCGACCGTGCGATAATAGTCGCCGGCGCGCCGGTCGTCACCGACGCCGGTGCCGATGCGGATCGCCGAACGGATCAGGTCCGGCGCCGCTTCCGTCAGCAGGACATAGGTCGCGATCGGGATATAGGCGCGCCGCAGCGCCGGCAGCACGGAGCCGGTATAGCCGCCGGTGGTGAACAGCACCTGTTCGGCCTCGATCGTCGCCTTGGCCGTCTTCAGCTGCTTCACCGCGCCGTCGAGCTCGCAGGAGATGACGGGCGAACCTTCGTAAATCTTGCCGCCGAGCCGGACGATCTCGCGGGCGAGTGCGCGGGCATAGTTCAGCGGATGGAAATGGAAGGAATCGTCGGCGGTCAGCGAGGCGTGGTATTTCGGCGAATTGAGCAGCGCGCGCGTCTCGTCGCGCCCGAGATAGCGCAGCTTGCGGCCGAAGCGCTTCTCCTGGGTGTCACGGACAGCCTGGAGCCCGGCGCCGCCATCATAGCGCACGACCTTCATGATACCCGGCGACGGCGCCGCCTCGGTGATCCCGAGGCTTTCGATATTGCCGCGGACGATCTCGACCCCTTCCATCGTCAGGCGGTAGAGCTCGTCGGCCTGGTCGCGGCCGGTCTGGCGCTCGATCGCGGCAAGCGAGGTCGCATAGCCCGGGCTGACGAAGCCGCCATTGCGGCCAGACGCACCCCAGGCGACACGCTCGGCCTCCAGCAACAGGACGGAACGGCCGGCGCGGGCGAGATCGAGCGCGGCGGTAAGACCGGCGAGGCCCCCGCCGACGATGCAGATATCCGTCTTCAGCGTGCCTTCGGCCGGCGGATAGCTCTCCTCCGTCGCGAGGGTGCGGCGGTAATAGGTATCGATATAGGAGGAGGACATGCGGTCTCGCGAAGGACAGGCGGTGGCTTTCGTCGTGAGCTATCGCGCGATCCGCCGCTGGTTTCCACAGCGGCGGACCGGCATTTTTATCTCACCACAGCTTATTCGGCCGCTTCCACGCTGCGCGATCCCGGCGGGTCGAAAGCCTGGATCGGCGGCAGGTTGCCGTCGAAGCGCGCTACCTGAACCGTCGTGAGCTGCCCGGTGCAGCCCTGCGCCAGCGCGGAGGTGCCGATGTCGCGGGTCAGCACGTTCGGATTGCCGTGAACGCAGAGCGGCTTGTCCTCGGTCGGATCGACCGGATCGTACCAGGCGCCGGTCGGCAATTGCACGACGCCCTTGCGGATACCGTCGGTGATGATGACGCCGGCAAGGCAGGCCCCGCGCTCGTTCGAGATGCGGATAATGTCGCCGTCGACGAGGCCCCGCGCCGCAGCATCCTCCGGATGCATGCGCGCGACCTCGCGGCCGCGGAGCTTGCCCTCGCTGCTATGGCCGCCGAAATCGAACTGGCTGTGCAGGCGGGTGCGGGGCTGGTTGGCGACCAGCACATAGGGGGTGCTCTCGTCGGGGACGTTGCTGGCGCCGAGCCAGGTCGGGTGGCCGGGGCAATCGGCCTCGCCGAAGCCGGCGATCGTCTCCGAGAAGATCTCGAGCTTGCCTGATGGCGTCGGCAGCGGCGCGGCGTCCGGATCGGCCCGGAAGGCGCGCAGGTTGCCGCCATCGTCCGGCTGCTGCGGCAGGTCGAAGCCCTCGCCCGCCCAGAACTCGGCGAAGCTCGGTGCCGGCAGACCCTTCGCCGCCAGCCCCTTGCGGGTCGGCTCGTAGAGATGCTCCAGCCATTGCCGGACGGTGCGCCCCTCGGAGAAGGCTTCGCCGGTGCCGAGGCGCTCGGCCAGATCGGCGAAGATCGCGTAGTCGTCGCGCGCCTCGCCATAGGGCGCGACCACCGGATGCATCGGAACCAGCAGCGGATCGTTGGGGTTGCCGCCGATATCCTCGCGCTCCAGCGTCATCGTGCAGGGCAGCACGATATCGGCGTGGCGGGCCGTCGCGGTCCAGGCGAGCTCGTGGACGACCAGCGTGTCGACGCGGGCGAAGGCCTCGCGCAGGCGGTTCAGGTCCTGATGGTGATGGAACGGGTTGCCACCGGCCCAGTAGACCAGCTTGATCTCGGGATAGATCCGGGTCTGGCCGTTATAGCGATAGGTCGTGCCCGGGTTGAGCAGCATGTCGGAGATGCGCGCGACCGGGATGTAGTCGCTGATCGGGTTCTTTCCCTGCGAGAATGTCGGCATCGGCACGGCGTTGTAGCGCCGGCCGTAATAGGCGATGGCGCCGAGGCCGTAGCCGTAGCCGCCGCCGGGCAGGCCGATCTGGCCGAGCGCGGCTGCGAGCACCATGCCCATCCAGACCGGCTGCTCGCCATGGGCGGCGCGCTGCAAGGCATGCGCCACCACGATGAGCGCGCGCTTGCCGTGAAGGCGCTTGGCCAGCGCCACGATCTCCTCGGCAGGCACGCCGCAGATCGGGGATGCCCAGGCGGCGTCCTTGGGTTGGCCATCGGCCTCACCCAGCAAGTAGCGCTCGAAGACCGGCCAGCCGGCCGTAAAGCGATCGAGGAAGGCGCGGTCGTGCAAGCCCTCGACGACGAGCGTGTGCACCAGCGCCAGCATCAGCGCCGTATCGCTGCCGGGGATATTCGCCACCCAGTCGGCAGCGGCTTCCGCAGGCAGGTCGCCGCGCAGCGGGCTGACCAGCACGAATTCGCAGCCGCGCTCCTGCGCCCGCTCCATCGCACCGCGCTCGACATGGCGGCTGGTGCCGCCGCCGGCGACCATGCTGTTCTTCAGGGCCATGCCGCCGAAGGCGAGCACGATCTCGCTGTGATCGGCGATCTGCTCCCAGGAGACGTTGCGCTTCACCAGGTCCTCGTAGTCGCCGATGATATGCGGCACGAGGACGGAAGACGCGCCCGAGGAATAGCTGTTGACCGACTTCACATAGCCGCCGGTCGAGGTGTTCAGGAAGCGGTGGATCTGGCTCTGGGCATGGTGGAAGCGGCCGGCGCTGGCCCAGCCATAGGAGCCGCCGAAGATCGCGCCGGGGCCGTGGTCGTCGCGCACGCGGCGCAATTCGGCCGCGAGCTTGTCGAGCACCGCCGACCAGGACATCGGCACGTATTCGTCGCTGCCGCGGCGGCTGTCGGGACCGGGGCCGTTCTCCAGCCAGCCGCGACGGACCATGGGCTGGGCGATGCGGGCGCGGTGGCGCAGGGCGGCCGGGAAATTCTGGATGATCTCGTTCGGGTCGGGATCGACCGGATGCGGGCGGACTTCGAGCTCCCCGCCCTTCATGCGGGCCGAGAACACGCCCCAATGCGAGGTATGCGGGCGGAACGCCTCGCTTTCGGTCACAGCCTCGCTTGCCGGAACGACTGGAGCCGCCATCGCCTTCACCCTCTTCTTTTTGACTTGAACAGCCGCTCCCTCATTCCGCTTCCCGGCGGCGGATCGCAAGGGGTTTTGGCGGATTGCCGGCCAGCGCCAGACGCTTAGCCGAATGCAGAAGGGCCCGGCTGCAGCAGCCGGGCCCTTCGCTATTTCGTCAACGGATTGCGCCGCGATCAGCGGATCGGCGCCGCATATTGCAGGCCGCCATTGCTCCACAGCGCGTTCTGGCCGCGCGCGATCTTGAGCAGCGACTTCTCGCCGAGATTGCGCTCGAACATCTCGCCGTAATTGCCGACGGCCTTGATGGCGTTGTAGGCCCAGTCGTTCTTCAGGCCGAGCGACTCGCCGAAGGTGCCTTCCTTGCCGAGCAGGCGCTTGATCTCGGGATTGTCCGACTTCGCGCGCAGCTCGTCGACATTCGCCTGTGTGACACCGAGTTCCTCGGCGGTGATCTGGGCGAAATGGACCCAGGTGACGATGTCGAACCACTGGTCGTCGCCATGGCGGGTGACGTAGCCGAGCGGCTCCTTCGAGATCGTCTCCGGCAGGACGATGTGGTCGCCCGGCGACTTGAAGCGCATGCGCTCGGAATAGAGGCCGGAGGCGTCCGTGGTGAAGGCGTCGCAGCGGCCGCTCTCATAAGCCTCGGTCGCCTCGTTGTTGGTGGCGAAGGTCACCGGCTCGAACTTCATGTTGTTCTTGCGGAAATAGTCCGCGGTGTTGAGCTCGGTCGTGGTGCCCTGCTGGATGCAGATCGAGGCGCCGCTGAGCTCCTTCGCCGACTTGATGTTCAGCGACTTCTTCACCATGAAGCCCTGGCCGTCGTAGTAGTAGATCGGCCGGAAGTTCTGGCCGAGCGTGGTGTCGCGGCTCATGGTCCAGGTCGTGGTGGCGGCGATGAGATCGGTCTCGCCCGACTGGAGAGCCGTGATCCGGTCCTTCGACGGCAACTGGATGAACTTCACCTTGGTCTGGTCGCCGAAGACCGCCGCGGCCAAGGCCCGGCAATAATCGGCATTGATGCCGGTGAGGACGCCATTCGCATCGGGAACGGCGAAGCCGGCCAGGTTGGCGCCGGTGCCGCAGTTCAGAACACCGCGCGACTGGATGGTCTTCAGGGTCTGCGCTTCCGCCGAAACCGAAACGGCGCAAACGACAGCAGCGGCAAGCGCCAGGGTAAGCTTCATAGTTCCATCCCCATATTACGATAGGACCGACGATGTTTCACGCAGCCCGGCTCCCGTCAATCGGCAGCGCGGGCCTTTCCCTTCCGAAGCGTCGGCACTCCGGCCTATTGCAGATCGGCGAAAGCCAGCTTCAGGCGCGCGACGGCCTCCTCGACGACGCAGCGTGGCGTCGCCAGGTTGAAGCGCAGGAAGCTCTCGCCGCCCTTGCCGAAGGTTGGGCCGTGATTGACGGCGATCTTCGCCTGCTTCTCAACGCGCGCGGTGAACTCGGCCGGGTCCATGCCGGTCCCGGAGAAATCCGCCCAGGCGAGATAGGTCGATTCCAGCGGCATCGAACGCACGCCGGGGATCGCGTCGACCCCGGCGTCGAAGATGCGGCGGTTGCCGTCGAGATAGAGATTCAGCGCATCGACCCAGGCCGCACCCTCGGGGCTGTAGGCGGCGGTGGCCATCGCCATGCCGAAGGAATTCGGGGAGATGCCGAGCGCGTCCATGCGTCCGCGGAACAACTCCCGCAGCCGCTCGTCGGGGATGATGACGTTGCCGATATGGGCGCCGGCGATATTGAAGGTCTTGGTCGTCGCCGTCATCATGACCAGGCGGTCCATGATTTCGGGCGCCGCGAGTGGCATCACCGTATGCTTCTGGCCGGGCATGACGAGGTCATGGTGGATCTCGTCCGAGACCAGGATGAGGTCGTGGCGCTTGCAGAAATCGGCGATCGCGCGCAGTTCGTCGCGCGTCCAGACGCGCCCGCCGGGATTATGGGGCGAGCAGAGGATCAGCATCCGCTCCTTGCCGGTCATCGCAGCATCCCAGGCGGGGATGTCGAGGACGTAGCGGCCGTCCTCCCGCGCCAGCTGGCATTCGACGACGTTGCGCCCGGACGAGGTCACGATGCGCGCGAAGGCGTGGTAGACCGGGGTCATCAGCACGACGCCGTCGCCGGGCTTGGTATAGGCCTCGACGCAGAGCGCGGTGCCGTTGACGAGGCCATGCGTGGTGAAGACCGAAGCGGGGTCGACCTCCCAGTCGTGCCGGTTCGACATCCACCAGCGGATCGCGGCGAGATAGGCCCGGTCATCGCCAAAATAGCCGTAGACGCCATGGGCGTTCATGTCGTCGAGGGCGCGCTGCACGCAGGCCGGCGGGCGGAAATCCATGTCCGCGACCCACATCGCGATGCCGCCATCGGCCGGCACGCCATAGACGGTTTCCATCTTGTCCCATTTGGCCGAATGGGTACCGCGGCGATCGATCCGCTCGTCGAAATTGGGAGAAAGCTGCATGAGGCCCTGCCGGCTAACACGGAGAATATCCTTCCCCTAGCAGGTCCGTCGGGAGAACACAGCATCTGCCGGGCGCAACCCGGGAGAACGACGGGCGCATTCGTCGCAGCCCCGGCGGGCGGAGTGCGAAGCGGCCTGATATCGCGAGGGTGCGCAAGAGTGGCGCGGTCTACGGGAATCGAACCCGTCTTCCCAGCGTGAAAGGCTGGTGTCCTAACCGATAGACGAAGACCGCTTTGCCGCGAACCGCTGGGGTTCGTGCCGAAGCGGGGCGAGGTATAGTGGCAGGCCTGCCGCTCCGCAAGCACCCGTTCACAAGAAAATAGCCGGCAGCGTCTCAGACCGGCCGGGCGAGGTCGAGGATGCGCAATTCCGCCGTTTCCCGGCCGCCCCAGCGATTGAGCGAAAGCGTCGCGGCCACGTGCACCATCTCGCCGCGTGCGGCGAACATGGCCTGGCCGAGCGGCTCCTGCGCCGCCCGGAAGGCGATGCCGCCGATGCTGGCGCCGTCCCCCGAACGCAGCTTGATGCGGACATGGCCGCCGGAGCCGATCTCGACGGCATCGGTCAGGCGGTGGGCCGGGAAGACGAAGACCGGCTCCGGGCTGCCCGAGCCAAAGGGGCCGGCCTTGTCGATCTCGGCGAGGAGCCGGGGATTGGCGCCGCCGGCGCTGAGCGCAGCGTCGACCAACAGCGCCTCGGCATCGCCGACGGCCGTGACCTCGCGCAGCAGATAGTCGTTGAGGAAGCCATGGAAGTCGCTGGCCTGGCCGGCCGCCAGCGTCACGCCCGCCGCCATGGCATGGCCGCCGCCCTTGACCGCGTGGCCGGTCTCGACGGCGGCCCGCACGGCACGGCCGAGATCGACGCCCGCGACCGAGCGGCCGGAGCCGGTCGCGCCGCCCTCCCCGTTCAGCGCCAGCGCGAAGGCCGGGCGGCGGAAGCGCTCCTTCAATCGCGCCGCGACGAGGCCGACGATTCCGGGATGCCAGTCGGCGCTGCCGGCGAGCAGGACCGGCATCGCGGCCATGCCGGCAAGCTCGTGCTCGGCCTGCGAAACCGCTTCCAGCACGGCCTGTCGCTCGATCTCCTGCCGCTCCTGATTCAAGCGATTGAGCTCGGTCGCGATGGTGCGCGCCTCGACCTCGTCATCGGTCAGGAGCAGGCGGGCGCCGAGCGCGGCATCGCCGATGCGGCCGCCGGCATTGATGCGCGGACCGAGCAGGAAGCCGAGATGCCAGGGCTGGATCGGCCCGTCGAGGCCGGAAACATCCATCAGCGCGGCGAGGCCCGGCCGGGTGCGGCTGCGCATCATCGCGAGCCCTTGCCGCACGAAGGCACGGTTGAGGCCCTGTAGCGGCACGACGTCGGCGACCGTCGCCAGCGCGACCAGATCGAGCACTGCCAGCAGATCGGGCTCACCGCCACGCGCCGCCCAGTGACCTTGCCGACGCAATTCTCGGCTGGTTGCGACCAGCGCGAGAAAGACGACGCCGGCGGCGCAGAGATGGCCGAGGCCGGAGAGATCGTCCTGTCGGTTCGGATTGACCAGCGCCTCGACGGCCGGCAGCCGCTCCGGCGCCTGATGGTGGTCGAGCACGACGACATCGAGGCCGAGCCGGCGCGCCTCGGCAAGCGGCTCATCGCTGGTCGTGCCGCAATCGACGGTGACGAGCAGGGTCGCCCCCTCGCCTGCCAGCATGCGGATCGCCTCGCTGTTGGGGCCGTAGCCCTCGATCAAGCGATCCGGGATGTGGATGCGCGGCCGGGCGCCGGCCTGGGTCAGGAAGCCCGCGAGCAAGGCCGAGGAACAGGCGCCGTCGACATCGTAATCGCCGAAGATCGCGACGCGCTCGCCTTTGATGCCGGCCTGCGCCAGCCGGGCGGCGGCGGCCCCCATATCGGTGAGGACGCTCGGGTCCGGCAGGACGTCGCGCAGCTTCGGCTCGAGGAAGCGCGCGGCCTCGGCGGGCTCGACGCCGCGCGCGGCGAGCAGGCGGGCGAGGATGTCGGGCAGGCCCTGCTGCTGGCTCAGCGCCTCCGCCCGACCGAGGCCGGCGATATCGAGCCGGTCGCGCCACGGGCGGCCGAGCGCCGAACGGGTCACGCCGAGAAAAGCACGGGGCGGCATCAGACTCATGATGCACCCGGCGTCGCGCAAGCAGCCGGCAAGGTCAACCTGTGTCGAACTTGCCGGGCTGTGGCCGATCGCCATACTCGCTGCAAACAGTGGAAAAGGCGGGCCATGGGGCAGCATTGCGATGTCGTCATCGTCGGCGCGGGGCTGTCGGGGCTGGTCGCCGCCTGCGAGATCGCCGATGCCGGCCGCAAGGTGATCCTGGTCGAGCAGGAGCCGGAGCAATCCCTGGGCGGGCAGGCCTTCTGGTCCCTGGGCGGGTTGTTCATGATCAACACGCCCGAGCAGCGGCGCCTGCGCATCCGGGATTCGCGCGCGCTGGCGGGGGATGACTGGTTCGGCTCGGCCGGTTTCGACCGGCCGGAGGACGCCTGGCCGCGGCGCTGGGCTGAAGCCTATCTCGATTTCGCCGCGGGCGAGAAACGAGCCTGGCTGCATGGGATGGGCATGCGCTGGTTCCCGGTCGTCGGCTGGGCCGAGCGCGGCGGCTATCTCGCGACCGGTCACGGTAATTCGGTGCCGCGCTTCCATGTCACCTGGGGCACCGGGCCCGGCGTGCTGGAGCCCTTCCTGCGCCGGGCGAAGGAAGCGCAGGCGAAGGGGCTGCTGGCCTTCCGCTTCCGCCATCGCGTCACCGGCATCAGCCGCAGCGGCGGCATGATCGACGGCGTCGAGGGCGAGGTCCTGGAGCCGAGCGATGTCGCGCGCGGCGAAAAGAGCGGACGTGGCGTCGTGGGCTCGTTCAGCCTGAACGCGCAGGCCGTGATCGTCACCTCGGGCGGCATCGGCGGGAATCACGAGCTCGTCCGGGCCCACTGGCCGGCGCGACTCGGCCAGGCCCCTGCCCGCTTGCTCTCGGGCGTGCCGGATCATGTCGACGGCGCCATGCTCGGCGTGGCGCGAGCGGCGGGCGGTCGCCTGATCAACGGCGACCGGATGTGGCACTATGTCGAGGGCATCGCCAACTGGGCGCCGATCTGGCCCAGCCACGGCATCCGCATCCTGCCCGGCCCCTCCTCGCTCTGGTTCGACGCGCGCGGCAACCGGCTGCCGGTGCCACTCTTCCCCGGCTTCGATACGCTCGGCACGCTCGAGCACATCATGAGGACCGGCTACGACTATTCCTGGTTCGTGCTGAACCGCAGCATCATCGCCAAGGAATTCGCGCTGTCAGGCTCGGAGCAGAATCCCGACCTCACCGGCAAGAGCTGGAAACAGGTGCTGGGACGCGCCGGTGGCGGCGTTCCGGGCCCGGTGCAGGCCTTCATGGACAAGGGCGCGGATTTCATCGTCGAGAGCGATGTCTCGCGTCTCGTCGCGCGGATGAATGCGCTCACCGGGGAGGCGCTGATCGACGAGGCGCATCTGCGCGGGCAGATCGAGGCGCGCGACCGGGCGCTGGCCAACCCCTTCGGCAAGGACCTCCAGGTCACGGCCTTGCGCGGCGCGCGCAACTATCTCGGCGACAGGCTGATCCGCACGGCGAAGCCGCACCGCATCTTCGATCCCGCGCATGGGCCGCTGATCGCGGTCAGGCTCAATATCCTGACGCGCAAATCACTGGGCGGGCTGATGACCGATCTGTCGTCGCGCGTGCTGGACGATGGCGGCGAGCCGGTGCCGGGGCTCTACGCGGCCGGCGAAGCCGCCGGTTTCGGTGGCGGCGGCGTGCATGGCTACCGGGCGCTGGAAGGCACCTTCCTCGGCGGCTGCATCTTCTCGGGCCGCGCCGCCGGGCGGGCGGCGGCGGGGGTTGTTGGGTAGAACACTGGCGTCATTCCGGGGCTTTGCGAAGCAAAGAGCCCGGAACCCAGAACCGCTGCCGCCGCGAGGAGAGGCGAACTGCGTGCCTCTCCTTCCAGGACCACCGGTTCTGGGTTACGGGCTCAGGCCTGCAGCCTGCCCTGGAATGACGTCGTGGTTCTCAATCGAGCTGGAACTTCGAGAACTCGCGGTGCTCGCCATAGATGCGGCGGACCGTGCCGGTGATCGAGCGATAGACCAGCGTCTCCGTCTCGATGAAATCCTTGCCGAAGCGCACGCCCGAAAGCATGCCGCCATCGGTGACGCCGGTGGCGCAGACGATGACGTCGCCCGAGGCCATTTCCGACATGTCGTATTTCTTGTTCGGGTCCTTGACGCCCATGCCGGCGGCGCGGACGCGCTTCTCCTCGGTGTCGAGGATGAGGCGACCCTGCATCTGGCCGCCAACGCAGCGCAGTGCCGCCGCAGCGAGCACGCCTTCCGGCGCGCCGCCGATGCCGAGATAGAGGTCGATGCCGGTCTTCTCGGGTTGGGTGCAGAAGATCACGCCGGCGACGTCGCCATCGGTGATCAGGCGGATCGAGCAGCCGGTCTTGCGGACCTCCTCGATCAGCTTGGCATGGCGCGGGCGGTCCATGATCAGGGTGGAGATCTCGTTCGGCTTGACGCCCTTGGCCTTGGCCAGCGCGTTGATGTTGTCGGCCGGCGAGGCGTCGAGGTCGATCACGCCCTTGGCGTAGCCCGGGCCGCAAGCGATCTTGTCCATATAGACGTCGGGGGCATAGAGCAGGCTGCCGGCGCCGGCCATCGCCATCACCGCGATCGAGCCCGGCATATCCTTGGCGCAAAGCGTGGTGCCTTCGAGCGGATCGACCGCGATATGCACCTTCGGGCCCTGCTTGTTGCCGACCTTCTCGCCGATGAAGAGCATCGGCGCCTCGTCGCGCTCGCCCTCGCCGATGACGATCTCACCATCGATCGGCAGGCGGTTCAGCTCACGGCGCATCGCGTCGACCGCGGCCTGGTCGGCCGCCTTCTCGTTGCCGTGGCCACGCAGGCGGGCGGCTGCGACGGCGGCGCGCTCGGTGACGCGCACGAGTTCCATCGAGAGATAGCGCTCGATGATCTGATCGGGGGAGATGCGAAGATCGACGGACATGAAATGTGGTCCCCTTTGAAATCGGGAATGGAAAGGAGGTCTTTTCAGACCTGTTCGCGTTCAATCCGGATAACTTGTGGCGGTTCCGCGACATGGCCGTCGGCGGTGACCTTTTCGAGCGCCGCGCGGATCGCGGTTTCGCTGGTGGCGTAGGTGATGAGCACGACCGGGACCGGCGCGCCCGAGCGGCCTCCGGGATCGCGCGTGGCGGCCTCGGGCGAGCGGCGCTGGACGATGCTTTCCAGGGAGATGTCGGCTTCCGCCATGCGGGTCGCTATTGCCGCGGCTGCGCCGGGGCGATCGGCGACGGCGAGGCGGATATAATAGCCGCCCTCGTGGCGCTGCATCGGCGCGCGCTTCGCCTCCTCGAGGCGGGCGACCGGCAGGCCGAAAGGCAGGCCGGCAGTGCCGCGCGCGACATCCGCAATGTCGGCGACGACGGCCGAGGCCGTCGGGTCGCCGCCGGCTCCGGGGCCGACCAGCGTGATCTCGCGGACGGCGTCGGCATCGATCGCGACGGCGTTGAGCACGCCCATCACCTGCGCGATCGGCGAGGATTTCGGCACCATAGTCGGGTGCACGCGCTGCTCGATACCGGTCTTGGTGCGCTCGGCGACGCCGAGCAACTTGATGCGGTAGCCGAGATCGTCGGCCATCTTCAGGTCGAGCGGCGTGATCGCCGAAATGCCTTCGACATGAATCGCTTCGGCGTCGATCTTCGTGCCGAAGGCGAGGCTCGTCAGGATCGCGAGCTTGTGGGCGGTGTCGAAGCCCTCGACGTCGAAGGTCGGGTCCGCTTCGGCGTAGCCCAGGCGCTGAGCGTCCTTGAGGCAGGCCTCGAAGGTCAGCCCCTCTCCCTCCATGCGCGAGAGGATGTAGTTGCAGGTGCCGTTGAGGATGCCGGAGATGCGGCTGACATTGTTGCCGGCCAGCGCCTCGCGCAGCGTCTTCACCACCGGGATGCCGCCGGCGGAAGAGGACTCGAAGGCGAGCGCCACGCCCTTGCTCTCGGCAAGTTCGGCGAGCGCGACGCCGTGGGCTGCGAGCAGCGCCTTGTTGGCGGTGACGACATGCTTCCCGGCAGACAGGGCCGTCTCGACCGCAGCCTTCGCAGGACCGTCCGAGCCACCGATCAGCTCGACGAAGCAATCGATCTCATCCGATTTCGCCAACGCGACCGGATCGTCGAACCAGGCGAGGCCGCCAAGGTCGATGCCGCGATCGCGATTGCGGTCGCGTGCCGAGACGGCCGTGACACGGATCGTGCGGCCGCAGCGGGCGGCAAGCGCATTCTCCTGCCGGCGCAGGATGCGCAGCGTGGACGCGCCGACCGTGCCGAGGCCGGCGATGCCGATGCGCAGAGGCTGGGACGGGGTCGAAAGGATCGCGCTGGTCATTGGCGCGGGGTCGCATGAGGCGCGATGCGTGTCAACGGAGAGCCACGCTCGGACGCCTCCGAAATCGCCTCAAGCCTCGTTGCGCCGGGCAGAAACGACGAAAGCCGACAAGGCCGCTTCGATCGGGCCGGCGCCGAAGCGGCGCTCCAGAGCCTTCGCGACGGCTTCGGTGGCAGCTTCAAGGCCGAATGTCCCACGCGCCTCGATCTCGCCGCGCATCGGCGTGCCCTGGCACAGGCCGACCGCGACATCGGCCGCGGAATCGGCGCGGGAACGCTTCTCGACCCGTTCGATATCCGGCCGCGGAAAACCACCGGCCATGATGTCGAGCTCGATCGTGCCGGCGTCGTGATAGCCATGCGGCGTACGCGCCAGAAAGCGCGGAGGATCGGCGGGAAAGAGCTCGGCCAGCGCCTCCAGCATGACCGCGGTGAACGCGTTGGCTTCGACCGTGTCCCAGACATTGAACAGAAAGCGACCGCCCGGCTTCAGGACGCGGCGCGCCTGCGCATAGCCCTTCGCCTTGTCCGGAAAGAACATCGTCCCGAACTGGCAGGCGACGGTGTCGAAGCTCTCATCCGCAAACGGCAGGTCGAGCGCGTCCGCCTGGCGGCAGGTGATCCGGCAATCGCCCGCGAAGCGCGTGGCAGCGATGTCGAGCATCGCCGGGTTGAGATCGGTCGCGACGATGCTCCCACTGTCGAGGCGAGCCGCCATTTCCTGCGTCAGAGCCCCCGTTCCCGCCGCGATCTCGAGAATGCGCCGAGGCTCCGCCGCCATCACGCGAACGGCCAGATCTTCGGCATATGGTTGAAAGATCAGCGGCACGAGCAGCCGGTCGTAGATCTGCGGAACGGGACCGGCGAAAACCTTGTCCGTCGCTTCCATGGCAGCACCTGTCGTTGCAGCCCTCGCTCAGGATAACCCGGCGATTGACCTAACGAAACAGGCTTGTTCGGACGGATGGCGCCTCAGCCGAAATGGCAGACGACCTCGGCGGCGACGCGCTTCACCTTGCCGTCCTCGAAGCCGAGATAGATGCGCAGCAGGTTGGTGCCGAAAGCCGTCGCCTTGATAGTGTGCAGCGCCTCGATCGTCGCGCCCTCCGCGACCGTGCTGTTCTCGACCGCCGGCGTCCAGAACCAGGGCTTCGGCGGGTCGATCGTCACTTCGGACAGGGCGCGCTCGGCATCGGCACGGCTGGTTCCGACAGGAATGTAGCGGGTGACGATATCGGTGGCATCGCGCGCGCATTCACGGCCGTTGGTGACCTCGAGCACGTCCGAGACCAGTGCGGAACGCGTCTGCGGGATGCGGCCCTTGGAATAGTCGTAGGTCGCGACGAAGCAGACCAGCGCGAAGACGGCGAAAGCGACGCCGAGCAGGCGGCCTTGTCGTGACATGGAAAAGAGCCCCGAGCGCGATGCGGAGCAATCCGTCCGCACCGCATCGGTTCCCATGTTTTGGCAGCGCGGTCCAGAGCCAAGGATGTCGCTGCCCAGGACAACTTCGCGCCGTCATCCCGGACAAGCGGCGCAGCCGCGCCGATCCAGGATCCATCGCAAGGCGCCTGAGCTCTATGATGGATCCCGGCGCTCCGCTTCGCTGCGGCCGGGATGACGGCGTCCTTTCTCTGGAAGCGAGAAAGGACCCTACCCCGCCTTCGGCATCTGGATGACGTTATGCAGGGTCGTGTCGGCGCCCTTGAGGAAACGGCCGATATTGCGCGCGGCCTGGCGGATGCGCTGTTCGTTCTCGACGATGGCGATGCGGACATAGTCGTCGCCATGCTCGCCGAAGCCGATGCCCGGCGCGACCGCGACCTCGGCCTTCTCGATCAGCAGCTTCGAGAATTCCAGCGAGCCGAGATGGCGGAACTTCTCGGGAATCGCGACCCAGGCGAACATCGAGGCCTCCGGGGCCGGGAAGTCCCAGCCGGCCTTGCCGAAGCTCTCGACCAGCGCGTCGCGGCGCTTGCGGTAGATCTCGCGCATCTCGCGGATGCAGTCGTCCGGGCCGTTCAGAGCGGCAGCCGCCGCGACCTGGATCGGCGTATAGGCGCCGTAATCGAGATAGGATTTCACCCGTGCCAGCGCCGCGAGCAGGCGCTCGTTGCCGACGGCGAAGCCCATGCGCCAGCCGGCCATCGAGAAGGTCTTCGACATCGAGGTGAACTCGACCGCGACATCGATCGCGCCGGGGACCTGTAGCATGGAGGGCGGCGGGTTGTTCTCGTCGAAATAGACCTCGGCATAGGCAAGGTCGGAGAGCAGGATCAGTTCGTGCTTCTTCGCGAAGGCGACGAGGTCCCGGTAGAAATCGAGCGAGGCGACATAGGCCGTCGGATTGGCGGGATAGCAGGTGACGAGCGCGATCGGCTTCGGCACCGAATGCATCATCGCCCGCTCCAGCGCCGGAAACATCGCCGGCGTCGGCTCCGCCGGGACGGAGCGAATCACGCCGCCTGCCATCAGGAAGCCGAAGGCGTGGATCGGGTAGCTCGGATTGGGCACCAGCACGACGTCGCCCGGCCCGGTGATGGCCTGCGCCATGTTGGCGAAGCCTTCCTTCGAGCCCAGCGTGGCAACGACCTGCGTGTCGGGGTTCAGCTTCACGCCGAAGCGGCGCTCGTAATAGTTCGCCTGGGCGCGGCGTAGGCCGCCGATTCCCTTCGAGGCAGAATAGCGGTCCGTGCGCGGCTTGCCGGCGGTCTCGACCAGTTTCTCGATGACGTGCTTCGGCGCCGGCAGGTCTGGATTGCCCATGCCGAGATCGATGATGTCGACGCCCTTGGCGCGTTCGGCTGCCTTGATCTTGTTGACCTGTTCGAAAACGTAGGGCGGCAGGCGCTTGATACGGTGAAAATCGGTCATCTCGAACAGGTCCTCGGCCGCCGGCGGCGGTGTCACGGTATGGCGCGGATCACATCCTTGCGCCGAGGCTGCTTAGCATCGCATCTTTCGTCAGGACAGAGATAAAAACGCAATATATTGCGGCGCGCAGATCGCGACGGGGCCGAAGCCGGGTGATCGCCAGCCCGTCCGGCCGGATGAGGTCAGTTCGTCGGCGGGATATCCGCAGGCTTCGGCGGCTTGGTCGATGCGCCCAATGCCTTGGCGGTGTCCCCCGCGGCCTGGTTGGTCTTCTGCAGCCCATCGAGCCTGCCCTCGATCGACTTGAAGTCCGACCGCGGCTTGCAAGGCGCCTTGGGATCGTAGATCGGCTTGGGCGTGGCGAAGCGCGCGGCGTTCCCGCTCGGCACATAGGCCGGCGGAGGCGTCGGGCCGGCGCAGAGCTGCGCCACCGGAATCGACGTGCCGACGGGGATATATTCGGCGCTGGCCGGGCGGGTCTCGCGGACGAAGGCCTTCGATTCCTGCGGCGTAGTCGCCATGCCGATGGCCTCGGCCGGCCCTTTCAGGCCGCCCTCGCCCGCGCACCCCGCCAGGACGGCACCGGCCAGGAGCGCCACCGAGAGGAGAAGCGGCTTTTTCGCGGAGAGATCGATCGGCATGAGAGCTTCCGGCTGTTCGACGATTTTGCTTGGTAAAGCACAGCGGCTGCGTCCTTAATAGGACCAAAATTGGAGCGCGATGCGCTACCTTATAACGACTGGGGGAAAGGACCACAGCATGAGCCGGAACAACGACAAGGCCAAGGAGACCACCGGCCCGGCCGAAGCTGCCGTTCCCGATTTCGACCAGTTCGCGCAGAACATGGGCCGGCTCGTCGAGGAGTACGGCAAGGTCACCGCCGCCTATCTCAAGCCGCTCGAACGCGGCGAGGCCAAGACCGGCCAGGCCGACGAGGCTAGCGACATGGTCAAGACGCTGGGCCGCGTCGCCGAACGCTGGGTCAACGATCCCTCGAAGATCATCGAGGCCCAGGCCTCTCTCACCGGCGATTTCATGAACCTGTGGAGCGCGGCCCTGAAGCGCGCCAGCGGCGAGGAGGTCGCTCCCGTCGCCGAGCCGGACAAGCGCGACGCCCGCTTCAAGGACCCGGACTGGAGCAATCACCCGACCTTCGACTTCATCAAGCAGGCCTATCTGATCGGCTCGCGCTGGGCCGAGACGATGGTCGACAAGGCCGACGAGCTCGATCCGCATACGCGCGAAAAGGCGCGCTTCTACATCAAGCAGATCGCCGGCGCCCTTTCGCCAACCAATTTCGTCGCGACCAATCCCGAATTGCTGCGTGAGACGCTGCAGCAGAACGGCGAGAACCTCGTGCGCGGCATGAAGATGTATGCCGAGGATGTCGAGGCCGGCGGCGGCGAGCTCAAGATCCGCCAGTCCGATGCCGGCTCCTTCGAGGTCGGCGTCAATATCGCGACGACACCGGGCAAGGTCATCTTCCGCAACGAGATCATCGAGTTGATCCAGTACGCGCCCGCGACGCCGCAGGTGCTGAAGCGGCCGTTGCTGATCGTGCCGCCCTGGATCAACAAGTTCTATATCCTCGACCTCAACCCGGAGAAGAGCTTCATCCGCTGGTGCGTCCAACAGGGGCTAACCGTGTTCTGCATCTCCTGGGTCAATCCCGATGCGCGCCATGCGGCCAAGGATTTCGAGAGCTACATGCGCGAGGGCATCTTCGCCGCGCTCGACACGATCGAGGAGGCGACGGGCGAAAAGAAGGTCTCCGCGATCGGCTATTGCGTCGGCGGCACGCTGCTCGGCGTGACGCTGGCCTATATGGCGGCCGTGCGCGACAAGCGCATCGAGAGCGCAACCTTCTTCACCACCCAGGTCGATTTCTCGCAGGCCGGCGAGCTCTCGGTCTTCGTCGACGAGGAGCAGATCCGCGCGATCGAGGAGCAGATGGCCCGGACCGGCTATCTCGACGGTTCGCGCATGGCGGGCGCCTTCAACATGCTCCGGCCGAACGACCTGATCTGGTCCTATGCCGTGAACAACTA
>NZ_JAELTI010000062.1 GCF_016428755.1 Allobosea sp. ASV33
TCCAGAACCCGGCTTACAGGCCGACTGGCACCTCGACCGTCGTGAAGGCGCTGGAACCGCGCGGCTCTTCCTTCTCCCCTTGCGGGGGGAGGTGCCCCGAAGGGGCGGATGAGGGGTCGCGCAGGGCTGCATCGTCGCGTTTCGGGGGTCTTCCCGCGAAGTGTCGCGAGACCCCTCATCCGGCAGCGCTCCGCGCTGCCACCTTCTCCCGCAAGGGGAGAAGGGAAGGTGCGCCATGGCGGGTTCAGGCCACCGTCAATTCGACCGGGATATTGCCCTTCGTCGCATGCGAATAGGGGCAAACCACATGGGCCTTCTGGACGAGGTCCTCGACCGTGGCCTTGTCGAGGCCGGGGACCGAGACGGTCAGCTTAGCGGTGATGCCAAAGCCCTGGCCGTCGTCGCGCGGGCCGATACCGATATCGGCCGAGACCCTGGCGTCTTCCGGAATCTTCACCTTCTCCTTGCCGGCGACGAACTTGAGCGCGCCGAGGAAGCAGGCCGAATAGCCCATCGCGAAGAGCTGCTCGGGATTGGTGCCCTCGCCGCCGCCGCCGCCAAGTTCCTTGGGCGTGTTCAGCACGAGCTTGACGTTGCCGGTGTCGGTCGCGGCCTGGCCTTCGCGGCCGCCGGTGGCGGAACCATGCGCCGTGTAGAGGGTCTTCATGATCGGTCTCCTTGCTTGGGTGAAGCGATGCTTGTCTTTTAGATTGTGCGCAATTAGATTGTCAACAATTAAATTGAGCTAGAGCCGAGGCGGTTGATTGTGAGGTCGCTTTCGGTCTTCGGTGAAGCAAGGTGATCGGCGAGGGCGCGATGGCGAAGCAGGACAAGGCCGAGAACGGGATGCCGCGCCTGGAGCAGCAGCTCTGCTTCGCGATCTATCAGGTCGGCCATGCCTTCAACCGGGCCTATCGCCCGATCCTTGCCGAGCTCGGACTGACCTATCCGCAATATCTCGTGATGCTCGTGCTCTGGGAGCAGGACGGGCTCGCCGTGAAGGAGCTTGGCGAGCGATTGATGCTCGATTCCGGCACGCTGACGCCGTTGTTGAAGCGGCTCGAAGCCTCCGGCCTGATCCGCCGCGAGCGCGATGCGCGCGACGAGCGGCAAGTACGCATCCATCTGGCCGAGAAGGGCGAGGGGCTGCGCGGGCAGGGGCGCTGCGTGCAGGAAGCGATCGGACAGGCGCTCGGTGGGACGGCGGGCGATGCAGGCCGGTTGCGCGACCAACTCGGGCTCGTCCGCGATGCGCTGCTGGCGTCCTCCCGCGAGGACTGAGCGCGTGTAGCCGCCCCGGCTGTCATTCCGGGGCTTCGCGTCGCTAAGAACCCGGAATCCACGGCCGGGTGAGCGACTTACAACGCGGCATAATATGTCTCACCCCGTCGTGGGTTCCGCGTTCGCGCCTGGGGCGCGCCCCGGAATGACAAGGGTGCGCGCTCTTCGCGTGGCTTCCGAGCTGCAATGCTTTGCGCTCATCAAAAAGAACGCCCCGCTTTCGTAAAATTTTTTCCCAGCGCCGAGGCGCATTTCCGCCTGCCCATAGGGTCGGGCGAAGCCGAATTGCGCGTGCTTACGGATACTTAACCTTAACGAGCTGTGATGGCGGAAAGTCCCCGCCGGTGCGTCGCTGCGCCTGCGATTCCATTGACGCCCATATAGGCCCATGCTATCCCAAATTATCTCGTCGAAGCCGGCAGGCAAACCAAGGGTCAGGCTCCGTGTGCCGCGCGGAATTTGGCTCGCTGGCCTGCCTTGCCCGCCTCGACGGGGAGTTCGTTCGCCGCTTGCGCATCTCAGCGGCGACGCCCTGAAGAGCAGGCCGGGAGGCGGCGTTGACAGACCGCTTCGTCTCGAATTTCACGAACCGGCTCGACGCCAAGGGGCGCGTCTCCATTCCCTCCAGTTTCCGGTCGGTGCTGGCGAAGGACGGCTACGAGGGGCTCTATGTCCATCAGGGCCTCGACCTGCCGGCGCTCGATGCCGGCGGCAACGCGCTGAGGGCCACGATCGACGACATCCTCGCGCGCTTCTCGCCGTTCTCGGACGAGTGGGAATTGCTTTCGACGGCGCTGAACGGCACCTCGGAGGTGCTGAAGATCGACACGGAGGGGCGGATGGTGCTGAGCGAGGCGCTGAAGGCGCATGCGGGCATCGGCGACGCCGTGACCTTCGTCGGCCATGGCCACAAATTCCAGATCTGGGAGCCGGAGCGGTTCCGCGCGCATCTCGACGCGGCGCGGACGCGCCTGCGCGACGTGAAGCGCACGCTCGGCAGTTTGACGATTCCAACGGGAGGGGCGGGCCCATGACGGACCATGGCGACCGTTCCGGCGAAGCCATCGGCGGACCGGTTCGTCACGTGCCCGTGTTGCTCGCCGAGGTTCTGCATGCGCTCGCGCCGCAGGCGGGGGGGCGCTATCTCGACGGCACCTTCGGGGCGGGCGGCTATTCGCGCGCCATCCTCGATGCCGCGCCGGGCGTGACCCTGCTCGGGCTCGACCGCGACCCCTCGGCGATTGCCGGCGGGGCCGATCTGGTCGCGGCGATGGCCGGGCGCCTGACCCTGTCCCAGGCCAATTTCGGCGAGCTCGCCGAGGAGGCCGAGCGCTTCAAGATGGCGCCGCTCGACGGCGTCGTGCTCGATATCGGCGTTTCCTCGATGCAGATCGATCAGGCCGAGCGCGGCTTCTCGTTCCGCTTCGACGGGCCGCTCGACATGCGCATGAGCAGCACCGGGCAGAGCGCCGCCGATCTCGTCAACGAGGCCGAGGAAGGGCTGCTCGCCAATATCTTCTACCATTATGGCGAGGAGCGTCGCTCGCGCGCCGTGGCGCGGGCCGTGATCGAGGCCCGCCGCAAGGCGCCGATCACGACGACCAAGCAACTGGCCGATCTCGTCGCCGGGATCGTATGGGGCGAGCCGGGCGGAGCGCATCCGGCGACGCGCGTGTTCCAGGCGCTGCGCATCGCGGTCAATGACGAGCTCGGCGAGCTCGTTCGGGCGCTTCATGCGGCCGAGACCGTGCTGAAGCCGGGCGGTCGGCTCGTCGTCGTGACCTTCCACTCCCTCGAAGACCGCATCGTCAAGCAGTTCTTCGCCGAACGCTCCGGCCGGGTGCCGGCGGGCTCGCGCCATGCGCCGGCTGTGGCCGCCGCGCAGCCGACCTTCAGGCTGGTCGCGAAGGGCGCCGTCGCGCCGTCCGAGGCCGAGATGCGGGCCAATCCGCGGGCGCGCTCGGCCAAGCTGCGGGCCGCCGAGCGCAACGATGCGCCGTCGCGCCGGGCCGATGCCGGCCTCGTCGCGCTTTCCACCGTCCCCGACCCGCAGCCGCGCCGGAGGCCCTGAGCGTGATCAAGCTCCTGCATGTCATCGCCATCGGCGCGCTGGTCTCATCGGCGGTCTATGCCTATTCGATCAAATACGAGACGACGCTTGCGACCGAGCATCTTCAGAAGCTCAAGGGCAAGATCCAGCGCGAGCGTGACGCCATCCAGGTGCTCAAGGCCGAGTGGCAGTTCCTCAACCGGCCGGATCGCGTCCAGATGCTGGCCGAGCGCCATCTCGACCTGCAGCCCTTCGTGGTGACGCAGGTGGTGAAGCCCTCCGACATCCCGAACCGCGGGCCGAAGGTCGATGCCATCGGCCGCAAGCTGGAGGATCTCGGCCTGGGGCTGCCGACCGAGACGCCGCGGGACCGCAAGGCGAGCGCGACCACGCCGGGAGCCATGCCGTGAACCAGTCGATCGATCAGGAGGCACCGGTGGAGCATCAGGCCGAGGCGATGGAGACGGTCGTGAAGCGCGGGCGCCTGGCCTGGCTGCGCGACGTCTTCCGCATGAGCGGCGAGAAGAGCGAGCCGCGCGTCGGGCTCGTCATCCTCGGCTTCTCCGCGCTGTTCCTCGCGATCACCGGCCGGCTCGTCATGCTGGCGACGCTGCCGAACGAGCAGGTCGGCCTGCGCCGCGCCACCTCCAACGCCATCTCCGCCGCGCGCCCCGATATCGTCGACCGCAACGGCGAGGTCCTGGCGACCGATATCCGCACGGTCTCGGTCTTCGCCGAACCGCGCCGCATCCTTGACAAGGACGAGGCGACCGAACTGCTGACCGCCGTGCTGCCCGATCTCGACGCTAAGGACCTGCGCGAGAAGCTCGGCACCAAGAAGGGCTTCGTCTGGGTCAAGCGCGAGATCACGCCGCGCCAGCAGGCCGAAGTCCACCGGCTCGGTATTCCCGGCATCGGCTTTGTGCCGGAGAACAAGCGCGTCTATCCGAACGGCAACGCCGCCGCGCATGTGCTCGGCTTCGCCAATATCGACAATGTCGGCATCGCCGGCATGGAGAAATACATCGACTCGCAGGGTCTGCAGGACCTGAACGGCGCCGGGTTGGCCACCGAGGCGTCGGACCTCAAGCCGATCAAGCTGTCGCTCGACCTGCGCGTCCAGCATCTGCTGCGCGACGAGCTGTTCAAGGGCATGGAGCGCTTCAAGGCCATCGCCGCCGCCGGCGCGATCATGGATGTGAATACCGGCGAGATGCTCGCGCTGGTCTCCCTGCCCGATTTCGACCCGAACAACCCGGTCGACGCGCTGGAGAAGGATCGGATCAACCGGATGAATGTCGGCGTCTACGAGATGGGCTCGACCTTCAAGGCGCTGACCATCGCGATGGCGCTCGATTCCGGCAAGGTCAACATCAACTCGACCTTCTCGACCGCGGGCGGAATGATGCGGTTCGGCCGCCAGGTCATCAAGGAATATCACGGCACCGGCCGCAACCTGACGGTGCCCGAGGTCTTCGTGCATTCCTCGAACATGGGCTCGATCAAGATGGCGCTGGCCGTCGGCGTCGACGGTCATAAGGCCTTCCTCAGGAAGATGATGCAGCTCGACCGGATGACGACCGAGCTGCCGGAAAGCGCCGCCCCGATCGTCCCGCAGCGCTGGGGCGAGATCAACACGGCGACCATCGCCTTCGGCCACGGCCTCGCGGTCGCACCGCTCCAGGCGCTGGCGGCGGTGGGCGCGCTGGTCAATGGCGGCTACCTGATGAAGCCGACCTTCCTGAAGCGGACCGAGGAGGAGGCGCGCCAGGTCTCGACGCGCGTCATCAAGCCGGAAACCTCGGAAGCGATGCGCTTCATCATGCGCATCAACGGCGAGAAGGGCTCGGCCCGCAAGGCCGACATTCCCGGCTATTTCGTCGGCGGCAAGACCGGCACGGCCGAAAAGGTCATCAACGGCCGCTACGCCAAGAACAAGAACTTCACGACCTTCACGGCGATCGCGCCCTCGGACAAGCCGAAATACGTGTTCCTCGCGATCTATGACGAGCCGAAGGGCTATGCCGAGAGCGGCGGCTATTCGACCGCGGCGTGGAATGCCGGCGTCACCACCGGCAAGGTGATCGAGCGCGCGGCGCCGATCCTCGGCCTCAACCCACGCTTCGACCCGCCGCCGTCGCCGTTCCCGTTGATGGCGAAGCTCGGCGCCTGGGGTTCGCGCTGATCTCGGCCTATAAGCGGAAGCCATGAGCATGACCGGATACAGCCTCGGAGACCTCTTCCCCGAGATTTTCGATGCTGAGGCCGCGAGCCAGCAGGTGCATGGCGTCGCCTTCGACAGCCGCAAGGTGACCGGTGACGATGTCTTCGTCGCGCTGGCCGGCGCCAAGGCCGATGGCGCGCGCTTCATCATGGATGCCGTCGCGCACGGTGCGGTCGCGGTCGTTTCGGGCGGCCCGCGCCCCGACGACCTGCCGGCCGGCGTCGCCTTCGCGCAGGTCGACGATCCCCGCCTCGCGCTGGCGCTGGCGGCGGCCAAGATCCATCCGCGCCAGCCGAAGACGATCGTCGCGGTGACCGGCACCAGCGGCAAATCCTCGGTTGCGGACTTCACCCGCCAGATCTTCCAGGCGCTCGGCCATGAATCGGCGAGCGTCGGCACGATCGGCGTCGTGACGGCCAAGGGCGCCGATTACGGCTCGCTGACGACGCCGGACCCGCTCTCGCTGCACGCCTCCTTCGACAAGCTTGCCGGCGAGGGCATCACGCATCTCGCGATGGAGGCCTCCTCGCACGGGCTCGACCAGCGCCGTCTCGACGGCGTGCGGTTGAGCGCCGGTGCCTTTCTCAATCTCGGGCGCGACCATCTGGACTACCATCCGAGCGTCGAGGAGTATCTCGCCGCCAAGCTCAGGCTCTGGGAGCTGCTGCCGGCGGGGGCTCCTGTCGTGATCAACCGCGACGAGCCCTATGCGGAGGAGGCGGCTGAAGCTGCGGCCAAGGCGGGGCATCCGATCATCGGCATCGGCCGCAAGGGCGAGACGCTGAGGCTGCTGCGCAACGAGCGCGACGGCTTCTCGCAGCGGCTGACCGTTGGCTTCGACGCGCGCGAACTCTCCGTCGACCTGCCGCTGGTCGGCGATTTCATGGCCGGCAATGCGCTGGTCGCCGCCGGGCTCGCCATCGCGACCGGCGAGGACAAGGCTGCCTCGCTTAGAGCGATCTCCGGCCTGAAGGGCGTCGCGGGGCGGCTCGAGCGCATCGGCGAGGCCAATGGCGGGCTCGTCGTCGTCGATTACGCCCATAAGCCCGATGCGCTTGCCGCGGTGCTGACGACGCTGCGGCCCTATGCGACCGGTCGGCTGATCTGCGTCTTCGGCTGCGGCGGCGACCGTGACAAGGGCAAGCGCCCGCTGATGGGCGCGATCGCGGCCGAGAAGGCCGATATCGCCATCGTCACCGACGACAATCCGCGCAGCGAAGACCCGGCGACGATCCGGGCAGAGATCATGGCCGCGTCGCCGAAGCTCCGGGAGATCGGCGACCGCGAGGAAGCGATCAACGCCGCGGTTGGGATGCTGAAGCCTGGGGATTTGCTGGTCGTGGCCGGAAAAGGCCATGAATCCGGCCAGATCATCGGCGACCGGACGCTGCCCTTCTCGGATCACGACGTGGTCCGGAAAGCGCTATCGGAGATCAAGTGATGGGCGCCCCGCTCTGGACCGGAGACAAGCTGATCGCGGCGCTGCGTGCGCGGGCGGAGGGCGCCGTGCCACCCGTGGTGACCGGCGCCTCGATCGATACCCGCACGCTGGAGCCGGGCGACGTCTTCTTCGCCATCACTGGCGAGGCCCGCAACGGGCATGACTTCGTCAAGGCCGCGCTCGACAAGGGCGCCGCGCTCGCCGTGGTCGACGAAGCGCATGCCGCTCAGTTCGAAGGAGCAGGTGCGCTTGCCGTCGTGCCGGACGTGCTGAAGGCGATGGAGCATGCGGGTACCGCACGCCGCGCCGAGCTCAAGGCAGGCATCGTCGCGGTCACCGGCTCGGTCGGCAAGACCGGCACCAAGGAGGCGCTGCGGCTCGTGCTCTCGCGCCAGGGCAAGACCCATGCGCCGGTCGCCTCCTACAACAATCATTGGGGCGTGCCGCTGACGCTGGTGCGCACACCTGCCGATGTCGCCTATGGCGTCTACGAGATCGGCATGAACAGCCCCGGCGAGATCGTGCCGCTGGCGCGGATGGTGCGCCCGCAGGTCGCCATCGTCACCACGATCCAGCCCGTGCATCTCGCCGCCTTCGCATCGCTCGAAGGGATCGCCGAAGAAAAGGCGGGGGTCTACTGGGAGCTCGAGAAGGGCGGCACGGCGATCGTCAACGCCGATATCCCGCAATCGGAACTGCTGCGCGATATCGCCAAGTCAGGACCGGCCGGGCGGATCATCACCTTCGGCGAGAGCCCGGATGCCGATGTGAAGCTGATCTCCTGCGCGCTGAAGCCCGACATGTCGACGGTCGAGGCCCGCGTCTGCGGGGAGCCGGTAACCTACCGGCTGGGCAGCCCGGGCAAGCATATCGTGCTGAACTCGCTGGCCGTGCTGGCAGCCGTCCATGCGCTCGGCGCCGATCTCGCGCTGGCCGCGCTGGCGCTGGGCGACCTCAAGCCGCCGGCCGGGCGCGGCGCGCGGCAGGTGCTGCAGGCGCCTGGCGGCAGGATCACGCTGCTCGACGAGAGCTATAACGGCAACCCGGCCTCGATGCGCGCCGCGATCGAGAATCTCGGGCGCCTGCCGGTCGAAGGCCGCGGCCGGCGCATCGCCGTGCTCGGCGACATGCTGGAGCTCGGGGCGACCGGGCCGGAGCTGCATCGGGGGCTGGCCGAACCGCTGGTTTCGAACGGGATCGACACGGTCTTCACCTGCGGCCCGCTGATGAAAGGGCTTCATGAGAGCTTGCCTTCCGCCATGCGGGGGGCTTATGCCGCAACCGCGAGCGAGCTGGAGCCGCTCGTGCTCGATGCGATCCGCGGCGGCGACACCGTCACCGTCAAGGGATCGCTGGGCACGCGCATGGGGCCGATCGTCAAGGCGATCCTCGCGCGTTTTCCTGCCGTGCCTGCCGAAGACTGACCTACAAGAGAACCCGCAGCATGCTCGTCTGGCTCGCCGACTTCGCCGGCACCTTCCCGGTGCTGAACGTCTTCCGCTACATCACCTTCCGCGCAGGTGGGGCGACCGCGACGGCGCTGCTCTTCGTCTTCTTCTTCGGTCCCTCGGCCATCTCCTGGCTTAGGATCAAGCAGGGCAAGGGCCAGCCGATCCGCACAGACGGACCGGAATCGCATCTCGCCAAGCGCGGCACGCCAACGATGGGCGGGCTGATGATCCTGACCGGGCTTTTCGTCGCCGTGCTGCTCTGGGGCAACCTGCGCAATCCTTACGTCTGGATCGTGCTCGGCGTTACCGCGGCTTACGGCGCCATCGGCTTCTATGACGACTTCCTCAAGGTCACCAAGCAGTCGCACAAGGGCTTCTCGGGCAAGGCCCGCATCGCGATCGAGGTCGTGGTCGCGCTGATCGCCTGCTATTTCATCATGCAGACGCAGCCGCCGGCGATCGGTTCGGGCTTCGCGATGCCCTTCCTCAAGGAAGCGATCATCCCGCTCGGCATCCTGTTCCCGCTGGTCACCGCCTTCGTCGTGGTCGGTGCCGGCAACTCGGTGAACCTGACCGACGGGCTCGACGGCCTCGCCATCGTGCCGGTGATGATCGCCGCCGGTACCTTCGGCTTCATCTCCTATCTCGTCGGCAACGCGATCTTCGCCAATTATCTGCAGATCCATCACATCCCCGGCGCGGGCGAGCTGGCGGTGATCTGCGGCGCGGTGATCGGCGCCGGCCTCGGCTTCCTCTGGTTCAACGCGCCGCCGGCCCAGATCTTCATGGGCGATACCGGTTCGCTCGGCTTAGGGGGCCTGCTCGGCACGATCGCGGTCGCGACCAAGCATGAGATCGTGCTGGCCATCGTCGGTGGTCTCTTCGTCGTCGAGGCGCTCTCGGTGATCATCCAGGTCTTCGTGTTCAAGCGCACGGGCAAGCGCGTCTTCCTGATGGCGCCGATCCACCACCATTTCGAGAAGCTGGGCTGGACCGAGCCGCAGGTCGTGATCCGCTTCTGGATCATCTCGGTTGTGCTCGCGCTGGTCGGCCTCGCCACGCTGAAGCTGCGCTGAGAGTGCACGCATGACGCCCGTCACCGTTTTCGCCGGGCGCAAGGTCGCCCTGTTCGGCCTCGGCGGCTCCGGGCTTGCCACGGCGCGCGCGCTCAAGGCGGGCGGTGCCGATGTCGCAGCCTGGGACGACAACGAAAAGAGCCGTGAGAAGGCGGCGACTGACGGTATCGCCGTCGTCGATCTGGCGAATGTGGATTGGTCGGGCTTCGCGGCCTTCGTGCTCTCGCCCGGCGTGCCGCTGACCCATCCCGAGCCGCACTGGACGGTCGGCAAGGCCAAGGCTGCCGGCGTCGCGATCATCGGCGATGTCGAGTTGTTCTTCCTGGAGCGCGCGAAGGTCGCGCCTGGTGCACCGGTCGTCTGCATTACCGGCACCAACGGCAAATCGACCACGACCGCGCTGATCGCGCATGTGCTGAAGGAGGCTGGCCGCGACGTGCAGATGGGCGGCAATATCGGCACTGCCGTGCTGGCGCTGGAGCCGCCGGCCGCTAACCGCATCCATGTCATCGAGTGCTCGAGCTACCAGATCGACCTCGCGCCTTCGCTCGCGCCGACCGTCGGCATCCAGATGAACCTGACGCCGGATCATCTCGACCGCCACGGTTCGCTGGAGAACTACGCCGCGATCAAGGAGCGGCTTGTTGCTGCGGCCGATATCGCGGTGGTCGGCGTCGATGACGAGGCCTCGAAGCAGATGGCGCGCCGTCGCGCCGCTGGAGGCCGCCGGCTTGTAAGGATCAGCGGCGAGCAGCCGCTGGATGAGGGCGTCTTCGCAGGCGTCACCGCCAATCAGGGCCGGCTCGATACGCGCATCGTCGAAGTGAAGGACGGCAAGCCAAAGGTCGTCGCCAATCTCGCCGGGATCGGTAGCCTACGCGGCTCGCACAATGCGCAGAACGCGGCAGCGGCCTTTGCCGCCTGCTCGGCTTTGGGCCTCACCGCGGAAGAGATCGCGGCCGGCTTCAAGACCTATCCGGGCCTGGCGCACCGCATGGAAGAACTCGGCCGGATCGGCCGCGTCGTCTTCATCAACGATTCCAAGGCGACCAATGCCGATTCCACCGAGAAGGCGCTGACCTCCTTTCACGGCATCTTCTGGATCCTCGGCGGCAAGGCCAAGGACGGTGGCATCGAGAGCTTGCGCCGCTATTTCCCGAACATCGCGCGGGCCTACCTGATCGGCGCGGCGAGCGACCTCTTCGCCGCGACCTTCGACGATGACGGGCGCGTCAGTTACGAGCGCAGCGTCACGCTCGACAAGGCCGTGGCGGATGCGACGCGCGATGCGCTGGCGGCGCCGGGCGAGGGCGAGATCGCGGTGCTGCTCTCACCGGCCTGCGCCTCCTTCGACCAGTTCCCGAATTTCGAGGTGCGCGGCGACGCGTTCCGCAAGCTGGTCTCAGAACTGCCGGGCTTCGAGCCCTTCGGCGGGAAGCGCTAGTTTCAACCCCGCCGGGCTGCCTCGATCTTGGCGACGTCGATCTTCTGCATCGTCATCATCGCGGCGAAGGCGCGCTTCGATTCCTCGCCGCCGGCCGAGAGCGCTTCGGTCAGCGCGCGCGGGGTGATCTGCCAGGACAGACCCCATTTGTCCTTGCACCAGCCGCAATCGCTTTCCTTGCCGCCATTGCCGACGATGGCGTTCCAGTAACGATCCGTTTCCTCCTGGTCCTCGGTGGCGATCTGGAACGAGAAGGCCTCGCTGTGCTTGAACATCGGCCCGCCATTGAGGCCGAGGCAGGGGATGCCGAGCACCGTGAAGGTGACCGTCAGCGCGTCGCCGGCCTTGCCCGACGGAAAATCGGTCGGTGCGCGGAAGACCTCCTTCACCGCGCTGTCCGGGAAGGTTTCGGCATAGAAGCGGGCAGCGGCCTCGGCATCCTTGTCGTACCACAGGCAGATCGTGTTCTTGGCGACGGCCATGGTCAGTCCTTTCGCTGTCGAGACGGGTGCGCCGCGAAACTCCCCGCATGGGCACGACAATTCGTGTCAGGAGTGGCCGCGGCAGCTCGATCAAGCTGCAGGGTCGTCGAGGCGAGGAGATGGCGGGCGTGAGGTCCGACCCGCCATCTTTGACGTCGCCAGTCGCAACTTCTAGCGCTCGGACTGCGCTGTTCGAATGGCCAGCGGCAGCGCCGTGACGATGACCGGGGCGACCAACAGGGCCCAGGCGGCGGAATAGCCGAACTGGTCGGTGACGAGGCCGAAGAGCCAGGGGCCGAGCGCCATCGCAATCAGACAGAGTGTCGAGGCGAAGCTGACCGTCGAGGCGATCGAGGTCGACGGCGCCATCTCCGCGATCTCGAGCAGGTAGAGCGGGAACCAGCCGATCCCGAACAGGCCGAAGGCGACGAGGACGGTCGCCGTGAGCCAGGCCGGGGCGCCGAGCGGCAAGGCGGCGAAGATCATGACGATCACGGTCCCGATCAGTGCGATGGCGGCGAAGGCACGCGGGCGATGTCCGGGCCAGAGCCGGTCGCAGAGCCAGGGCAGGCCGACGCGACCGGGGATGCCGGCAAGCTGCGCCAGGGCGAACAAGCTGGCCGCGCCGACGAGGCCGAGGCCGAGCGCGCCGCCCATATAGCCGATGGCATGGGCGGTGAAGGTGAACTGGAAGGCCGACATCGCGATGCCCAGCCGGAGCACCGGCCAGAATTGCGGGTTCTTCCCGACGGTTCGGATCAGGGCGCCGAGCTTCAGCGGCTCCTCGCGCCTGGCTCCGGGCGCGGCCTGTCCGCCCTCGCGATAGAACAGCAGGAACAGCAGGCTGCCGAGCACGGAAACGCCAGCGCTGAACCAGGCGGCTGCCGACAAGCCGGCCTGCGCGGCGATGAGCGGCAGCAGCGCCGCCGCGATCATCGTGCCCAGCGGGACGGCCGCCTGCCGGAAACCCGTCGCCAATGCGCGATGGCGCGGCGGGAACCAGCGCATGATCGCCCGCGTGCCGCCCGGCTGCACGGCAGCATAGGTGCCGCCGAGGGCGGCCATGCAGAGCAACAGGCCGGTCAGCTCCGTCGCGAAGGAGGCGGCCACCATCGCGGCGGCCATGGCCAGCATGGCGAGCCCGACGACGACACGCTCGCCATAGCGGTCGATCGCCCGGCCGATGCCGTAGATCGTCGCGATCTGGGCGCCATTCATCAGCGTCACCGCCAGCGAGGCCGAGGCCAACGAGACGCCGAAGGCATCGCGCCAGAAGGGCACGAGGATGTAGACGCCCTGCGAAACCACGGAGCCGGCGGTCTGGGTTGCGACGGCGACCGTCAGGACGGTCCAGATGGAGATGCTGGTCGGAGCCGGCTCCGCAGATGGTATGGGTGAGGCGGCGGCGGTGGTTCTGGTCATCGGCTTTCGAGTCCGGAGGCGATGCCACGACCAGACGCCGATTTTCATCTCATCGAAACTGTCGGGTTTCGGATATCAGTGATATCGTTCTGTTATGGATATCCGCCGCTTGCTCGATCCCGAAGCTGTCGAGACCTTCGTTCTCGCCGCCGACCTGCGCTCCTTCACCAAGGCGGCGGCCACGCTGAACACGACGCAGGCCGCGGTCTCGCTGCGGTTGAAGCGATTGGAGGCGCAGATCGGCCAGCGCCTGCTCGAACGCACGCCGCGCCGTATCGGCCTCACTCCGGCCGGCGAGCGCTTCCTCGGGCCGGCGCGGGACATCCTCGCTGCCCACCGCCGCGCCGCTGAGGCGCTGATGCAGGAGAACGTGTCGCTCAATCTCGGCGTCACGCATCATCTCGTCGGACCCGAGCTGACGCGGGCGATCCAGGTCGCCGGGCAGCCGGGTGGGGGCGTGACGCTGTCGCTGCGGACGGGGCTCTCGCGCGGGCTGCTCGAGATGTTCGATGCCGGCGAGCTCGATGCGGTCATCGTCCTGCGCCATGATGCCAGCCGGCGCGACGGGGAAATCCTCGCCGAGTCGCGGTTCGGCTGGTTCGCCGCGCCGACATTCTCGCCGTTCCAGGGCGAGCCGTTGCCGCTCGCGGTGCAGCGGCAGCCTTGCAATCTGCGGGCGATGGCGGTCGATGCCCTGGCTGTCGCGGGCTTGCCGTGGCGGGAGTCGTTCGTCGGCGAGGGTGCTGCTTCGGTCGCCGCGGCAGCGAGCGCCGGCCTTGGTCTGGCGCCGCTCGCGCATTGTGCCGTGCCGGCGGGATTGGTCGAGGTCGGCGGGCGCTTCAAGCTGCCGCCACTCCCGCCGCGGCCCATCATTCTGCACTCGGCGGTGAGCCGCCCGCGGGCCGCCGCGCTGCTCAACGGGATGGCGTCGGCGTTCCGCTCCGTGGCCGTGCGATGATGTGGATGGCGCTGCCCCGAAGCCGCTGATCCGGCACATCGGAATCAATCGGTTAACCATTCATTGACAGAGTGATTCGTCACGCAGGCGTGGCTTCGGCCGCGCAGAATTTGTCGATGGGATGCCCGTCATGGTCTCGCGCGCGGAACCTTCTCTCAGCGGTCGCTGGTGGTGGTCGATCGACCGCTTCATCCTGACCGCGCTCGTCGCGCTGATGGTCTCGGGCGTCGTGCTGCTGATGGCCGGCGGCCCGCCGGTGGCCGAGCGGCTCGGCCTCTCGACCTTCCATTTCGTCAACCGACAGGCGGCCTATCTCGCCGGCGCGATGGTGATTTTCCTGGGGGTGTCGCTGATGACGCCACGCCAGGTGCGCCGTACGGCATTGCTGCTCTATGTCGGCTCGCTCGCCATGGTGGTGGCGACGCTCTATTTCGGCGTTGAGGTGAAGGGCGCGAAACGCTGGCTGACACTCGGGCCGTTGGGCTCCGTCCAGCCGTCGGAGTTCCTCAAGCCCGCCTTCGTCGTGATGGCCGCCTGGGCCTTTGCCGAAGGCACGCGCCGGCCGGACCTGCCGGGCACGATCCTGGCGCTGCTGCTGCTGCCCTTCACCATCGTGCCGCTCGTCCTCCAGCCCGATTTCGGCCAGACCATGCTGGTCAGCCTCGTCTGGGCGGGGCTGTTCTTCGTCGCCGGCCTGCACTGGTTCTGGGTGATCGGGTTAGGGGGCGTCGGTGCCGTCGGCATCGTCGTCGCCTATGAGTTCGTGCCGCATGTCCGCGCCCGCATCGAGCGCTTCATGGACAAGGGGTCGGGCGATTCATTCCAGGTCGACACGGCGCTGGAGAGCTTCGCGCAGGGCGGCTGGCTCGGCAAAGGCCCGGGCGAGGGCACGGTGAAGCGCATCCTGCCGGATGCCCATACCGACTTCATCTTCGCGGTCACGGCCGAGGAATTCGGCATCGTGGTCTGCATGCTTCTGGTCGCGCTCTTCGCGGTGATCGTGATCCGGGCGCTGTTCGTGGCGCAGAAGGCGGAGGACCCGTTCATCCGTCTCGCGGTCACCGGACTCGCCCTGCTCTTCGGCATCCAGGCGGCGATCAACATGATGGTCAACCTGCACATGATGCCGGCCAAGGGCATGACGCTGCCCTTCATCTCCTATGGCGGCTCCTCGCTGCTTTCGCTCGCGGTCGGCACCGGCTTCCTGCTGGCGCTCACGCGGCGGCGGCCACGCTCCGCCGATTTCGGGCGCTGATCGATGGCTGCTGGCAAGCTCATCATGCTGGCGGCCGGGGGGACCGGCGGCCATCTCTTCCCGGCGGAGGCGCTGAGCCACGCGCTGCACGCCAAGGGCATGCGCGTCGTGCTGATGACCGATACGCGTGCCGCCGAGTTCGCCGGCAATTTCCCGGCGGAGGCGGTGCATGCCGTGCCGGCGGCGACGCCGTCCGGCCGCTCGCCGCTGCAGAAGGCGGCGGCGCTGTTCAACATCGCCAAGGGCACGTTCTCGGCGCGGCGGATCATCCGGCAGGTGAAGCCGGACGTCGTCGTCGGCTTCGGCGGCTATCCGACCGTGCCGCCGGTGCTCGGCGCCTCGCTCGCGGGCGTCCGCACGCTCATCCACGAACAGAACGCCGTGATTGGCCGGGCCAACCGCTTCCTCGCCGGCCGGGCCGACGTGATCGCGACCGGCTTTGCAGAGGTCGGCGGTCTGACGGAAGCGCAGCAGGCCAAGTGCCGCCATGTCGGCAATCCCGTGCGCCCGGCCGTGATCGAGGCTGCGGGCCATGATTATGACCCGCCGGGCGAGGACAAGATCAGGCTGCTCGTCTTCGGCGGCAGCCAGGGTGCGCGCATCATGGCCGATATCGTGCCGCCGGCAGTCCAGCTCCTCACCGATGCCGAGCGGGCGCGCCTGACCATCGTGCAGCAGGCGCGGTCTGAGGACGACGAGCGCGTGCGCGGCATCTACGAGACGCTCGGCGTCCCGGCGATGATCGCGCCCTTCTTCAAGGACCTGCCGGCGCAGATGGCGGCGGCGCAGCTCGTGATCGCGCGCTCGGGCGCCTCGACGGTGGCGGAGCTCACCGTGATCGGCCGGCCCGCCCTGCTGGTGCCGCTGCCGGGCTCGCTCGACCAGGACCAGGCGGCGAACGCCGCCTTCCTCGAAGGGGTGGGCGGAGCGATCCGCATTCTCCAGCCCGAATTCACGCCGCGCCATCTTGCCGCCGAATTGTCGAAGCTGATCGCACAGCCCGCGCACTTGACGACGATGGCGGCAAACGCGAAGAGCGCCGGCATTCCCGACGCTGCCGACCGCCTCGCCGATCTCGTGATCGCCACGGCCCATACTCCGAACTGACAGGATTCCAGGACCATGAAGCTGCCGCCGAAGCTCGGCTCCATCCATTTCGTCGGCATCGGCGGCATCGGCATGTCCGGCATCGCCGAGGTCCTGCACAATCTCGGCTACAAGGTGCAGGGCTCGGACGCCTCCGACGGCGCGAACGTCAAGCGCCTCGCCGACAAGGGCATCACCACCTTCGTCGGCCACAAGGCGGAGAATCTCGGCGAGGCCGAGGTCGTCGTCGTTTCGACCGCGATCAAGCGCGACAATCCCGAACTGCTTGCGGCCCGCGAGCAGCGCCTACCGGTGGTGCGCCGCGCCGAGATGCTGGCCGAGTTGATGCGCCTCAAGAGCTGCGTCGCCATCGCCGGCACCCATGGCAAGACGACGACGACCTCGCTGGTCGCGACGCTGCTGGAGAAGGGCGGGCTCGACCCGACCGTGATCAATGGCGGCATAATAAACGCCTACGGCACCAATGCCCGCATGGGCGAGAGCGACTGGATGGTGGTCGAGGCCGACGAGTCCGACGGCACCTTCCTGAAGCTGCCGGCCGACGTCGCGATCGTCACCAATATCGACCCCGAGCATCTCGACCATTTCGGCACCTTCGACGCGATCAAGGCGGCCTTCCGCTCCTTCGTCGAGAACCTGCCCTTCTACGGCTTCGCGGTGATGTGCATCGACCATCCGACGGTGCAGGGCCTCGTCGGCCAGATCACCGACCGGCGCGTCGTCACCTATGGCGAGAACCCGCAGGCCGATTTCCGCCTGATCGATATCGATCTCTCGGGCGGGCAGGCGAAGTTCACGCTGCTGATCCGCGACCGCAAGACCGGCCGGGACGAGGTGATCCGCGACCTCGTCATGCCGATGCCCGGCCATCACAACGCGCTCAACGCCACGGCTGCGATCGCGGTCGCCTACGATCTCGGCATCCCCGTGCAGCGTATCCGCGAAGCGCTGGCCGGCTTCGGTGGCGTCAAGCGCCGCTTCACCAAGACCGGCGAGTGGAACGGCGCGCTGATCTTCGACGATTACGGCCACCACCCGGTCGAGATCGCCGCGGTGCTCAAGGCCGCCCGCGCCTCGACCAAGAGCAAGGTCATCGCGATCGTCCAGCCGCATCGCTACACCCGCCTGTCGAGCCTGTTCGACGATTTCGCCGCCTGCTTCAACGATGCCGACACGGTGATCGTGACCGATACCTATGCGGCGGGCGAAGCGCCGATCCCCGGCGCCGACCGCGATTCGCTGGTCGCCGGGATCAAGGCGCGCGGCCATCGCCACGCGCTGCCCTTGGAGAGCTCCGACAAGCTCGCCGAGATGGTGGCGGAGCTGGCGGGGCCGGGCGACTATGTCGTGTTCCTCGGCGCCGGCAACATCACGCAATGGGCTTATGCGCTGCCGGGGGAACTGGCGGCGCTGAAGGGGTAGGCGCGGCTCTCCGCAATTGCGCCGTCATGCTCGGGCTTGACCCGAGCATCTCCTGCCAGAGATTCTCGGGTCTACGCTTCGCTTCGCCCGAGAATGACGGCCTGTTCCGTCCCCGACCACCATGCTCTAAAGCGACGCCATGCCCTTCGCAGACCTCTCCTCCGATATCCGCGCCTCGGCTCCCGATCTGCGGGGCCGGCTTCTCGCCAATCAGGAACTCTCCGGCCTGACCTGGTTCCGCGTCGGCGGTCCGGCACAGATCCTGTTCACGCCGGCCGATGACGAGGACCTCGCCTATCTGCTGTCGAAGCTGCCGGAGGACATTCCGGTCACGGTGATCGGACTCGGCTCCAACCTGATCGTGCGCGATGGCGGCATTCCCGGTGTCGTGGTCCGGCTCGGCGGCAAGGCTTTCGGCGAGATCGCGCTGGAGAGCGGCGACCGTCTGCGCGCCGGCACGGCGGTGCCGGACGTCAAGGTTGCCCGCGCTGCGGTGGATGCCTCGCTCGACGGGCTCGCCTTTTACCGCGGCATCCCCGGCTCGATCGGCGGGGCGCTGCGTATGAATGCCGGCGCTCATGGTGGCGAGACCACCGATGTGCTTGTCTCGGCGCGTGGCGTCACCCGCAAGGGCGAGATCGTGACGCTCTCGCATGCCGAGATGGGTTTCACCTATCGCAACAGCGCGGCCTCGACCCGCGACATCATCTTCACCTCCGCCCTGTTCCAGGGCCGGCCGGGCGACCAGGCGGAAATCCAGGCCGAGATGGACCGGGTCACGGCGGCCCGCGAGGCGGCCCAGCCGATCAAGGAGCGCACCGGCGGCTCGACCTTCAAAAACCCCGAAGGCGGCAAGGCCTGGAAGCTGATCGACGCTGCGGGCTGCCGCGGCCTGCGCGTCGGCGGGGCGCAGGTCTCGGAGATGCACTGCAACTTCCTGATCAACACTGGTGGCGCGACGGCCGCCGATGTCGAAGGGCTCGGCGAGGAGGTTCGCCGCCGGGTCAAGGAAAACTCCGGCTTCGAGCTCCAGTGGGAGATCAAGCGGCTCGGGGTTGCGGCGTAGCCGGGGCTGCCGAGGCGCGGCGGCGGGAGAGGATCATCCCGACGATCGTGGAACCCAGCACGATCGCGATGCCGAGGAACTGAAGCGGGCTCAGCCATTCCCCCAGAAGTAGGGCGCCGAGGATCGTCGCCATGGTCGGGCTGAGCAGGCCGAGGAAGGCGACGCCTGCGCCCAGCGTGGTGATGCCCCTGATCCAGAGCCAGTAGGTCAGGGCCGTGCCGACCAGCACCAGATAGGTCATTCCGAGCCCGTTGAGGGCGCTCGGCACCGGCGGCGGACCTTCGACGAACAGGGCGATGGGCAGCAGGATCAGGCCGCCGAGCGTGAGCTGCCAGGCCGCGATTGCGAGCGGCGAACCCAACTTGCCCCAGCGTTCGATCAGCACGGTGCCGGTCGCCATCGAGGCGGCGCTGAGGAGCCCGGCGATGATGCCGATCGCATCGGGCTTGGCGTGGGGATCGAGCACCAAGAGCGCGACCCCGACGAGACCGGCGAGCGCAGCGAGGATCTGGCCGCGCCCCGGACGCCGGTTGAGCAAGGGCCAGGCGAGCAGGCCGACGATCAAAGGCTGGGTCGAGCCGACGGTCGCGGCAAGCCCGCCGGGCAGGCGCGCCGCGCTGACGAAGAGCAGGGCGAAGAAGATGCCGATATTGGCGAGGCCGAGCGCCGCCAATGGCAAGAGCTTGTCGCGCGGCGGCAGGCCGGCTCCGAGCGCCATCAATAACAGGCCGGCGGGCAGGGCCCGCAGCGCACCGACGAGCAGCGGATGATCCACCGGCAACGTCTGTGTGAAGATGATGTAGGTGGTGCCCCAGATGCAGGGCACGAGGATCGTGGTCAGCAAGGTCCGGTTCAGCGGCATGTCGGCCTCCGATCGCGCGGCGCGCTTGGCTCTTGGCGGCGCGGCTGCTAGTTTGATTTGATATAAGATAATTCGATATCAAATTATCTGACGTGAAGATACTTGGCAAGGAGCCGGAATGAGTCAGGAGCGAGCCGGCGTTCAGGGCGGTCCGATGGATTCGATCCTGGCGCAGTGGCGACGGGAGAGGCCCGATCTCGATACCAGCGTCATGGCGGTCTGCGGCGATCTCTGGCGAGCGGCGGACCGGGTGCGCGACGGGGTTTCCGCCAATCTCGCCGGGGACGATCTCGATCTCGCCGGCCACGACGTGCTGCTGACGCTCCGGCGCCAGGGCAGGGGGCGGGCGCTTTCCCCCTCCGAACTTGCCGCGGACATGATGATCTCGACCTCGGCGATGACGAACCGGCTCGACCGCTTGCAGAAGCGCGGGCTGATCGAGCGGCAGCCCGATCCGGCAGACCGGCGGGCACTGCGGATCGTGCTGACCGAGGCCGGTTTCGCGCTGGTGGACCGAATCGTCGTCAGCCATGTCGCGACCGAGGAGCGGCTGGTCAGCGCGCTTTCGGGGGAGGAGCGGGCGGAGCTCAGGCGGCTGCTCGCAAAGATCGGCTAGCGGCTGATTCTCTCGGGAACCGCGCGGTCATCCCGGGCTTGACCCGAGATCCATGCCCGAGCGCTTCCGATCAAGGTTCAGGCATGGATCCCGGCTCTTCGCTTCGCTCCGGCCGGGATGACCCACGTTTCATTGAAAACACTCGTGCTCGATCCCGCCGCGAACGGGTTCCGCAAGGCCTTGCCGCGAAACGCCGACGCCGCCCATTAACGCGGCGTTCGTCTTGGTTAACGCGCTGTTAACCAAGTTTAACGAGGTTGGACGCATCGCAGGAGCGAAGCGTCGATGACCAGACATGTTGCAGTGCTGATGGGCGGATGGTCCGTCGAGCGGGAGGTCAGCCTCAACAGCGGCGCGGCCTGCGCGCGGGCGCTGGAAAGCGTCGGCTACCGCGTCACCCGCGTCGACGTGCAGCGCGACATCGCCGAGGTGCTGGCGAAGCTGAAGCCCGATGTCGCCTTCAACGCCCTGCATGGCCGCTTCGGCGAGGACGGCACGATCCAGGGCGTGCTGGAGATCCTGCGCATTCCCTACAGCCATTCCGGCGTGCTGGCCTCGGCGCTGGCGATCCGCAAGGACCGGGCGAAGACCGTGGTGAAGGCGGCCGGCGTACCGGTCGCCCACGGCGTCAACGTCTCGCGATTCGCCGCCGCCAAGGCGCATGTCCTGCCGCCGCCCTACGTGCTCAAGCCGATCGACGAGGGCTCCTCCGTCGGCGTCGTCATCGTCAAGAAGGGCAGGGAGCATCCGCCGCAGGAAATCGCCCGGCCGGACTGGCCCTGCGGCGAGATGCTGCTGGCAGAAACCTTCATCGCCGGGCGCGAACTGACCTGCGCGGTGATGGGCGACCGCAGCCTCGGTGTGACCGAAATACAAGCCGCAACCGGTGAGTTTTACGACTACGACGCGAAGTACGCGAAAGGCGGCTCGATCCACATCTGTCCGGCTCAAATTTTACCGAAAATTTACCAGCAGATCGAAGAGTGTGCGTTAACGGCGCATCAAGCAATCGGATGCCGGGGCGTCAGCCGATCTGACTTCCGCTACCACGACGAGAGCGACACGCTCGTCTGGCTGGAAGTCAATACGCAGCCCGGGATGACCGAGACCAGCCTGGTGCCCGAGTTGGCTGCCCATGCGGGCCTGGATTTCGGTGAGCTCGTCAAATGGATGGTGGAGGACGCCTCCCTCGATCGGTGAAAGCGATGTCGGCGAAAACCGTTGCCATGCCCCGCTATGCGCCTGCCCGGCCGCTCTCCCGGCTGCCGGTCGCGCATGCCGCCCCCCAGCTGCTGGTGGGTGAGCAGCGCCAGGGCCGCTGGATGCGCCGCTCGCGTCGTAGCGCCGTCGCGGTGCCGCTGGCGCAGCGCCTGCCGCAGAGCCTCGGCACCTGGCTGGCGCTGGGCTTCCTGACGCTCAGCCTCGGCAGCGGCTTCGTGCTCGGCGGCCACTGGCAGACCATGCAGGACAATTACGGCGAGCCGCGCCACATGTTCGCGCGGGCGCTCGGCTTCGGCATCGACCGCGTCACCATCTCCGGCCTCTCGGGCTTGTCCGAGCAGGAGGTCCTGGTTGCGGCCGGCATCGATTCGAAGACCTCGCTGGTGTTTTTCGATGCCGACGAGGCCCGCAAGCAGCTCGAGGCGACGCCGCTGATTCGCGAGGCCGCCGTCCGCAAGCTCTATCCGGGCGAGGTCTCGATCGCGCTCACCGAGCGCGAGCCCTATGCGCTCTGGCAGGTGAAGGGCGAGCTCTTCGTGATCGCGGCCGACGGCACGGTGATCGACAAGATGGACGATGGCCGCTTCGCCTATCTGCCGCTGGTCGTCGGCGCCGATGCCAACAACCGCGCCGCCGAATATCTGGCGATCCGCAGCAAGGCCGGCGCCTTCGCCCAGCATATCCGCGCAGCGACCCTGGTCTCCGGGCGTCGCTGGAACCTGAAACTCGACAACGGCATGGATGTGCGCTTGCCCGAGACCAAGCCGGAAGCCGCGGTGCAGCGCCTCGTGTCGCTGGAGAGCGATTATCGCATCCTCGACAAGGACGTGCTGGCCATCGACCTGCGCCAGCCCGACCGGGTGACGATGCGGCTCTCGGAAGAGGCTGCCGCGGCGCGCGCCGACCAGCTCAAGAGCAAGGCCAAGAAGAAGGGAGGCGAGGCGTGAACCACGTCACCTCCCAGGGTCTGACGCCCCGCATGCGTCCGCTGTCGTCGCGCAAGAGCGCGACCTTGTCGATTCTCGACATCGGCACCAGCAAGGTCGTCTGCCTGATCGCCGAGCTCAGCCCGGCCGAGACCAACGAACGGCTGCGCGGGCGCACCCATGTCGCCCGCATCATCGGCATCGGCCACCAGCGCTCGCTCGGCCTGAAGGGCGGCGCGATCGTCGATCTCGAAAGCGCCGAGCGCGCGATCCGTGCCGCTGTCGACGCGGCCGAGCGCATGGCGAAGGTCGAGGTGCAGTCGGTCATCGTCAACCTGACCGGCGGGCGCATCGGCTCGCAGCATTATGCGGCGAGCGTCGACCTGCGCTCCGGCTCGGTCGGCGACAGCGATGTGAAGCGCGTGCTCGCGACGGCCGCGACCCATGCGCTGCGCCCCGGCAAGGCCGTGCTCCATGCCCTGCCGACCGGCTATGCGCTGGACGGCGTGCCCGGCGTGCTCGATCCGCGCGGCCTGATCGGCGGCAAGCTCTCGGTCGACATGCATGTCGTCGCCAGCGAAGCGGCAGCGGCGCGCAACGTGATGCTCGCGGTCGAGCGCTGCCATCTCGAAGTCGAGGCGGTGGTCGCGACCCCCTACGCCTCCGGCCTCTCGGTTCTGGTCGACGACGAATCGGAGATGGGCGTCGTCCTCGTCGATCTCGGCGGCGGCTCGACCTCGCTCGGCGTGTTCTCGGGCGGGCATCTCGTCCATGCCGACGCAATCGCCGTCGGCGGCAACCACATCACCATGGACGTGGCGCGCGGCCTCTCGACCCGCGTCTCGGCGGCCGAGCGGCTGAAGACGCTGCACGGCTCCTGCATCTCCAGCGCGTCCGACGAGCGCGACATGATCGCGGTGCCGCAGGTCGACGACGACGAGCGCGACATGCCGAACCATCTCGCCAAGTCGCATCTGGTCAGGATCATCAAGCCGCGCGTCGAGGAGATCCTCGAACTGGTGCGCGACAGGCTGAACAATGCCGGCTTCTCGGCCCAAGCCGGGCGGCGCGTCGTCCTCACCGGCGGTGCCTGCCAGCTCACCGGACTGCCGGAAGTGGCCCGGCGCATCCTCGGCGGGCAGGTCCGGACCGGCCGCCCGCTCGGGATCAAGGGCCTGCCGGAAGCGGGCAAGGGCCCGGCCTTCGCGGCGGCGGTCGGCCTGCTGGTCTACCCGCAGGTCGCCCATGTCGAGCATTTCGAGCCGCGTGCTGCCGGTGCGCGCCATTTCGCGACCGGGACGGATGGCTACTTCTCGCGCGTCGGGCGGTGGCTGAAAGACAGTTTCTAGTGAGTACGGCTCGTCCCCAGGGCGGGCCACGGCGTCAAACGTAGCAATCGGGACGGCTCCCGCCAGGCGCCGGACAAGGGATCAAAAGAGGCAATCATGGCGATGAATCTGCAAGCCCCGGACATCCGGGAACTGAAGCCCCGGATCACGGTGTTCGGCGTCGGTGGCGCCGGCGGCAATGCGGTCAACAACATGATCGAGGCCGGCCTCGACGGCGTCGACTTCGTCGTCGCCAACACCGATGCGCAGGCTCTCGCCCTGTCGCGCGCCTCCCGCATCGTGCAGATGGGCCTGCAGGTCACCGAGGGTCTCGGCGCCGGCTCGCAGCCGGAAGTCGGGCGCGCGGCGGCCGAAGAGGTCATCGACGAGATCCGCGACCATCTGGCGGGCGCCCACATGGTCTTCATCACCGCCGGCATGGGCGGCGGCACCGGCACGGGCGCTGCCCCCGCGATCGCCCGCGTCGCCCGCGACATGGGCATCCTGACCGTCGGCGTCGTCACCAAGCCGTTCCAGTTCGAAGGCCAGCGCCGCATGCGCATGGCGGAGGCCGGCATCGGCGAGCTGAACGAGGCGGTCGACACCCTGATCGTCATCCCGAACCAGAACCTGTTCCGCGTCGCCAACGAGACCACCGGCTTCGCCGATGCCTTCGGCATGGCCGACCAGGTGCTCTATTCGGGCGTCGCCTGCATCACCGACCTGATGGTCCGCCCCGGCCTGATCAATCTCGACTTCGCGGACGTGCGCGCCGTGATGCGCGGCATGGGCAAGGCGATGATGGGCACCGGCGAGGCGCAGGGCGAGAAGCGCGCGCTGACCGCGGCCCAGGCCGCGATCAACAACCCGCTGCTCGACGACGTCTCGATGAAGGGCGCGCGCGGCCTGCTGATCTCGATCACCGGCGGGCGCGACATGAAGCTCTATGAGGTCGACGAGGCCGCCACCCGCATCCGCGAGGAGGTCGATTCCGAGGCCAACATCATCGTCGGCGCGACCTTCGACGAATCGCTGGAAGGCACTGTGCGCGTCTCCGTCGTCGCGACCGGCATCGACAAGCCGATCTCGTCGCTGGTCGAGAACGACGACACCGAAGCCCGCATCGCCCAGGTCGCCGAGCGCCTGAAGGCCGAGGCCCGCCTGCGCAGCAACGCCGCGGTCGCCACCGCACGCCCGGTCGCTCCGCCGGCTCCCGTGATCGAAACGGCCCGCGTCGCCCCGGCTCAGATGCCGGAGCCCGCTCCGATCGCCCAGGTCGCGCAGGACATCCGCATCGAGCCGGTGCAGCCGCGCCCGGTGATGGCCGCCCCTCCGGCGCCCGAGCCCGTCCACCATGCCGAGCCGCACCTGCATTTCGACGAGAGCTTCATCCCGCCGATGCCGGAGCGCGCCGTCGTCCGCCCGACCCGCATGCCGCGCGTCGAGGACCTGCCGGCTCCGGGCCAGGCCCAGCTCAATGCCCATCGTGGCGTCCAGCCCGCGCCGCAGCCGCCGAGCGCCGTCGAGCAGAAGCGCATGTCGCTGATGCAGCGCCTCGCCTCCGTCGGCTTCGGCGGCCGCAAGGATGACGAGGCCGAGATGGCTCCGGCTCCCGCGCCGGCCCGTCAGATGCCCCAGGCTCCGATGCCGCAGGCGGCTGCGCCGAGCGCAGCGCATGCCGAGTATATGCGCCGCCCGGCGCCGCAGCCGGCCTCGCGCCCGGCGCAGGGCCAGCTCGACCCGCATGGCCGCGCTGCCCCGACTCGCTCCAGCGAGGAAGACCATCTCGAGATCCCGGCCTTCCTCCGCCGCCAGGCGAACTGACCGGACACAAAGCCTCTCACGGCTCTGCAACAAAGCCCGCCGCGGTATCTCCGCGGCGGGCTTTTCGTCGTTAGAAAATGTTTATCTTTCAGGACTTTAATGCGCGCGCTCGGGCCGGGCAGCGCTGTAACACAGCGAAAGAAAGCGTGATTTTGAGAGGCGGCTCCAAAAGCTTATCTTGCGGCGCATCAGACGACAGCGTCGCCGGGTTCTGCTCCGGTGCCGGCCTTGGATAGACATCGTGGTCCTGCCACCCCGCCGCGGCGGAAGAGAGGCAACCCCGATGATCAGGATTGGATGACGGAATGAGCTTCGATCGGCAGACGACCTTGCGGGCAGCCGTGACCTTGACCGGAATCGGCGTCCATTCCGGAGCCCCCGCCAGCATCTGCCTCAAGCCGTCCAGCGCCAATTCCGGCGTCGTCTTCCTGCGCACGGGCCTCGAGGGCATGCCGCCCCAGCTCATCCACGCCAAGCACACCAAGGTCAGCGCCACCGAGCTCTGCACCGTCATCGGCGATCGCGGCCCGGCTTCGGTCTCGACCATCGAGCACCTGATGTCGGCCTGCGCCGGCATGGGCCTCGACAACGTGCTCGTTGAGATCGATGGGCCGGAAATGCCGATCATGGACGGCAGCGCCCGCGAGTTCGTCGCGGCCATCGAGGCGACCGGTATGACGACGCTCGCCGCGCCGCGCCGCTATCTCAAGGTTCTCCAGCCGGTCCGCATCGAGCAGGGCCGCGCCTTCGCCGAGCTGACCCCGGCCGACCACGGTTTCCGCCTCGATGTCGAGATCGATTTCGACAGCGTCGTCATCGGCCGCCAACGCAAGATCTTCGATCTCGACGCGCAGGCCTATGCCAGCGAGATCTCGAAGGCCCGCACCTTCGGCTTCATGCGCGATGTCGAGCAGCTCTGGAAGGCGGGCTTCGCCCAGGGCGCCTCGCTCGAGAACACCGTCGCCGTCGGCGACGACCGGGTGATCAACCCCGAAGGCCTGCGCTATGGCGACGAGTTCGTGCGCCACAAGGTGCTCGATGCGATCGGCGATCTCGCGCTCGCCGGCTACCCGATCATCGGCGAGTTCCGCTCTTATTGCGGCGGCCACCGCATGAATGTCCGCATCCTCGAGGCGCTGTTCGCCGATCGCGCGAATTTCGCGATCGTCGAATCCCAGCCCGTCTTCGCAGCGCCGCGCGCCGTGCAGATGGCCGCAGCCGCTCCGGCCGCCTTTGCGCCGGATCTGCACTGAAACGCGGGCAAAGGCTGCTTCGCCTTCCATTCGCCGGGTTTTTGTCCCAGATGCCGCATCCGTGCGGAATCCCGTCATAACCGTTTTTCGGGAGTGGCGCGGGGGAAGCGTCTGAGGTAAGGCATGCTTCCCGGAGGCTTGATCGCCATGCGTCCACCAGACGCGGATTGGCGATCCGGTTCTTGGTTTCAGCATCGGATTGTCCCGAAAAGTGGCTTCCACTTTCGGGTCCGGTGCCTGAGGGACGATCGAAAGAGGACGGACGACTGTGAGCGTGACGCGGCAAAGCCTTCCGGCAATCCATCGCGGTCTTTCGCCGCGCAAGGGCATCGTCCTTGCGCTGGGCGCCGCCTTGCTGCTCGGCGGCTGCGATACCCTCTCCTCGATCAATCCCTTCGACAAGCCCGAGGTCTACAAGCCGGACCTGACGCCGCCGACGCCGGCCGACAAGCTCTATAACGAAGGCCTTGCGCGCCTGCAGAGCGGCGACAGCGAGGGCGCCTCGAAGAAGTTCGAGGATATCGACAAGACCGCGCCGTTCTCGCCTTACGCCCGCAAGGGCCTGCTGATGACGGCCTACACCAATTTCCAGGCCAACAAGTGGGAAGAGGCGATCACCGCCTCGAAGCGCTTCATCGCGCAGAACCCGGCGAGCCCGGATGCGGCCTACGCCCAGTACATCCTGGCGATGTCCTATTATAACCAGATCCCCGACGCGACCCGCGACCAGGAGCGCACGGGCCAGGCGATCCAGGCCCTGGAGCACCTCATCGTCACCTATCCGAAGTCGGAATATGTGGTCGACGCCCGGGAGAAGCTCCTGGTGGCGAAGGATCAGCTCGCCGGCAAGGAAATGAATGTCGGGCGCTACTATCTGGAGAAGCGCAACTACACCGGCGCGGTGAACCGCTTCCGCGACGTCATCATTAAGTACCAGACCACCCGCCATGTCGAGGAGGCGCTGATGCGCCTGACCGAAGTCTATATGGCAATGGGCATCACCAGCGAGGCGCAGACCGCCGCGGCCGTGCTCGGGCACAATTTCCCAGACAGCCCGTGGTACAAGGATGCCTATGCCCTGCTGCAGAGCGGCGGGCTCGAGCCGCGCGAGGATCGCGGGTCCTATATCAGCCGCGCCTTCCAGGGCTTCTCGCGGACGGTCGGCGGCATCATCGGGATCGGCAGTCTCTGACGAGAGAGGACGCCCCTCGCATGATGGGCCATGGGCGATCCTGCCGCTTCCGACGACCAGGCTGAGCGCCGATGCTGGCGCAGCTCTCGATTCGCGACATCGTCCTGATCGACAGGCTCGATCTTGGCTTCCATGAGGGGCTGAGCGTGCTCACCGGCGAGACCGGCGCGGGCAAGTCGATCCTGCTCGACGGCTTCGCGCTGGCGCTCGGCGGGCGCGGCGACGGTTCGCTCGTGCGCCATGGCGAGGCGCAAGGCCAGGTCAGCGCCGTCTTCGACCTGCCGATGCAGCATCCGGCCCGCAAGCTGGCGCAGGCGCAGGAGATCGACACCGACGGCGATCTCATCCTGCGCCGCGTGCAATATGCCGACGGACGCACCCGCGCCTTCATCAACGATCAGCCGGTCTCGGTGCAGATTCTGCGGATGGTCGGCGCCGCGATCGTCGAGATCCACGGCCAGCATGACGACCGCGCCCTGACCGATCCTGCGCAGCATCGCGCGATCCTCGACGGTTTCGGCGGGCTGGAGGCGCAGGCGGAAGCTGTCGCAGCCGCGAGCGAGACCTTGAAGCGGGCGCGACAGGCCCTGCAATCGCAGCGCCTGCGCGTCGAGGCGGCACGCAAGGAAGCGGATTTCCTGCGTCATGCCGTCGAGGAGCTCCGCAAGCTCGCGCCGCAGCCCGGCGAGGAAGATGCGCTCGCCGCCACCCGCCAGGGCATGATGCAGGCCGAGAAGGTCGCGCGCGATCTCAACGAGGCCTATGAGGCGGTCGGCGGGCAATCCTCCGCCGTGCCGACGCTCGCCGCCGTGCTGCGCCGGCTGGAGCGCCGAGCGAGCCAGGCACCGGAGCTGGTCGATCCCTCGATCGCGGCGCTCAACACCGCGATCGTCGCGCTGGAGGAGGCCGGCGAGGCGCTCGCGGCCGCGATGCGCGCGGCCGAATACGATCCGCGCGAGCAGGAGCGCATCGAGGAGCGCCTGTTCGCGCTGCGGGCTGCGGGGCGCAAATACGACGTGCCGGTCGACGGGCTCTCCGTACTGGCTGCGACGATGGCGAGCGATCTCGCCGCGCTGGATGAAAGCGAATCGTCGCTCTCGCGGCTCGAAGCCGAGCTGAGCGAGGCCGAAGCAGCCTTTGTCGGGCTGGCGCAGGCCCTGTCCGCGGCGCGGCAGGAGGCCGCGGCCCGGCTCGATGCGGCCGTGAAGGCCGAATTGCCGCCTCTCAAGCTGGAGCGGGCGCGCTTCATAACCCGTATCGACAGCGATGCGAACGCGCGTGGACCGGAAGGCTTCGACAAGGTCGAGTTCTGGGTCGAGACCAATCCGGGCACGCGGCCGGGACCGATGATGAAGGTCGCTTCGGGCGGCGAGCTTTCGCGCTTCATGCTGGCGCTGAAGGTGGTGCTGGCCGAGCGCGGCTCGGCGCCGACCCTGGTCTTCGACGAGATCGATACCGGCGTCGGCGGCGCCGTGGCGGATGCGATCGGCGAGCGCCTGGCGCGGCTTGCTGGCCGGGTGCAGGTGATCTCGGTGACCCATGCGCCGCAGGTTGCGGCCAAAGCCGGGCAGCATTTCCTGATCGCCAAATCGGCGGGGGAGGGCGACGCCTCGCGCACCGTGACGCGGGTCACGGCGCTGGAGGACCAGGCGCGGCGCGAGGAGATCGCGCGGATGCTGGCCGGCGCCTCGATCACCGAGGAGGCCCGCGCCGCGGCCGGGCGCCTGCTGCAGGCGGCGGGTTTGCGCGGCTGAAGCGAATTCCCTGAAGTCGTCATTCCGGACAAGCCGCGATAGCGGCGCTGATCCGGAATCCATGGAAGGGCGTTGCGCTCTACGATGGATTCCGGGTCTACGCTTCGCTTGCCCGGAATGAAGGCGCGTCGACGAGCTTACGCAGCAATCAGCTCGTAGCCCGCGCCCTTCTTGACCACCCGCCGGAAGCCCTCGACATGGCCGCCGCCGACGAGCCAGTTCTCATGCGCGGCGCGCTCCAGGATGCCGCGACGGGAGGCCAGAGCGGTCGCGGCATCGAGATCGTAGACGAAGCCGATATCGGGGTCCGAAGCCTGGAGGTCGGAGAGATGCAGCGCATCGCCCCAGAGCAGCAGGCTCTCGTCCGCGCCCTCGATCAGGTAGCCGCTATGGCCGAAGGTGTGGCCGGGCAGGGGGATCAGGCTGATGCCCGGATGGGCCTCGCCTGCCGGGACAGCGCGGATGCGGCCGACATAAAGCTTTTTCAGCGTCGCGGTGATGGCGAAGGCACCCTGCTTCTTTTCCGGTGTTCGCGCGCGATTGGCCTCGTTGTCATAGAAGCCGAAATCGGCCTCGGGCACGATGATCTCGGCATTCGGGAAGCGGGCTGCATCGCCGTCGAACAGGCCGAGCGCATGGTCGCCATGGAGATGCGTGATCAGCACGCGGGCGACATCCTCCGGCGCAATCCCGGCGGCGGCCATGGCCGCCGGGGCATGGCCCATGGCGTCGCCCCAGAAGGGGCCGGTGCCGGCATCGACCAGGGTGATCCCGTCTTGCCCCTTCAGGGCGAAGCAGTTCACGACGATGCTGATCTTCGGCTTGCCCCAACGCGCGAGCGCCCCGTCGCGGGCGGCCGCGCCATCGGCGTGGATCAGCACATCGAGCGGGGCCTCGAAGACGCCGTCATGCAGGATCGAGACCTCGTAGGCGCCGATGCGGCGGGACTGCTGGACCATGGCTGTTCTCCGCTGCGGCATCTTGCACGTTCGCTGAAGCCCGGAAGCTAGTGGGCCCGCCGCCTTGCCGGCAAGGCGCGTCCGGCCCGGCTCAGCCCTGCGCGGGGCGCGGGAATGCCGCATTTCCTTTTGTGTCGCTTTGCTTTATGAGCTGCTGTCATCCGATGGTGCAGCTGCCCGTTAGATCGCCATGCGTCCTGCCGGACGCCCCTGGGGGCGACCTAACTATTTGTTTTGGCATCGGATTTTCTGAGAAGTGAAACGCACTTTTCGGTCCGATTACCGAATGCCGCCTGAACCCATCGCCACGCTTCGCGCCGTTAATTCATCTTACGCCGCAAACCTCTAGGCCCTTATCGCATGTCCTTTTCCCTCACGAGCCCGCCGCTCGCGCGCGCGCTCGCCGATCGCAATTACTCCGAACCGACGCCGGTGCAGAGCGCCGTCATCGAAGACGCCGCCCGCGGGCGCGACCTGTTGGTCTCCTCGCAGACCGGCTCCGGCAAGACCATCGCCTATGGCCTCGCGATCGGCGAGACCCTGTTGGGCACAGCCGAGAAGCTCGGCCCCGCGGCCGAGCCGCTGGCCCTGATCATCGCGCCGACGCGCGAACTTGCCTTGCAGGTGCAGCGCGAGCTCGCCTGGCTCTATGCCCAGACCGGCGCGCGGGTGATCTCCTGCGTCGGCGGCATGGACCCGCGCCGCGAGGCGATGCTGCTCGACGAGGGCGCGCATATCGTCGTGGGCACGCCCGGGCGCCTGCGCGATCATATCGAGCGCCGCCGCCTCGACGTCTCCGCGCTCAAGGCCGTCGTGCTCGACGAGGCTGACGAGATGCTCGATCTCGGCTTCCGCGACGATCTCGAATACATCCTGAAGACCACGCCGGCGGAGCGCCGCAGCCTGCTGTTCTCGGCGACCTTCCCCAAGGCCATCGTCCAGCTCGCCCAGAGCTACCAGCGCGATGCGCTGCGCATCGAGGTGGAAGCGACGCGGCGCGGCCATGCCGACATCGCCTACAAGGCTGTGCGCGTCTTCCCGAAGGAAGCCGAGCTCGCTGTCGTCAACCTGCTGCGCTTCCATAATGCGCCGGTGGCGCTCGTCTTCTGCAACACCCGCAACGCCGTGCGCCATCTCGAGGCGATCCTGCTGGAGCGCGGTTTCACCTCCGTGGCGCTGTCTGGTGAGCTTGGCCAGAACGAGCGCAACGCCGCGCTCCAGGCGCTGCGTGACGGCCGTGCACGGGTTTGCGTCGCGACCGATGTCGCGGCGCGCGGCATCGACCTGCCGGGGCTCGACCTCGTCATCCATGCCGAACTGCCGAACGATTCCGAGGTGATGCAGCATCGCTCGGGCCGCACCGGCCGCGCCGGCAACAAGGGCACGAGCGTCCTGCTGGTGCCGCAGTCGCGCCGCCGCAAGGCCGAGCGCCTGCTGATGGAGGGGAAGGTCGAGGCCGAGTGGATCGGCCCGCCGACGGCGGAGGAAATCCTCGTCCTCGACCAGGAGCGCCTGCTCTCCGATCCGCTGCTCAACGGCGACGGATCCGAGGACGATGCCGGCATGATCGATGCGCTGATGGCGGGCCGCGAGCCACGCGACATCGCGGCGGCGCTGGTCCGGCTCTACCGCGCCCGCCTGCCGGCGGCGGAAGAGGTCGGCGACCCCGGCTTCGGCCGCGACGAGCGCCGCCCGGTCCGCACCAACGAGGATTACGCCGCCAAGCGCCCATTCGGTGCTGGGCGCGAGCAGGGCGAGGATGGCGAGCGCGCGCGCAAGCCCGCCGGCCCGCGTGGCGACACCGTCTGGTTCCGGCTCGATATCGGCCGCAAGCAGGGCGCCGATCCGCGCCAGCTCCTACCGATGCTGTGCCGCCGTGGCCGGATCACGCGTGACGAGGTCGGCGCGATCCGCATCTTCGATCGCGAGACCAAGGTCGAGATCGATGCCGATGTCGCCGATCGCTTCTATGAATCGGTGCGTATCCCGGATCGCGACAAGATCGTGATCGAGCCGACGACCGAGGCCGAGCGCCGCCCGGCCAAGGCCTTCGGGGACAAGGCCGAGCGCCCGGCCGCGCCGCGCCGGAGCTGGGGTGACGAGCAGCCGGCTGGCGAGGACAGGCCGCAGCGGCCGCGCTTCGAGCCCCGGGACGCGAACCAACGCGCGCCGCGAGGCGATGACCGCCAGCCTTATCGCGCCGACAGCAGGCCCCCGCGCGACGACGCACGTCCGCCGCGCCGCGACGACGGCAAGCCCGGCGGTGGTGGCTTCAAGAAGCCGTATGACTGTCTCTTATACACATCTCCGAGCCCACGAGACTCTAGGCGCGATCGCGTATGCCGTCTTCTGCTTGAAAAAGGGGGGGGGGGGGGGGGGGGGGGGGGGGGGGGGGGGGGGGGGGGGGGGGGGGGG
>NZ_JAELTI010000063.1 GCF_016428755.1 Allobosea sp. ASV33
GCGGGGGCGTCAGACGACGAGCCGGCCCGGCGGGAGCGGATCATGCGGCCAGAGCGGCCGGTTGATCTTGCGATAGGGATATTTGCGCACGTCGAGATGCGAGGGGCCGCCGCCATCGGTGTAGATCACCTCGCTGGCAATGGGCCCGTAGGCTGCATGGAAATGGTTGGTCGACTTCACGGAGACGATGCGCTTCTGCGTCGGGTCGATGCCGACGCTGGTGAAGATCTCCAGCCCCAGTGCCTGCGTCCGGTGCGACAGCAGCGCGACATCGATGCCGTCGATGCGGATGCCGACTGCATCGCCGATCGGCACCTTGGCGGTACCGAAGCTTTGGGTGCCGTTTCTGATGGCGCCGAGCACCGTCACCTCGCCGTCGACCGGCGTGCCGGAGGTCGCTGCCGCCTTGCCGCCGAAGCGCAGCGGAATGGTCGCCCCGACGCCGGCCGTCAGGCAGAACGCGACCGCGACGGGATCCCAGACCGGACCGACCGCCGCGTCGCCGATACCGCGCTCGCGCAGGCGGTGGATGATGTTGGTGTTGTCGGAGGCCGCGCCGCCGCCGGCATTGTCGGTGGAGTCAGCGATGACGCGCGGGCCGTTCGCCGCGCCGCCGAGCGCGCGGTCGAGCGCCTCGTCGAGCGGTGTCACCGGCGGGGCGAACTGCCCCTTGAGCGAACGGAACTCCTCGCCGAGCCTGGCAGCCAGCGCATCGCCCTTCGCCTTGTCGTTATCGGTGATGACGAGGACGCGGGTGCCGATCTCCGGCACGTCGCCCTGCTGGAAGCCATGCGCCAGCGAGACGGAGAGGATGCCGTCCTTGCCTTCGAGCGCGCTCATCCGGTCGACGAAGGAGCGGCCGGGCTCGCGCGTCGTCGGCACCAGCTCGATCATCCGGCAATCGTAGAGCGACATCACCGGTTTGATCTTGCCGCGGATCGTCCCGAGGATGATGTCGACCAGCTCCTCGGCCCGCTCGACGAAGTCGATATGCGGATATTCCTTGTAGAGGATGATCGCATCGGCGAGGCGCACGCGTTTCTCGGTCAGGTGGCAATGCGGATCGAGCTCGACGCCGATCGGCACGGAGGGGCCGACGATGGCGCGGACATGTTCGAGGATGTCGCCTTCGCAATCGTCGTAGCCATGCGCGACCATGGCGCCGTGCAGGCCGAGCAGCACGCCGTCGATCGGCAGGGCGGCTTTGAGCTGGACGAGGATCTCGTTCCGCATCTCCTCGTAATCGGCCTTGGCGCAGGTGCCCGACGGCTCGGCCCAGAAGCAGGAGCCCTCGATCAGCTCGAAGCCGTCGCGCTTGGCGCGCTGCCGCGCGACATAGAGCGGGGCGGTGGTGTGGGTCGCCCGGTCGGGATGCCGGCCTGCTGGGAAATAGGCGGAAGCCTCGAAATTGGCCCGGGATGTCGGGATGGGAGAGAAGGTGTTCGTTTCGGTTGCGAGCGACGCGGCAAACAGGCGCATAAGCTACCTTTCCGAAAGGATGAACCCCATGTTCGGTTGGCCGTGAAGCCCATGTCAAGCTGCAGCGCGAGCATGGGATATTGCAGCCGCAGCATTGGTCTGCATCTTACGAAATGCAAATGATAATCGTTTTCATTTGCAATAATGACGCCACGCGCTGCGGCTTTCACAAGCACGATGGAGCAGGCTGCACTTCGCTCGATTGCGGCCTGTCTCTGGCCCTCCAGAATATTCGCTCGCCGAGGCGCCGGTACGCATGGCTGCCTCCCGGGTCGAGTCTGCCGATTTGACGCCGAAGCATCCCGTTATCCCGGGCTTCTCCCGGGGCTCCATCGCAGGGCTCCGGAGTTCTACGAGCGATCCCAGATCGGCGTGGCTCCGCCGCTTGTCCGGGATGACGCCGTGATCCCGTGAAAACGAAGCATGCTCTAGGCGCGCGCCGCGTCGTTGAAGAAGCCGGGTGGACCCATCTGCCCGCCTTTCAGCACGATTTCGAGCCCGTCGAGGCGCGCGTCGTCGGAATGCGCGCGGCAGAGCGGCGCGCCGGGCACGCAGGGCCCGAGATAGGATAGGCCCCAGAGCGGCAGCGATCGGATCGCCATGGTCGAGGTGTCGCCGCCTGCGACGACGAGCCGGCCGAGATCGGTTTCGGCGATGACCGAGGCCAGCAATGCTCCTGTCGCTTCGGCAACCGCGCCGGCCGATGTCGGGGCGCCTTCAGGCTGTTCCGTCACCAGCATCACGTCACCTTGAGACAGCCTGGATAGAGCTGTCGCGCGCAGCTCCGCAGCATGGCCTGCATCGGCAAGCAATCGCCCGGCATCGACGGGCAACATCGCGTAGCCGCGCGCCGCTTCGACCTGCGCGCGCGTCACCGGAGACAGGCTGCCGACGAGGGCGAGCACCGGCCCGGTGCCGCGATGCTGCGCTTCTGGAGCGCGAGGCGCAATCACCGCCTCGTCATGTCCCGCTGCGAAGGCACGGGCAACCGAGCTCGCTCCCACCGCCAGCATCGGACCATTCCCCAGAGCACTGGCGAGCACACCGCCGATCACCGCGAGATCGGCTTCGGTCGCAACATCGAACAGAACCGCGGCCTTCTCGCTTGGCAGCCCGGCCAACGCAGCCGAACCGCCGGCATAGGCGCGGTAATCGACGAGCCCGACATCTGTAAGCCCCTGCGCCGCAAGATGCCGGCGCAGATCGGCTTCCGCCATCGGCGTCACCGGATGTCGGCTCATCGTCGGGTGACGGTCGATGCGGTGGACGGTGCCGTCGCCCCCGGCCGCGAACAGGTTCCCGAACAGGCAGAAGCGCCCGAGATTGGGCTGGCCGCCGAGGATCGGCACGAGCGGGTTCGGGAAGAAGGGCTTCAATGCCGCGACGGCCGCACCGATGCTGCCGATGTCAGGCGCGCTGTCGAAGGTCGAGCAGCATTTGTAATGCATCAGCTCAACGCCTTGCCCGGCGAAGAACCGCCCGATCTCGGTCAGCTCCTCCGCCATCGCCGCTGGGGCCATGGCCCGGCTCGCTCCGGCAATGCCGATCGCATCAAGGGGCACGGCCGCCGCGAGTTGCGCCTCGTTCGGCTGGCGCAGGAAGAGCAGGGCGCGAAAACCCCGCTCGGCCAGCGTCGCTAGCGTGTCGGTCGAGCCGGTGAAATCGTCGCCGTACCAGCCGTAGAGAGGCATGCGTTTCGCGGTCACGGCGCGCTAGCCCGCCTTGCCGCCGAAGGTGTCGAGCGCCTGCTGCAATTCGGGATGCGAGCGGGCCGCTTCGGCAATGGGAGTACCCTCGGCCACGGCCGCCCAGGCCTGCCGGATGCTGGCGACGCCGGCCTTCGGCCCGCCGGGATGGGCGAGGATGCCGCCACCGGCCATGAACAGCAGGTCGTCATGGCCGATCGCGTCCCAGGTCGCCTGCGCCGTGCCGGCCCATTGCCCGGAGGAGAAGGCCGGCATCACACGGTCGTCGGCGCCATCGGTCAGCGGCGTGACGCAATTCCTGGCGGAGGTCACGACCTCCTCGTCCTCTTGCGCGAATTTGCCCTGCAGGCCATGGACATGCATGTGGTCGACGCCGGCGAGTCGCCACAGCACCTGATAGGCCTGGAAGCCGATGCCGAGCAGCGGATGGCGCGAGAAGGCGCCATAGCCGTTGCGATGGCCGTGCAGGGCGAGATCGGTCGAGCGGCGCAGGGTTTCGATCGCGGAGAAACCGCACCAGTTGAGGCTCGCCATGACGCAGGAGCCGCCCTCGCGCTGGACGAGATCGGCATGGCGGCGCATCGCATCGGTCTCGTCGGTGATGTTGAAGGCGACCATGACATGTTTGCCGGTCCTGTCCTGATGCCGGCGCACAGCCGCCATCACGGCCGGAATGCGTTCGGCCAGAGGCGCATGCACGGGGTCGGCCGAGATCTCGTCGTCCTTGATGAAGTCGAGCCCGGCCTCGCACAGGCTGGCGACGAGCTCGGCCGTCTGCGCGGAACTGAGCCCGACATTCGGCTTGATGATCGAGCCGACCAGCGGTCCCTTCGCGGCACCGGTCAGGCGCCGTGTTCCGGCGATGCCCTGCGCCGGGAGGGGGAAGCGCTGGCGGTATGACCAGGGCAGGGCGATGCTCTCAAGTCGCAAGCCGGTGACTTCGCCGAGATCGTAGAGATTGCCGGCAACCACGGCGGCAAGCGTCGCGAGATTGGCGCCGACATTGTCGACCGGGAAGGAGATCGTGACCCGCGCCCGCCGCCATGGCCCGCTGACGCCCTTCCGGGCGAGCCAGGCATTCGGCAGGCTGGGCTCCGTTGCGGGCTCCAGCTCCTCGATCCGCGTGACGACGGCACGCGCCCGTTCACGCAGTTCGTCGGTCTCGCCCGCGACACGGGCGAAGGTCCCGCAGGATTGCTCGCCCGCCATCACCTCCGCGACCCTGGCCGGGTCGAGCGGGGTTTCGATCAGGTAGTTCGCTTCGAAGCGTTCGCTGGTCATGGGACGCATCCTGGCCGTTCATAGGGCGTCATTCTCGGGCTTTGACCCGAGAATCTCAGGACCAGAGGGCACTGGTTTCCGAGATGGTCGGGTCAAGCCCGACCCTGACGCGATGTCGTTGCGAGCTCAGGCAGCCGCGGCGGCGAGCTTGCTCAAGTCGGGGAAGGGCCGCACGGGGTCCTTGCCGTCCCAGGTCTCCGACGCCTCGCGGATCAGCCGGAACATCTCGCCCTTTGGGCCGGCGACCTCGGACAATTCGATCACTGTGCCCGGATGGTAATGCGTGTCGAAATAGACGAAGCGCCCGCGCTCGCCGACCTCGCCCGACATCACCGGCTTGAAGCCCTCGGCGATCAGCCGCTCCAGATCGGCGTCGTAATCCGAGGTCCAGTAGGCGACATGCTGCAGCCCGGTCAGCCCCGCATCGGTGAAGTCCTTGTACATGGACGGCACGGCATTGCGGCACTGGATCAGTTCGATCTGGAGCGGGCCTGAATTGGCCAGCGCCACCGAGTTATGTGGCTCGTAGGTTTCGCCCTTGTAGCGGTAGTTCTTGATCGGGACCTTGGGGTTGTAGAAGAACGGCCCGACGCCCAGCACGCGGCTCCAATAGTCCATCGCCGCCTCGATATCCGGGACGACATAGCCGGCCTGACGGATCTGGCCAAAGAAGCGGCTCATGGGCGTTGCTTTCTGAATATCAGGTTCTAAGGAAGCCGATGGAGATCCACGGCACGGCAGCGACGACGAGAAGGCCCAGCAGCAGGGCGAGGATGTAGCCCCAGATGTATTTCAGGCCTTCGTCGGGATTGATCTTGCTGATCGCGCAGGCGCCGTAATAGCCGACGCCGAAAGGCGGGGCGAAGAGCCCGATGCCCATCGCGAAGATCACGACCATCGCGTAGTGCACCTCGTGCACGCCGACCTGCTTGGCGATCGGGAAGACCAGCGGGCCGAACAGCACGATCGCCGGGATGCCCTCGAGGACGCTGCCGAGGATGGTGAAGGCGACGATCGAGATCGCGAGGAAGCCCCAGGCGCCGCCCGGCACGGCGGCCATCGCCTGCGCCAGATCGCGCGAGAAGCCCGATTGCGTCAGGCCCCAGGCCATGGCGGTGGCGCAACCGATGATGAAGATGATCGCGCCGGTGAGTGAGGCCGTCTCGACCAGCATCTTCGGCAGGCGGCGCCAGTCGAATTGGCGGTAGAGCAGGATGCCGGCGAGCACCGCATAGGCGATGCCGATGGTGGAAACCTCTGTCGCGGTCGCGACGCCTTCGACCACCGCGGCGCGGATGACGAAGGGCAGCGCGATCGCGGGCAATGCGACCAGCGCGAGCTTGGCGATCTCGCGCCGGGAGAAGCGCTTGACGTTGCTGAGATCCTCGCCGCGACAGCGCCACCAGACGACGAAGCAGAGCGCGACGCCCAGCACCACGGCGGGCAGCATGCCGCCGGTGAAGAGGGCCGCGATCGAGACGCCGGTGACCGAGCCGATGGTGATCAGCACGATCGAGGGGGGGATCGTCTCGGTCTGCGCGCCGGTCGCCGAGAGCAGCGCGACGAGATCGCCGGGCTTGGCGCCGCGCTTCTGCATCTCCGGGAAGAGCACGGGCGCGATCGCCGCCATGTCGGCGATCTTCGAGCCCGAGATGCCCGAGACCAGATACATCGCGCCGACCAGCACATAGGAGAGGCCGCCGCGGACATGACCGAGCAGGCTCGCCAGGAACTGGATCATGGCGCGCGCCATGCCGGTCATCTCGATCAGCGCGCCCAGGAAGATGAAGAGCGGCACGGCGAGCAGGATGAGATGGCTCATGCCCTCGTCGAGCCGGCCGACCATGACCAGCATCGGCGTCGACGTCGTGCAGGCGAGATAGCCGAAGGTCGCGAGCGCGAAGGAGAAGGCGATCGGCACGCCGGAGAAGACGTTGAGCGCGACGACGCCGACGAAGAAGACGATCAGGTTGAGCTTGCCGAGCGGCTTCAGCGCCGGACCGACGAGCCAGAACAGCAGCACGAACAGCGCGGTGATCCCGATCGCGAGCAGGGCGGGCTTCAGCGTCGAGAAGCGCAGCAGGCGGCAGCCGGCGGCGATCAGCATCAGGCCGACGCCGACGGGGATTGCCGCCGCGCGCCAGGCATTGCTGATCTCCAGCGCGGGCGTGACGATGAAGTTCTCTTCCTCGGCATATTCGAGCGCATGCGGGATGATCAGGAGGAGGAAGGCGATCGAGGCGGTGATCGCGACCGCCTCCAGGAGTGCCCGCGTCTGCGGCGAGACGCGAGAGACGAGGCCCGTCATGCGCATATGCTCGCCGCGCCGGAGCGCGACGACGGCGCCGAGCATCGAGAGCCAGAGGAACAGGATCGAGGCGAGCTCGTCGGACCAGACCAGCGGGGCGTGGAAGACATAGCGCGCCATGACGCCGGCGCCCAAGATGATGATCTCGACCAGCACCAGCACGGCCGCCACCGTCTCGACCAGCCCGCCCAGGGCTCGGTCGAGATGGCCTGCGAAGCGGCCGAGCCCGTTTGCGGGCATGGCGGCAGCGGGAAGTGTCGCGCTATGGGCATCCATCGGGGGCGTTTCCTGTCTTGTGCTTTTGGGCCTTATAGGCCCGCCCGCACCCCTCAGGCCAGCTTGCCGACGGCGTCTTCGAGCAGGCTCCAGGCCTCCTTGCCGAAGCGCTCCTGCCACTCCTTGTAGAAGCCGCTTTCCCGCAGCTTGGCACGGAAGGAATCCGGATCGGTCTTGTTGAAGGCGAGGCCCTTGGATTGCAGGTCCGCCTGCACGGTCTCGTTGAGCTTCTTGATGTCGCCGCGCTGGGCGACGCCGGCATCGTTGATAGCTCCCGCGACGATCGTCTGAACGTCGGGCGGCAGGCCGCGCCAGGCGCGCCCGTTGGCGATGAACCAGAACCCGTCCCAGATATGGTTGGACACGGCGCAGCTCTTCTGGACTTCGTAGAGCTTGGCGACCTGGATGATCGGCAGCGGGTTCTCCTGCGCGTCGACCACCTTGGTCTGCAGCGCGGTATAGACCTCGGAGAATTGCAGGCTGGCCGGGGCGGCGTCGAGCGCCTTGAACATCGAGATCGAGAGCGGGCTCACCGGCACGCGGATCTTGAGGCCGGCCATCTCCTTGGCGGTCTCGATCGCCTTGCCGGAGGTCGTCATCTGGCGGAAGCCGTTGTCCCACATCTTCTCGAAGGCATAGAGGTTCACCTTCGAGATGGCTTCGCGGACATGGGCGCCGAGCTTGCCGTCCATCGCCTTCCAGACCTGGTCGTAATCGGCGAAGGCGAAGCCGACGGCGTTGATCGCCGCGACCGGCACCAGCGTCGCGATCACCAGCGCCGACGGCGTGAAGAAGGTGATGCCGCCATTGCGCACCTGGCTCAGCATGTCGGTATCGCCGCCGAGCTGGTTGTTCGGGAAGATCTTGATCTCGACCCGGCCGTTCGTCTCCTTGGCGACGCGCTCGGCCGCTTCCTGGGCGCGGATGTTGAGCGGGTGGCTGAGGGGCAGGTTGTTGCCGTATTTCAGCTCGATCTCGGCGGCGCGCGCGATATGCGGCATGGCGATGAACGAGGCGGCAGGCGCAGCGGCGAGCGTACGCAACACCGTGCGGCGGGTCAGGTTCGTCATGATGGTCCTCCCGGTATCGCTGATGCGATTTGATTGATTGCGGTCTTCTTGCCCTCAGATTAGGAAGCTGGAATGATGGTGGTCAAACTCAAATACTGATGGTTTTTGATGTGATGTCATGACCGATATGGCTGAGAAAAACGGCGGCGGCGAGAGCCTGCAGCGCCGCCGGATGGCTCGCATCGCCGATGTCGCGGCGCTATCGGGTGCCTCGACCGCAACCGTCGATCGGGTGCTGAACCAGCGCCCCGGCGTGCGCGCGGCCACCGTCCAGCGCGTGCTCAAGGCTGCGAGCGAGCTGGGCTATGTCCTCGATCCCGCCTTGCCGGCGCAGGCTTTCACGCCGATGCGGCTCGCCTTCCTGCTGCCGGCCGGCAGCAACCGTTTCCTCGCGATGCTCGGCCGCCATATCGCGGAGGCGCAGGAGCAGCTCGCCTCCTTCAATATGCGCGCCCGCGTCGAGTTCATCGAGAGCTTCAAGCCGGAACTGCTGGCCCAGCAACTCCGGCAGGTCGGGCGCGATGTCGACGGTATCGCCTTCATGGCGCTTGAGCATCCCGCGGTGCGCGAGGCGGTGAACGGCCTCGCCGAGCGCGGCGTGCCGGCGGTGACCCTGATCTCCGACATCGCCAATGCACGCCGTGCCGCCTATGTCGGGCTCGACAACCGCTCGACCGGGCGCACGGCCGGCTATCTCGTCGCCCGCTTCATCGGCAAGCGTCCGGCCAAGGTCGCGATGATCGCCGGCAGCCTGAGCTACCGCGCCCATGAGGAGCGCGAGATGGGCTTCCTGCATCTGTTCGAGGAGATGTTCCCGCAGATCGAGGTGGTCGGCCTGCGCGAGGGGCTAGACGACGAGGGGCGCAACTATCGCCAGGCCAAGGCGCTGCTCGCCCAGCACCCGGACCTCGCCGGCATCTACAATATCGGCGGCGGGCCGGAGGGCATCGCGCGCGCCTTGAAGGAGGCCGGCCGCCAGCAGGAGGTCGTCTTCGTCGGTCATGGCCTGACGCCGGCGACCCGCGCCCTCCTGCTTGACGGCACGATGGACGCGGTCATCACCCAGCATCCCCATGCGGCCTTGATGAGCTGCATCGCGATCTTCGCCAATCTGCGCGCTGGCCGCCCGGCTATGGAGGGCACGGCGCCCCCCAGCATCGAGATCATCCTGCGTGAGAATTTGCCTTAGACACACTGCGTTTCCCAAAGAAGCGCGGGTCATCCCGGACGCAGCGAAGCGGAGATCCGGGATCCATTCCGGAGTCTGCCCGATCTGCGCTCCGGCATGGATCCCGGGTCTCCTTCCGGTCGCCCGGGATGACGACGTGGCTTTCTGGATAATCAGACAGCAGTGGATCGTTGAGCAGGCTTGCATTCTCGGAAACAAAGAGGGAACATGCGTACATGTCCCTTCCGGATTCCGTCCTCAATCCGCCGCCGGCGCGGCCCGATATCACGCGCATCGTCTGCCGCGGCGCCGGCCGTCATCTGCGCGAGCGCGGCTATGCCATCGTCAAGGAAATGACCTTCGCCAATGGCCGGCGCGGCGACATCGTCGCGCTCTCGCCGTCCGGTGAACTCTGGGTCGTCGAGGTCAAGTCCGGCATCGCCGACTATCGCGTCGACGGCAAATGGCCGGATTACCGCGACTATTGCGATGGCTTCCTCTTCGCCGTCGCGCCCGAATTTCCGCGCGAAATCCTGCCCGACGATGTCGGCCTGATCGTCGCCGACGCCTATGGCGGCGAATTACTGCGCGAGCCGCCGCGTCATCCCCTGAGCGCGGCGCGCCGCAAGATGCTGACCATCGCGCTGGCGCGGCTGGCATCGAGCCGGCTTGCCTCGATCGAGGACCCTGAAGGCTCAGCCTGATAAGGCCGTCTCTCGGGCTCCGGCCATTGCCGCTCTCGGCATCGTGGCGAAGCGGCGCAGGTCGATCTCCGCGACCAGGAAGTCGATGAACGCGCGAACGCGCGCCGGCAGCTTGCCGCCATGGCCGACATAGACGGCGTGGATGTCCTCGACATCGCCGGGATTGAAAGCCTCCAGCACCGGGACGAGCCGGCCGGCGGCGATGTCGTCGGCGATGTGGAAGAGCGAGAGCCGGGTCAGGCCCTGTCCCGCCAGCGCCAGCCGCCGCGCGCTCTCGCCGTCGCCGACCGTGACGCGGCCATGGGCCGGCAGGAAGACGCGCGCTCCATCGATGACGAAGGGCCAGGTGTCGCGATGCCGGGCGAAGTTGAAGGTGATGAGATCGATGCCGGCGAGCTTTTCGGGATGATCCGGCGCGTCGTGCGCCGCCAGATAATCCGGCGAGGCGACGATCGCAGAGAGACTTTCGCCGAGCTTGCGCGCGACAAGCTGCGAGGACCGCAGCGGCCCGACCCGGATCGCGACATCGGCCCGCTCGTCGACGAGATCGATCACGGCGTCGGTGATCGAGATATCCAGTTGGATGCCGGGATGCGCCGCCATGAAGCGCGGCGCCACCGGCAGCAGGAAATGCCAGCCGAAGGCGACATTGGCATTCACCCGCAGCCGCCCGCGCGGGATCTGGCAGGCGGCGACGGCCCGCTCGGCCTCGTCGAGATCGGCGAGCACGCGCAATGTCCGCTCATGGAAGGTCGTGCCTTCCTCGGTCAGCATGAACTTGCGGGTCGAGCGCACGATCAGCCTGACGCCGAGCCGCGCCTCCAGCCGGGTGATGAGCTTGCTGACCGCGGAGGGCGTCATCCGCAATGCGCGCGCCGCCGGGGAGAAGCCGCCGAGCTCGACGACGCGGGCGAAGACCTCCATCTCGCCGGACCGGTTGAGCTCGCTGCGCGGCATCGTGAATTCATCTCACAATTGCTGGTCTTTCATGCAGTCTAATTCACAAGCGCCGGCGGCGCTATCTCCGGGCCCGAACAGTTTCTCGGAGGCATTCCATGCCCATCGCCCTTTATGCCCTCACCGTCGGTGCCTTCGGCATCGGCGTCACCGAATTCGTCATCATGGGCCTACTCCTTCAGGTCTCCGCCGATCTCGGCATCAGCGTTCCGCTCGCCGGTCTGCTGATGACCGGTTATGCGCTCGGCGTCTTCGTCGGCGCGCCGATCCTGACGATCGCGACCCGCTCCCTGCCGCGCAAGACGACCTTGCTGGTGCTGATGGCGATCTTCACCCTCGGCAATCTCGCGGCAGCGCTGAGCCCGAGCTTCGGCTGGCTGATGGCGGCCCGCATCGTCACGGCGCTCGCGCATGGCACCTTCTTCGGCGTCGGCTCGCTCGTCGCCACCAGCCTCGTCGCGCCGGAGCGCAAGGCTTCCGCTATTGCCCTGATGTTCACCGGCCTGACGCTCGCGACCTTGCTCGGCGTGCCCTTCGGCTCCTGGCTCGGGCTTGCCTTCGGCTGGCGCTCGACCTTCTGGGCGGTGACGGCGATCGGCCTCGTCGCCCTGGTCGTCCTCGCGGTCTTCGTCCCGGCCGATCGCGAACGCGTCGTCCCCGGCTCGCTCGCCGAGGAGTTCAAGGTGCTGGCCCGACCGCAGGTCCAGCTCGGCCTCGTCATGACGGTGCTCGGCTTCGGCGGCATTTTCGCGGTCTTCACCTTTATCCAGCCCATTCTCGTCCAGCTCGCCGGCTTCAGCGAGGCCGCTGTCTCGCCGATCCTGCTGGTCTTCGGCGGCGGGCTTGTCGTCGGCAACCTGCTCGGCGGGCGCTGGGCCGATCGCAGGCTCGCTCCGGCGCTGATCGGCTCGATCGCGCTGCTGACCGTCGCGATGTTCGCCTCGGGTTTCGCCTTCCATAGCCAGATCGGCGCGATCATCGCTGCCTTCGTGCTGGGGGCTGCCGCCTTCGCCACGGTCGCGCCGCTCCAGATGTGGGTGTTGCAGCAGGCCGGCGGCGCGGGGCAGGGGCTGGCATCCAGCCTCAACATCGCCGCCTTCAACCTCGGCAACGCCTTCGGCGCCTGGCTCGGTGGCGCGGTGATCACGCAGGGGCTGGGTTATGGCGCCATCGCGCCGGTTGCTGCTGTCGTGCCGCTGCTCGCGCTCGGCCTCGCCATTCTGGCGGTGTCGCTGGAGCGGCGTGCGGCCCGGATCGCGCCGGTTTGCGCAACCTGAAGCGCGTGGGCAATGGCCAAATGAAAAGCCCGCCGGACATGTCGTCCGGCGGGCTTTCCGTATTCAGGTCGCGATCAGCGCGGGGCGCGCTTGGCGAGGATGCGCTGCAGCGTGCGGCGATGCATGCCGAGGCGGCGCGCCGTCTCCGAGACATTGCGGCTGCAGAGTTCGTAGACGCGCTGGATATGCTCCCAGCGCACCCGGTCGGCCGACATCGGGTTCTCCGGCGGCTGCGGACGGGCATCGCGCTGCGCGGCAAGCGCGGCATGGATCTCGTCGGCATCGGCCGGCTTGGCCAGGAAGTCGAAGGCGCCGAGCTTCACGGCGCTGACGGCGGTCGCGATATTGCCGTAGCCGGTCAGCACCACGCCGCGCGCATCGGGGCGGCGCTCCTTGAGGCGGGCGATGACGTCGAGCCCGTTGCCGTCGCCGAGGCGCAGGTCGATCACGGCGAAGGCGGGGGCAGCTTCCTCGACGGCGGCGATACCGGCGGCGACGCTGTCGGCGATGCGGACGGCATAGCCGCGGCCTTCCATGGCGCGGGCGAGACGGGTCAGGAACGGCTTGTCATCATCGACCAGCAGAAGGGACATGTCGGAGGCCGGGCCGGCCCTGTCGGTTTCGCTCGCTGCGTCCTGCATCGTCTGCTCCTTGCCGCTTCTCCACGCGCTGCGGCTTTGCGCGTATTCGGGTTTCGCTTCGCCGGCAGGCGCCCTGTGGAGCCTGTTCAGCCAGGTTCATGTAAGGCCGATACGCCCGCCTGGGTACCCCCATCGACAGGTAGATCGGCTTCGAAATCGTCGCGGGACCAACTGATCCGGATCGAGGCGCCGCTGGCAGGCGCCGGCCGGTTCGAGAATTCCAGCGTCGCGCCGCCGCGCTCCAGCAGCGTCTTGGCGATGAACAGCCCGAGGCCGAGGCCCCCGCCGGCGCGGCCTTCACCGGAGCCGCGCGAGAGATAGGGGTCGCCGGCCCGCATCAGCACATCCGGCGGAAAGCCCGGCCCGTCATCGGCGATGACCAGAACGACCTGGCTGTGATTCCATTCCCCCGCGATCGTCACCGTCGAACGTGCGAAATCGACCGCATTGTCTACGATATTACCGAGGCCGTAGATCATGCCGGGATTGCGGCGGCAGACCGGCTCCGGCTTCTCGCCGGTCATGGTGATCTCGAAGGGCACGCCGAAGGGCCGCTGCGGCCCGGCGGTCTCCTCGATCAGCAGGCGCAAGGTGAGCTGGCCGAGCGGGCCGGCATCCTCGTCCTGCAGGCTGGAGAGCTTGCCGAGGATGCCGCGGCAGCGCTCGACCTGCTCGCGCAGCAGCGCGATATCCTCGGCCATCTCGCCATCCGGCGGGGCGAGGCGGGTCAGTTCGCGCGCGACCAGCGCAATCGTGCCGAGCGGCGTGCCGAGTTCGTGCGCGGCGGCGGCGGCGAGCCCGTCGAGCTGCGACAGGTGCTGCTCGCGCGCCAGCACGAGTTCGGTCGCGGCGAGCGCGTCGGAGAGATCGCGCGCCTCCTTGGCGACGCGCCAGGCATAGATGCCGGTGAAGGCGAGGCCGAGCACGAGCGCGACCCAGTTGCCGAGCTGGTAGAAGGCCGGCAGCACCGGCCGGTCGTCGCCGGCCCAGGGCAGCGGCAGGTGGTAGCGGCTGAGCAGGGTGGCGAGCCCCATCGCCAGCAGGCCGAGCACCAGGGTGCGCTGCGGCGGCAGGGCCGTCGCCGAGATCATCACCGGCGCCAGGAACAGGATCGCGAACGGATTCTGCAGGCCGCCGGTCATGAACAGCAGCGCGGCGAGCTGGGCGATATCGAAGCCGAGCAGCGCGGTCGCGGCCCTGTCGTTGAGGCGGTGGCTCAGCGGAAAGCGGATGCGCAGGGCGATATTGAGCCAGGCGGAGACCGCGATGACGCTGAAGCACCAGCCGAAGGGGAGCGGAAAGCCGAGGCCGAAATGCACGCCGGCGACCGCGAGGCTCTGCCCGGCAATGGCGAGCCAGCGTAGCCGGACCAAGGTATCGAGGCGCAAATGGCGGCGGGAACGCGCCAGAACCGGGGCGGAAAGGTCCGGAAAGCTCAAGGTTCAGTCGTCTCCTGCGCAGTGCTTGCTGCCGATTTTCCGCGCTTCATCCACACCGCAGGAAAATCTTAGCCTTTAGCCGGGTTGAATGAGAACAAAATCAACGTAAGGTGCGATGCTGCGTCGCATCATCGCATGTTGCGACGCCGGAAGGACGATTGATCGTATGTACGGGGCTGCCATGTCGTTTGCCTACCATGCCTACGAAGCGGTTCACATGATGGTGAGCCCGGTGCGCGGGGTTTCGGATGCGATGCATCTGGCCTTCAAGAACCCGGCCAATCCGCTGACCTATACGTCCTTCGGCCGCAGCATCGCCGCTTCCTGCGAGCTCTTCGAGCGCATGACGCGGCGCTACGGCAAGCCGGCCTTCGGCCTCGACGAGACCACGATCAACGGCGTCAAGGTCGCCGTCGAGGAGCGGGTCGTCTGGGAGCGTCCCTTCTGCAAGCTGGTCTATTTCGACCGCAAGATCCAGGCGAGCCGCCGCAAGCCGCAGCCGAAGGTGCTGCTGGTCGCGCCGATGTCCGGCCATTACGCCACGCTGCTGCGCGGCACGGTCGAGGCCTTCCTGCCCGGCCACGAGGTCTACATCACCGATTGGGTTGATGCCCGCCTCGTGCCGCTCTCCGAGGGCCGCTTCGACCTCGACGATTACATCGACTACGTCATCGGCATGCTGCAGATGCTGGGGCCGGACACCCATGTTATGGCGATCTGCCAGCCATCCGTGCCGGTCATCGCCGCGATCGCCCGCATGGAAGCGGAATCCGACCCCTGCGCGCCGCGCTCGATGACGCTGATGGGCGGCCCGATCGACACCCGCCGCTCGCCGACCGCCGTCAACCAGCTCGCGATGGAGCGCGGCACCGACTGGTTCCGCCGCAACTGCATCACCGTCGTGCCCTTCCCGAGCCTCGGCGCCTTCCGGCAGGTCTATCCCGGCTTCATGCAGCTTTCGGGCTTCATGGCGATGAATATCGACCGCCACGTCACCGCCCATTACGACATGTTCAAGCATCTCGTCAGCGGCGACGGCGATTCCGCCGAGAAGCACCGCGATTTCTACGACGAGTACCTGGCGGTGATGGACCTGACCGCCGAGTTCTATCTCCAGACCGTCGACACCGTCTTCGTGAAGCACTCCCTGCCGAAGGGCGAGATGATGCATCGCGACAAGCCGGTCGATCTCACCGCCATCCGCCGCGTCGCGCTGATGACGGTGGAGGGCGAGATGGACGACATCTCCGGCGTCGGCCAGACGCAGGCCGCGCATGACCTCTGCGTCAACATCCCCGACGACAAGCGCGTGCATTATCTGCAGCCGAAGGTCGGCCATTACGGCGTCTTCAACGGCTCGCGCTTCCGCGCCGAGATCCAGCCGCGTATCTCCGACTTCATGGTCAGCCTCGACATGGAAGCGGCCAAGGAGCGTCGCGACGACAGCGCCAAGGAACAGCGCAAGGCGCTCAAGATCGCGGGCTGAAACCCGTCTCTTCCCCATCGCCCGCGAATCCCGCACAATCGCCGGCGATGCGCATCTCTCTGTTCAGGCGCCAGCTGGACCCCGACCGGATCGAGGTCGTGCATGCCGGCACGCGTTATGCCGTTTGGGTCAAGCGTCGCGCCGCTGCGCGCCGTATGACCTTGCGCGTCTCGCAGGCGACCGGCGAGATCACCCTGACCCTGCCCGAGCGCGCCGATTTCGCCGCGGGCCGCACCTTCGCCGAAAACCATGGCGGCTGGATCGCGGCGCGCATGGCCAAGCGCCCACGTGCCGTGCCCTTCGAGCCCGGCCAGAGCATTCCCTTGCGCGGCGTGCCGCATCGCATCGTCCACTGGTCGAAGGCGCGGGGGCTGACGCAGGCGACGCGCGATGCCGATGGTACGCCCGTCATCGCTGTGGCCGGCGATGCCGCCCATGTCTCGCGCCGGGTCAAGGATTTCCTGCGGAAGCTCGCGCTCGACGATCTCGAAAAGGCGGTGCGCCGCCACACTGCGACGCTCGGCATTCCCGCCCGCAAGATCACCATCCGCGACACGACCAGCCGCTGGGGTTCCTGCTCCTCGCAGGGGCATCTCAGCTTCTCATGGCGGCTGATCCTGGCGCCGTCCCCGGTGCTCGACTATCTCGCCGCCCATGAGGTGGCGCATCTCAAGGAGATGAACCACTCGCACCGCTTCTGGGCGCTGACCCACAAGCTCTGCCCCGGTACCGAGGAGGCGGAGGCCTGGCTCAAGCGCCATGGCGCCAGCCTGCATGGCTATGGTTAAGCCGGCAGCCCTGCCGCAATTCCGCCGTTAACCACTTTCTGAAACCTGCAACCGCACACTGAAGGCCGATTCGCTTTCAGCGTGAGTATGCCTATGGGTCAGGTCATTGCGTTCCGTGTGCCGCAACAGCCGGCTGCCGCTGCCGAGCCGGTGCTCGGTTTGATGTCGGCCGTCGATTTCGCCTTGCGCGATCTCGCCGAGATACTTCCACACATTGCGCTGGATTCGGCGCGCCAGCAGGCGGAAGCCTGCCGCGCGATGCTGGCGCAGGCTTTCGACGCCGAGGTCGAGGCCGAGCTCGGCAACTGATCCTGCGCTCGCGCATGCCGCCCCCGGCACTGGCGCGGGTTGCCGAAGCGGCTGAATTGTCGAACCTCTTAAGGCAAGAGCCGGTGATCCGCCGGCCGGCATAGTGCCTGGGAGGCTTCACCCGTGTTCCTGACCAACAGCGATATGGTCGATCTCGTCGATCTCCGGCATCGGCTGCATCGCCGCCCCGAAATCTCGGGCGAGGAACGCGAGACCGCCGCGACCATCGTCGAATTCCTGAAGCCGACCGGCCCGGATCGGATCGTCACCGAACTCGGCGGCCATGGCGTCGCAGCGATCTACCAGGGTTCCGAGCCTGGCCCGACCGTGCTCATCCGCGCCGAGCTCGATGCGCTGCCGATCGAGGAACTCTCGGACAGCGACCATCGCTCCGAAATCCCCGGCAAGGGCCATCTCTGCGGCCATGACGGCCATATGACGATCCTCGCCGGCCTGGCCCGCGGCCTGCAGCGCAACCCGCCGCAGAAAGGCCGCGCCATCCTGCTGTTCCAGCCGGCCGAGGAGACCGGTGCGGGCGCCGCTGCCGTGATGGCCGATCCGAAATTCGAGGAGATCGTGCCGGATTACGCCTTCTCGCTGCATAATCGTCCGGGCGTTCCCGTCGGCCACGCCCGCATCTCGGAAGGGGCCGCGAACTGCGCCTCGCGCGGCATCAAGATCGTCCTGACCGGCGAGACCTCGCATGCCTCGACGCCGGAGCACGGCCGGTCGCCGGCCCCGGCGATCGCGACGCTGATCCCGGCCCTGACCGCGCTCGGGCCGGGCGGGACGCTCGATGCCGATTTCCGGCTGGTCACGGTGACCCATGTCGAGATCGGCGAGCAGGCCTTCGGCATCGCGCCGGGCCATGGCGAGCTCTGGGCGACCTTGCGCACCGTCAACGACGCGCAGATGGGCGCGCTCTGCGAAGCGGCCGAAAAGCTGGCGCGCGAGGCGGCCGAGGCCGGCCGTTTGAGCGTCGAGATCAGCTATCACGACATCTTCCACCATTGCGAGAACGAGCCCGAGGCCGTGGCGATGCTGCGCCGGGCGATGGACGAGGAGAAGGTGCCGCATGGCCCGACGCCGCCCTCGCGCGGCTCGGAGGATTTCGGCCTGTTCGGGCGCCGCTCCAAATCGGCGATGTTCCTGCTCGGCTCGGGCGAAACGGCGCATCTGCACAATCCGGATTTCGATTTCCCGGATGATGCGATCGGCCCCGGCGCGCGCGTCTTCATGCGAGCCTTGCGCAATCTGCTCGGCGAAACCCGGCCGCAGGGTTGAGGGAGCAGGACATGGCTCTGGATTGGACCCGCGGCGCAGCCCGCGCGCAGGAAATCGCCGCCAACTGGCAGAAGGCGGCGGGGCCGGGCGGCGCCGTCGTGCTCTTCGACCGCGACGGCGTGCGCGAGGCCTTTGCGGGCGGCTTCGCCAGCATCGACTATGGCGTGCCCTTCACGCCGCAGACGCCGAACCGTCTGGCATCGATCAGCAAGCATGTCCTCGCGGTCGCGCTGTTGAAGGCCGGTGTGCCGCTCGACGCGCCGCTCGGCCATTGGCTGAAGGACTTGCCGGCGCCGCTCGCCGAAGTCGCATTCGGCCGCGCGCTCGACATGACCGGCGCGCTGCCGGACATGATGGAGGTGTTCTGGCAGCAGGGCGTGCCCTACACCGCGACGCTGAGCGCTGATGAGGTCTTCGCGCTGGCCTGCCGCTTCCCGTCGCTCAGCGCCGAGCCCGGCACCGAGATGGCTTATTCCAATACCGGCTGGCGGCTCGGCCAGCGCATCCTGGAGCAGGTCACCGGCAAGCCCTACAGCCAGACCGTCGCGGATCTTTCCGGCGAACTCGGCCTGTCTTTCCGCTTGCCCTACGACGCCTCGGAAATCGTGCCCGGCCTCGCCACCGGCTATTGGAACGATGGCGCCGCCTGGCGGCGCGGCCATTACGGCTTCCATTTCTCCGCCTCCGGCGGCATCGCAGGCTCCGCCGCCGATCTCGCCGGCTGGGCTTCGGCGCTGCTCGCCGGGCGCGGGCCGCTCGCCGGCATGCTGGAGCGCCTGACCGCACCGCGGCATTTCAAGGATGGCAGCGAGAGCGTCTATCGATTGGGCCTGGTCTGCAGCCGGCTCGGCGAGACCGCGATCGTCGGCCATGGCGGTTCGCTGACCGGGTACCGCAACCATTTCTGGATGTCGCCCACTCATGGCGTCGGCGTCGTCGTGCTGACCAATCGCGAGGAAGAGGCGCTCTGGCCGGCTTTGAGCGTGCTGGCGGCCCTGCTCGGGCAGGCGCTCCCCACGATCGCGGATGCCCCTGCCGGCCTGTTTGCCAGCGACGAAGGGCCGTTCTGGGCCGAGCTTACGGCGGATTCGATCAGCTTCATGGGCGGCTACGAGCGCCTCGTCATCGATGGCGACGGCGGCCTGCGCAGCCTGCCGGCCTATCTGGATATCCGGCTCAAGCGCGATGGCGAGGACCGCCTCACCGGCATGATCGGCGGCGTGCAACGTTCGCTCCGGCGCGTGCCGGCCGATACGCCGCTGGATCAGCGGCTGATCGGGCGCTGGCATGAGCCGCGCTTCGGCACGGAGATCGAGATCCGGGCCGATGGCACCGCGCTGATGCCCTGGCCCTCGGGTGGGACCGTGTCGCAACTGACGCCGCTGCCGAATGGCCGCGCGCTCGCCGATCTCCTGCATGGTCCGTGGCGGGCGCGGCCCTGCCTCTGGTTCGATGCGGAAGGCGGCTTGCGGGTTGCCGGACACAGGGCAAGAATCTTGCAACTGAAGCGCGCCGGCTGAGGCGGTTCCGCAGAGGGGCGGTGCCGCAGGGCTGGTGACGAAGGAGGAGAACGCCTGATGCAACTGTCCCGTTTCACGGCCGCGCTGCTATTGTCGGCAGCCGCGTTCCTGCCGCTTCCGGCATCGGCGCAGTCGCAGCCGGCCTCGAACCGCATCCTCCGCGTCGCGCCGCATGCCGATCTCAAGACGCTCGATCCGGTCGCCGCCTCCATCGTCATCACCCGCATGCATGGGCTGATGATCTACGAGACGCTCTTCGCCTGGGATTCGAACCTCCAGCCGAAGCCGCAGATGGTCGAGAGCTTCGAGACCTCGCCGGACAAGCTGACCTGGACCTTCAAGCTGCGCCCCGGCCTGAAATTCCATGACGGCCAGCCGGTCACGACCAAGGACGTCATCGCCTCGCTCGAACGCTGGATGAAGCGCGACACGATCGGCGGCAAGCTGGCCGAATATACCGACGGCATGGAGGCGGTGGACAATGCCACCTTCAAGCTCAAGCTCAAGCGGCCGCTGGCGCTGGTGCCCTTCGCGTTGGGTTCGGCTGTCGGGCAGATCCCGGTTATCATGCGCGAGATCGACGCCAAGTCCGATCCGATGAAGCCGATCACCGAGACGATCGGCTCCGGTCCGTTCAAGTTCAATCGCCAGGAATGGCGCAGCGGCTCGAAGGTCGTCTATGACCGCAATCCCGACTATGTCCCGCGCACCGAGCCGGCCGACGGGCTCGCCGGCGGGCGCGTCGTCAAGGTCGATCGCGTCGAATGGCAGATCATGCCGGATGCCGCGACCGCAGCCGCCGCGCTCCAGACCGGCGAGATCGATATCTGGGAACAGCCGAGCCAGGACCTGATCCCGGTCATCTCGGCCAACAGTCAGGTCAAGGTCGACCGCTACGCCAATCTCTCCAACCAGGCGATGCTGCGGCCGAACCATCTCCATCCGCCCTTCGACAACCCCAAGGCGCGACTCGCGCTCGCCTATGCCACGGACCAGGCCGATTTCCTCTCGGCCGGCTTCGGCGATGAGGAATGGTGGAAGCGTTGCGCCTCCTATTTCATCTGCGGCGGTCCCAACGGCACGGAAGCCGGCACCGAAAGCTACGCCAAGCCCGATCTCGACAAGGCGCGAGCGCTGCTGAAGGAGAGTGGCTACAAGGGCGAGAAGCTGGTGCTTTCGACCAGCAACGACATCGCGCCGATCGGCCGCATGGCGGAGGTCGCGGCCGCCTCGCTCAGGAAGGTCGGGTTCAATATCGATCTCCAGGTCGCCGATTGGGGCACCGTCACCACGCGCCAGCAGAACAAGGGCACGCAGGAGCAGGGCGGCTGGAACCTCTTCGTCACGACGGCATCGGGCGCGACGATGCAGTCGCCATTGACCAATATCGGCACCAACATGGCCTGCGAGCGCGCCTGGTCGGGTTGGCCCTGCGATGCCGAAGCCGAGAAGCTGCGCGGCGCTTTCATCGATGCGCCTGATGATGCCACCCGCAAGCTTGCGCTTGAGGCCTTGCATAAGCGCCTCGCCGAGATGCAGCCCTATCGCGTGCTGGGCCAGTACGACCAGCCCTATGCCCGGCGCACCAATGTCGCCGGCGTGCTGTCGGCGCCGGTCATGCTGTTCTGGAACATCGAGAAGAAGTGACGGGCTAAAGAGTAGCCCGCCAGACGAAATCGCGGCTCTCGCCCGGCGCCAGCTTTAGGATGCCGGGCTTGTCCGCGATTTCGCCCTGCCAGCCGGCCGGGCTCGCCATGCTGTACCAGGGCTCGATGCACAGGAACGGCGCGCCAGATGGCTTCGACCAGATGCCGAGGTCCTTATAGCCTTCCCAACTGACGGTCAGCGCGCGCTTCTCGCGCCCTGACGCGTCGAGCGCCGCGAAGCGTACCGAGCGGTTGGCGGTCTCCGGGATCACGATCGCATCGTTGACGAAGAGGCCCTCGTCGAGAGCGAGTTCCTTGCCCGAGAAGGGCAGGGGGATCGGCCCGCTCAGCAGGCCGGCCTCGACACCGCGGCCCTCGCCCGGTTCCACTTGCGGGAAGGTCAGGTGATGCGCTTCCTTCGCGACGCCCTCGGCCAGCGGCCAGAGGAAGGCCGGATGCGCGCCGACGCCGCAGATCAGGGGCACATCGGCCGGATTGCTCACCCGCGAGGTCACGCTCAGCGTATCGCCGGCGACCGCGTAGATCATCTGCAGCACGAACCGGAACGGATAGATCGCCAGCGTCTTCGGGCTCTCCCGCAATTCCAGCACGGCCCGCTCCGCGCTGCGCTCGACCCAACTGAACAGGCTGTCGCGCGCGAAGCCGTGCTGTGTCAGCCGATAGGAACGCCCCTCATGGATCAGCCTGTCCTCGGTCAGCCGCCCCACGATCGGGAACAGCACCGGCGCATGCCGCGGCCAGTCCGGCCCGCCGCTCCAGAGGACCGGTCCCGTGCCATCGGCGAGCGCGATCAATTCGCCGCCCTGCGCGCGAACTGTGGCGCGCAAGCGATCGGAGGCAATCTCGTGGGTTTCGCTCATCATCGTCTCCGTCGGCGGCTCCCGCGGGGATAGCCGATCCGTCGCGGGGAAATCCACCGCCTCGGAAGCGGGTTCGGTATGATATGCGCCTCACGCAAGAGTGATGGTGTTCGACGATCTCGTCATGCAATGGGCGTATTCTCTCTTGATGTGTGCGACAGGTAGCAAGGCTTTGCAGAAACAGCCCTTTCTAGGGAATTTCCGTTCCTTGACGGGGCTGACTGCGATGCCGATCCTGCCGATGACCTCAAGGGAATAGCGCCTCCGCGGCTCGTCCCCGCTACCGCCCACCTGTCCAGGACCACCGATGACCAAGACTGCCAATCACCGCACCGCCGACCATGCGATCGACCCGCTCTTCCTCGAGCGCTGGTCCCCGCGCGCCTTCACCGACGAGATCATTGCCGAGGGCGAGCTGAAGGCCCTGTTCGAGGCCGCGCGCTGGGCGCCGTCCTCCTATAATTCCCAGCCCTGGCGCTTCGTCTATGCCCGGCGCGGCACGGCTCATTGGCCGGCGCTGCTCGGCCTGCTCAACGAGTTCAACCAGTCCTGGGCGAAGAATGCGGCGGCCCTCGTCTTCGTCGTCTCCAAGGAGACCATGGCGGTGCCCGGCAAGACCGAGGAAGTGCCGTCCTACAGCCATTCCTTCGATGCCGGTGCGGCCTGGGCCAATCTCGCCTTGCAGGCGGTGCGGCTGGGCTGGCAGGCGCATGGCATGGTCGGCTTCGATATTGCGCGCGCACCGCAGGCCCTGAAGATTCCGGCGGGCTATCGCGTCGAGGCGGCCGTCGCCATCGGCAAGCCCGGCGACAAGGCGCAATTGCCGGAAGCCCTGCAGGCGCGCGAGACGCCGAGCCAGCGCAACCCGATCAGCGCGACCGCCTTCGAAGGCGTCTTCACCGCCTGAATGCGGTCGCCTCTTGCGGCGGGACGCGTTTCGCGCGATCCCGCTGCACGAGTCGAAGGAGGCACGCCTTGCTGATCACCCGCCGCCGGTTCGCCGCAGGCTCGCTCGCCGCGCCCGCCATCCTGGGGAGCGGGCAGGCCTTCGCTGCCGGTCGGCCGATGACCGTGGCGTCGCTGATGGGCGAGGACAAGCCGGAGACGAAGGTCTGGCGGCGGATCGTCGAGATTCTCGGCCGCACCGCGCCCGGCCGTTTCGACCTGCGCATCGTGCCGAATGCCGCGCTCGGCGGCGAGAAGGAAGTGGCCGAAGGCCTGCGCCTCGGCTCGATCCAGGCCGCGCTCTCGACCGTGTCGTCGCTGTCCGGCTGGGTTCCGGCCGGGCAGATCCTGGATCTGCCCTTTCTGTTCCGCGATCGCGGCCATCTCGCCCGGGTGCTGGCCGGGCCGCTGGGGACGGCGCTGAAGGACCTCTATCAGGCGCAGGGCTTTGTCGTGCCCGGCTTCATCAATTACGGCGCTCGGAACCTCCTGGCGAAGGAGCCGCTGACCACCCCGGCTTCCGTCAAGGGCAAGCGCATTCGCGTCATCCAGAGCCCGTTGCACACCGCGCTCTGGTCGGGCTTCGGCGCCTTTCCGACGCCGATCCCGATTCCGGAGACCTACAACGCGCTGAAAAGCGGCGTGGTCGACTGCATGGACCTGACCAAATCCGCCTATGCCGGTTTCCGCCTTTACGAGGTCGTGCCGGTCGTGGTCGAGACCGGTCATATCTGGGCGAGCGGCGTGATGATCTTCGCCGCGCCGTTCTGGAAGGCGCTGGCGCCGCAGGATCGTGAGGCGCTGACGGCAGCCGTCACCGAGGGCATCGCCTATTTCGACGAGTTGATGCGCGCCGACGAGGAGGCCTCGATGGCGCAGGCTAGGGCTGAGGGCGCCAGGACCGTGCCGGCCGAGGATCGCGCCGGCTGGCAGGCGGGAGGGCGCAAGGTCTGGGAAAGCTTCGCGGCGCAATTCGGCGGCATGGCGGGAATCGAAGCGATCGCCGATAGTCCCTGACATCAGCGCCGCCAGGACGAGAACCATGCCGCTTTCGATCGACCATATCGTCATCGCCGTCACCGATCTCGATGCGGCCATCCGCGACTATGCGGCGCTCGGCTTCACCGTGCTGCCCGGTGGCGAGCATCCGCGCGGCTCGCGCAATGCGCTGGTCGTGTTCGAGGACGGCGCCTATCTCGAAATCATCGCCTTTCCGCGTCCGCTGCCGGATTATCGCTGGTGGCAGGTGCTCGACCGTGCCGGCCCCGGCCTCGTCGACTACGCCGTGCTGCCGGATGATCTCGACGCCGATCTCGCCCGCGCCCGCGCCGCCGGCATCGTCATGGACGGCCCGCTCGACGGCGGCCGGCTCCAGCCCGACGGCACGCGCATCGCCTGGCGCTCGGCCCGCCCGCCCGAGCCCGATATCCCCTTTCTCTGCACCGATGTCACGGCCCGCAGCCTGCGTGTTCCCGAGGGGCCGGCCCGCAGCCATGCCAATGGTGTGACCGGGGTCGCCGGCGTCACCGTGGCGGTGCAGGATCTCGCGACCTCGGTCGCCCGCTACCGCGCCCTGCTCGGGTGTGAGCCGGTCGCCATCGGCGGCGTCCCCGGCCTCGGCTTCGGGCTCGCGCAGTTCCGCATCGGCCGGCAGACCTTGTCGCTGGCGGAGCCGCAGGGCCCGGCCGCCGCCAGCCTCGGCGAACACCTCGTCCGGCGCGGGCAGGGAGCCTACGCCATTTCCTTCTATGGCCCCGACGATGCCCGGCTCGATGGCGGGCTGACCCATGGTGCCCGCCTCGAGATCGTCCGCGACCTCTAGGCGCAGGGCGCCGTCACGATGCGGTCACGCTTGCGGGCGAGAGTAACCCGTTACCTTAAAATAGTTCTATTTATGTAGTGATAACAAGAGCTTGCATCGAATCGGCGGCGCGCCTATCTCTCCCTCGCGATCAGTGAATCAGCCGACGGAGGGACGGAAATGGGTGGCGTCACCGAGGTCGATGTCGCGGCTGCGATCGGCCGCATCGACGAGATCATCATCCGCGAGATCGTCCGCACCGGCGCGAGCCGGCCGGAGCTGCGCCGGGCGCTTGCGCTGGCCAAGGGGCCGGGCGATCTCGACGCCGATGCGGCCTTGCCGCCGCGCATGCAGCGCCTCGTCGACCTGCTTGCGGTCACTTTGCCCGAGCAGGGACCCAAGCCCCCGCAGGGACCTGAACTCCCGCAGGGGCCCAAGCCCCTGCAAGGGCCACAGCGCCGCCTCCATGCCGCCATCAAGGGCATCGAACGTGCAGCCTGATCAGGGGAGCGCAGAATCGCTGGAGACCGCCCGGGCCGACATCCGGGAAGCGGTCATGACAGCTTTTTGCGCCGCGCTCCGCGATACTCGCCTGCCGCCTCTCGCCCTGATCGAGTTGGCGGCGGCAGCGGTCGGTTCTGTCTACAGAGAGGTGGCGGATGCTCATTGCGGTGACCGGCCATGCCCTTGCGGCTGGCATCCGCGCCTCCGTGAGGATCTGGAGGCGCTTCAGGCGGCGGTCGCGCTGAGCGCGACGCCGGTTCCTCAGGGCGATCTCGCCCGCATGCCGGTGCTCGGCCGGGCTTGATCTCGCATCTCGAGCGCAGGCCGTGCTAAGCCGCCACGAACCGGCGGAGCGGCATGCGCAACATCCTCATCATCGGCATCGGGGCCGGCAATCCCGACCATATGACGGTCGAGGCGATCGAGGCGCTGAACCGCGCCGATATCCTGTTCATCCCCGACAAGGGCGAGGAGAAGGCAGCCCTGCGCGCCTTGCGCGAGGCAATCTGCGCCCGCTTCATCCGCAACGCCGATTACCGCGCGGTGCCCGTCGAGATCCCGCGCCGGGCCGAGGCGGGCAATGACTATCACGGCGTCGTCGACGACTGGCATGAGCGCATCGCCGCCCGCTATCGCGACCTGTTCGAAGCGGCATTGCAGGGCGGCCAGACCGGCGCGTTGCTGGTCTGGGGCGATCCGGCGCTCTACGATTCCACCTTGCGCATCATGGAGCGCGTTGCCGCGTCCGGCTTCGATCTCGACTGGCAGGTCTATCCCGGCATCAGCAGCGTCCAGGTTCTCGCCGCCCGCCACCGCATACCCCTCAACACGATCGGTGCGCCGATCCTGATCACCACCGGCCGGCGGCTGGCGGCGGGCTTCCCGGCCGACCAGGATAGCGTCGTCGTCATGCTCGACGGCGAGCAGACCTTCGGCAAGATCGATCCCGCCGGGCTCGATATCTGGTGGGGCGCCTATCTCGGCACGCCCGACGAGATTCTGCGCGCCGGCCCACTCGCGGAGCTCGCGGCCGAGATCGCCGAGGTGAGGGCGCAGGCCCGCGCGCGGCATGGCTGGATCATGGATACCTATCTGCTGCGCCGCCGTCCGGCTTGACGCAGGCGCCTGCATCCGCCATCGCTCGCGCCGATCTTTCTGGAAGCGCCGGAGCCGCCCGATGTCCCACGCCGATCTCGCTGCCACCATCGACGCCGCCTGGGAAAACCGGGCCGAGATCGGCGTCCAGACCAAAGGCGCCGTCCGCGAGGCGGTCGAGCAGGCGATCGAGATGCTCGATGCCGGCCAGGCCCGCGTCGCCGAAAAGCAGGGCGCCGATTGGGTCGTCCATCAGTGGCTGAAGAAGGCGGTGCTGCTCTCCTTCCGCCTGACCGACAACGTCATCATGGCCAATGGCCCGGGCGAGGGCGTATTCTGGGACAAGGTGCCCTCGAAGTTCGAAGGCTGGGTCGAGAACCGCTTCCGCGCCGCCGGCTTCCGCGTCGTGCCGCCGGCGGCTGCGCGCAAGGGCTCCTTCATTGCGTCCGGCGTCGTGCTGATGCCGTCCTTCGTCAATATCGGCGCCTATGTCGATAGCGGCACCATGGTCGATACCTGGGCGACGGTCGGCTCCTGCGCCCAGATCGGCAAGAACGTGCATCTCTCCGGCGGCGTCGGCATCGGCGGCGTGCTCGAGCCGCTGCAGGCCAACCCGACCATCATCGAGGACAACTGCTTCATCGGCGCCCGCTCCGAGGTCGTCGAGGGCGTGATCGTCGGCGAGGGCTCGGTGCTCTCGATGGGCGTCTTCATCTCGGCCTCGACCAAGATCGTCGACCGCGCCACCGGCCAGGTCCATGTCGGCAAGGTGCCGCCCTATTCGGTGGTGGTGCCGGGCGCGCTGCCGGGCAAGCCGTTTCCGGACGGCACGCCTGGCCCGTCGCTCTCCTGCGCCGTCATCGTCAAGACGGTCGACGCGCAGACCCGCTCCAAGACCGGCATCAACGAGCTGCTGCGCGACTGAGCCGTTGATCGCGGCGCGTCATGCCCGGGCTTGACCCGGGCATCTCGGAAACCAGTATCTTCTTGTCATGAGATTCTCGGGTCCGCGCGAAGCGCGGCCCGAGAATGGCGGCTCAGGGTGCCTCACCCCACCGGCGAAGGCGCGCCCGTGCCTTGCGGATAGGGCTCGGGCGGGTTCTGCGTCGCCGGTTCCGTGCTATGCGCATCGGCCAGCGCATCGCGCAGCTTCTGCTCCTGCGAGCGGTCGAGCGAGGTCTTGAGCACCGTGCCGCCGGTGCCGCGGATCGCCTCCAGCACCTTGTCGCCGGTCACCTTGTTGATCAGCACGAACAGCGCCGCATTGCCAGGCTGCAGGCTGCCGGCGAGATCCTTCATGAACTTGTCGTCGACGCCGTAATCGGTCAGGGCGCCTCCGAGTGCACCGGAGGCGGCGCCGAGCGCCGCGCCGAAGATCGGCATCAGGAAGATCGCGCCGATCAGCAGGCCCCAGAACGAGCCGGAGACGGCGCCAAGCGCGGTCGTGTTCAGGAGCTGGTTCAGTTTCACCTTGCCGCCCTCGTGCATCACCGCGATGGCGGCGTCGCCGATCTCGATCAGGTATTCCTTCTGCAGGCCGATCAGCTTCTGGCGCATCTCCTCGGCGCGGGCCTCGGTCGGATAGACGATGACGACGAGATCGGACATGGCGGGGAACTCCTGCTGCGGATGCAGGCATGCTGGTCCGCGCGGGTGACGGGATCATGGCAACGCGCCGCCGGTCCCGGCTGTTCCAGTCCCGCCTATTCGCCGCCGATCGCCTTGGCCGCCTCGACCGCCCGGCCGCGCAAGGGCCGTTCTTCCATGCGCGCAAGCGAGATGAGCGCGAAGGCGAAGCCGAGGCCGGCCGCGCCGAAGACATAGCGGAACAGGATCACCATCGTCTCGCGGTCGACGGTGCCGAGCTTCAAGGCTTCGGGCGAGAGCTTTGCGCCCGCCCCGCCGACGCCGCCGAGCACGATCGCGCCGAACACCGCGACGATCAGCGCGCCACCGATCTGCCGGAAGAAATTGGCGACCGCCGTCACCGTGCCGAGTTGGTGCGGCTGCACGGCGTTCTGGATCGACACGGTCGCGACGGGGAGCAGCGTGCCGAAGCCGACGCTGACCACGGCGAGGATGATGCAGAAGGGCAGGAGCGGGATCTGGCCTGAGAAGGCCGCCAGGATCGCGGTGCCGATCATCGCGACGGAGAGACCGGTCAGCGGCACGCGCTTGTAATGGGCGAGATGCGACATTGCCCGGCCGGAGCTGGTCGCGCCGACGACCGTGCCGCAGGTCAGCGGCAGCAGGCCGAGGCCGGAATGGGTCGCGCTCATCCCCATCACCGTCTCGAAATAGAGCGGCAGATAGATGGTGAGGCCGATGAAGGTGCCCATGCCGAAGCCGGCCGCCACCGTGCCGCGCCGCACGACCCCGTTGCCGAAGACGTCGAGCGGGATCAGCGGCTCGGCCGCCCGGCGCAGGCGCCAGGCGAACAGGGCCCAGAAGGCGAGCGAGGCGGCGACGAGACCCGCGATCTCCAGCGAGCGCCAGGGATAGGCCGTGCCGCCCCAGGACAGGGCGAGCAGCAGCGATACCGTCGCCAATGTCATCAGCATGGCGCCGAGCACGTCGAGCTTGTGCGGGCGCTCATGCCGCGGCAGCCGCTTCAGCGCCTCGCTCGACATCCAGTAGGCGCCGAGCCCGAGCGGCAGGTTGATCCAGAAGATCACCGACCAGTGCAGCTTTTCCGCGAGGAAGCCGCCCAGCACCGGGCCGAGCAGCGAGGAGGACATGAAGACGCTGGCGAAATAGACCTGATAGCGCCCGCGCTCCTTGGGCGGCACCATGTCGCCGACGATGGTCTGGGCCAGCGCGATCAATCCGCCGCCGCCGAGCCCCTGCACGAACCGCGCGACGACGAGCAGCCAGAGCGAGGGCGCGAGCGCGCAGGCGATCGAGCCGATCACGAAGACGATGATGCCGGCGAGCAGCGTCACCCGCCGCCCGTGGATATCGGCGAGCTTGCCGTAGAGCGGCGTCACCGCGGTCGAGGCGAGCAGGTAGATCGTGACGATCCAGGAGAGATGCGTGACGTCGTTGAGCTCGCGCCCCATCGTCGGCAGCGCGGTGGCGACGATGGTCTGGTCGAGCGCGGCGAGGAACATCGCCAGCATGACCCCGATCAGAACCGAACGGATATCCGCAGGCGTCATCGCTGCGGCCTGGGCTGGATTGTCGAGCCGCTTGTCCATGGAATGCGATCTTACGTGCGTCTGGAGAATGGCTTGAGGGTAACGAGACCGGAAGCCATGCGCCAGAGTCCTATTGGCGGGACGGCTCTGCGGAGCGGGCGGGACAAGCCATCAGGGCATTTTCGAGCGAGTGGGCCTCGGTTCGCGTGAAGGAAGCGCGATAAAACCAAGACCGGGAGCGATGTCGCGGTTCGAGGAATTGCGGAATGGCTCCTAGCGTCAGCCCAGGCTGCGCAGCGCGTCGCGCAGCATGCCCGGCGCGGCATCGGGCATGGCCGCCTCGATGATCTCATGCGTCCGCTGCCAGACCGGCACGGCCGAGGCGAGCAGCGCCAGCCCGTCGGGTGTCAGCGTCAGCAGACGGCCACGGCGATCGGCAGGATCGACCACGATATCGACGAGCCCGCGCCGCCGGAGCGGCTTCAGCGCGGCGGTCAGCGTCGTGCGATCTATCGCCAGCAGCTCCGCCACAGGGCCGAACGAGGCAGGCACCGGGCGGTTGAGGGCCATCATCAGCGAGAACTGGCCGTTGGTCAGCCCGACCGGGCGCAACGCTTCGTCGAAACGGCGCGCCAGCGTCCGCGCCGCACGCTGGACATGCAGGCACAGGCAATGGTCGCGCACATGCAGCGTCGTCGCGAAGGGAACGATCGGTTTGCCGTCCATCGCATCTGCATGTTGACTGCCGTTAGGCAAGTCAAGCGAAGCTCGGTCGCAGGGTCTCGCTGCCGGCTGACGAGGGTGACGCCCTGAAGCGCAATGAAATCCTCGGACGGTGCGAAGGAGGAATGCCGATCATGCCGCTGCTGTCAGTGAAGAATGCCATGCTGGTGGTCATCGACTTTCAGGCGAAGGTGATGCCTGCGATCCATGACGGCAAGACGGTGCTGCAGAATGCCGGGCGCCTCGCCGAGGCGGCGCGCCTGCTCGACGTGCCGGCCGTGCTGACAGAGCAATATCCGCGCGGTCTTGGCCCGACCGTGCCGGCTCTGATGGAGGTCGGCCCGCCCGTGACCAAGATGAGTTTCGACGCCTGCGCCGAGCCGGCCTTCCTCGAGGCCGTGGCGGGGGATCGCGAACTCGTGGTCTGCGGCTGCGAGGCGCATGTCTGCGTCGGCCAGACGGTTTTGACCCTGCTGGAGCATCGCCGCCGCGTCGTCGTGGTCGCCGATGCGATCGGCTCGCGCGCGCCGACATCGCGCGAGATCGCATTGAGCCGCATGGCGAGCCATGGCGCCGAGATCGTTACCACCGAGATGGTGCTGTTCGAATGGCTGCGGAGCGCCGATCACCGGCAGTTCCGGATGGTCTCGAAGCTGATCCGCTAGCTTCTTATCACCCTCGCCGTCATGCTCGGGTCTCCGCTTCGCTACGCCCGAGAATGATGCTCTGTCACGGTATCAGAGCGGCTTCTTGATCGCCTTCGCGATGACGCCGACGATGCCTTCGCGGAACAGCAGCACGCAGAGCACGAAGATCACGCCCTGGACGACCGTGACCCAGGCGCCGAGCGTGGCGAGGTAGTTCTGCATCGCGACGATGACGAGCGCGCCGACGATTGGCCCGAAGACGGTGCCGAGGCCTCCGACAAGCGTCATCAGCACGACCTCGCCCGACATCGTCCAGTAGACGTCGGTGAGCGAGGCCAGCTGAAAGACGATCGCCTTGGTCGCGCCGGCCAGCCCCGCGAGCGTGGCCGAAAGCACGAAGACCGCGAGCTTGTACTGGTTGGCGCGGTAGCCGAGCGAGATCGCGCGGGGCTCGTTGTCGCGGATCGCCTTACAGACCTGGCCGAAGGGCGAGTGGATGATGCGGTAGATCAGCAAGAGCCCGCCCATGAAGATGGCGGCGACGAGCCAGTAGAGCGCGCGGTCGTCGGCAAGGCTGATCAGGCCGAGGAACTTGCCGCGCGGCACGGCCTGGATGCCGTCCTCGCCGCCGGTGAAGCGCGGCGTCTGCAGCGAGAAGAAGAACACCATCTGCGCCAGCGCCAGCGTGATCATGGCGAAATAGATGCCCTGTCGCCGGATGGCGAGCGCGCCGAAAACGAGGCCCAGAACGGCGCCGACCGCGGTCCCGAACAGGATCGCGAGTTCGGGCGTCAGGCCCCAGTTCTTGGCGGTGTAGGCGCTGACATAGCTCGCCATGCCGAAATAGGCGGCGTGGCCGAAGGAGAGCAGGCCGCCATAGCCGAGCAGGAGATTGAAGGCGAGCGCGAACAGCGCGAAGCACAGCACCTTCATCACGAAGACGGGATAGGCGACGAAGGGCGCGACCACGAGCACCGCGGCGATCGCGATGAACAGGTTGCGGTGCAGGCGCGCGGTGCTGTCGTCGGTCTCGCTGAGGGCGACGCCGGCGGCTTCCGTGGAGGCAAGGTCGGTCATGTCGTTGTCCTTGCTTGCGTCAGGCCGTGCGGCCGAACAGGCCGGCGGGCTTCACCAGGAGCACCAGCACCATGATGACGAAGATCACGGTGGCCGCGCCTTCCGGGTAGAACACCTTGGTCAGGCCCTCGATCAGGCCGAGCGAGAAGCCGGTGACGATCGCGCCCATGATCGAGCCCATGCCGCCGATGACGACGACGGCGAAGACCACGATGATCAGGTCGCCGCCCATATTCGGATTGACCGAGTAGATCGGCGCGGCGAGCACCCCAGCGAAGGCCGCGAGCGCGACGCCGAAGCCGTAGGTCAGCGTCACCAGCAGCGGCACGTTGATGCCGAAGGCTTGGGTCAGGGTCGGGTTCTCGGTCGCGG
>NZ_JAELTI010000064.1 GCF_016428755.1 Allobosea sp. ASV33
TTTCCAGGAGCGCGCCCAGTCGGCCTTCGTCATCCAGCTCCCGCCGGAGAGCGGGTTGACGGCGGCCGGGGCCGTGCCGTGCCGGCTCGCGACATAGAGCGTCTCGCCGATCGCGAAGAGCGAGACCAGCACGACGGTAAAGGAGATGCCGTCGAGCAGTTCGAGCGAGCCGAAGACCATGCGGGTCTGGCCGGTCTGAGTGTCGATGCCGATGGTGCCGAGCGCCAGGCCGAAGAACAGCGCCGTGAAGCCGCGCAGCATCGAGCGCCCCATCACCACGGCGACCGAGGTGAAGGAGAGCATCATCAGCGCGAAATAATCCTCCGGGCCGAAGACGAAGGCGAGTTCGGCAATGGCCGGGGCAAGGAAGGTGAGCGCGAGCGTGCCGATCGTGCCGGCGACGAAGGAGCCGATCGCGGCCGTCGCCAGCGCCGCGGCACCGCGACCGCGACGGGCCATGCGGTTGCCTTCGAGCGCGGTCATCACCGAGCCGCTCTCGCCCGGCGTGTTCAGCAGGATCGAGGTGGTCGAGCCGCCATAGAGCGCGCCGTAGAGGATGCCGGCGAACATGATGAAGGCCGAGGCCGGGTTGATCTGGGCCGTGACCGGCAAGAGCAGCGCGATGGTGAGCGCCGGGCCGATGCCGGGCAGGACGCCGACCGCCGTGCCGAGCCCGCAACCGATGAAGGCCCAGAACAGGTTCATCGGCTGCAGGGCAACCGCGAACCCGCCGAGCAACTGGTTCAGGATGTCCATCGTTCAACCCAGCAGCGGCAGGAACGGGCCCAGGCTGATGCCGAGGCGGGAGAAGCCGAGCCATGAGAGGCTCGCAAGCGCTGCGCCGATGGCGAGATCGAGCGCCGTCCGCCGCGAGCCGAAGGCGTGGGTCACCAGCGTGAAGGCCAGCATCGCGCTGAGCGGAAAGCCGAGCCAGCGGATGGTCAGGAGCGGCACGCAGATGCCGGCGAGCGCCGTCAGGAAAGCCGGGCGCGAGAACGGCGCTTCCTCGTCTTCCTCGGCAGGCGCCCATTGTCCGCGCAAGGCCTGCACCGTCAGCAGGAAGCCGAGCAGGACAAGCACCAGCCCGACCACGAGCACGATGGCGGCCGGCCCGACGCCGACATAGTTGGTCGTCGAGGCGATGCCGCGCGCGCCATTGAGCCAGACCGCGCCCATCACCAGGATGGCCAACCCCAGCCACCAAGGCCGCCCGCCACCGGCCGCAACGGGATCGTTCTTCATCGACGACATCGCCCTGCCCCTTCCCGGGATTTCTGAAGCGGAGCGCCCGAGCGCGCCGCCCGGCTTCGACGAGGCTATTTCAGGATGCCGACGTCCTTGAGTGCGCTCGTCCAGTTCGCCTCCTCGCTCTTGAGGAAGGCGTCGAAGGCCTCGCCCGGCAGATAGGCGTCCTCCCAGCCCTGCGTCTTCAGCGTCTCCTTCCACTCTTTGGTGGCATGGAGCTTGGCGAAGCGGTCGAGCCAGGTCTTCTTGGCGCCGTCGCTCATGCCGGGTGCGCCGACGAAGCCGCGCCAGTTGCCGATCTCGACGGGGATGCCGGCTTCCTTCAGCGTCGGGGCATTCAGGCCCTCGACCCGCGTCGGACCGGAGACCGCGATGATGCGGATGCGGCCGGATTCGGCGAAGGGGCGGAATTCGGAGGCGCCGGAGATCGCCGCCTTGATCTTGCCGCCGCCGAGCGCGGCCAGGATCTCGCCACCGGAGAAGGCGACGAAGTTGATCTTGGCGACCGGCGCGCCGGCATGTTTGGCGAGCAGCGCGAGCATGACATGGTCTGCGCCACCGGCCGAGCCGCCGCCGACGGAGACCGCGCCGGGATCGGCCTTGAGCGCGGCGATGAAGTCCGCAGGCGTCTTGATCGGCGAGTTCGCGGGCACGGCGATGGCGTTGTACTCGTTGGTCAAGCGCAGCAGCGGCGTCGTGTCCTTGAGCGAGACCGGCGTCTGGTTGGTGATGACGCCGCCGACCATGATAACGCCGGTGACCAGCAGCGCGTTGTCGTCGCCCTTGGCGGTGCGGACGAATTCGGCAAGCCCGATCGTGCCGGCGGCACCGCCCTTGTTGGTGAAGGATGCCCCGTCCGTGAAGACCTTGGACTGGGCGAAGACCGCCATGGTGTGGCGCCCGGCCCCGTCCCAGCCGCCGCCGGGATTGGCGGGGATCATCACCTTCGCCGGTTCAGCCAGGGCCGCGCCGGTGCCGAGCCCCAGGGCCAGGACGCCAGCCATCGTCAAACGCTTCAGCATCTCGATTCCTCCCGTTGTCGTTACGCCGCCGTTTTCGGCTGGCCGTTCTGTTGCCGCGTCTGCGGTTCAGGCGCCGGGTGGTTTCGGCGCCTTGGTATCCTCATGCACTGCGCTCGCGCTGCGGCATGCCTTCCGGCGTGATCGTCGCGACGATCGAGGCGTCGAGCGCCTCGTAATCGGCAAGCCCGATCGTCTTGTAGAGCTCGGCCCGGGTCTGCATCTGCTCGACCACGGCATGGGTGCCGCCGTCGCGGGCGAGCGCCGCGTAGAGCTTCTCCTGCGCCTTGTTGGCGACGCGCAGCGAGGACACCGGCCAGATCACCATGCGATAGCCCATCGCCTCGAACTCCTCGGCGGTGAAGAAGGGCGTGCGGCCGAACTCGGTCATGTTGGCGAGCAGCTTAACGCCGGGCATGCGGCGGGCGAATTCGCGGAACATCTCGGCCGTGGTCAGCGCCTCCGGGAAGATCGCATCGGCGCCCGCCTCGAGATAGAGTTTGGCGCGCTCGACCGCGCCGTCGATGCCCTCGCTGGCGGCGGCATCGGTGCGGGCGATGACGTAGAGGTGCCGGCGGGCCCTCGCGGCGGCTGCGACCTTCGCCGCCATGTCATGGGCGTCGGCCAACTTCTTGTCGTTGAGATGGCCGCATTTCTTCGGCAGGAGCTGGTCCTCGATATGGACGGCGCCGGCCCCGGCCTCCTCGAAGACGCGGACCATGTGCATGACGTTGAGCGCCTCGCCATAGCCGGTATCGCCATCGACCAGCAGCGGCAGGCCCGAGGCCCGCGCGATCTGGCGGATGAAGAAGGCGACCTCGTCGACGGTGATCATGCCGAGATCGGGGATGCCCATCGACGCCGTCATCGCCGCGCCCGACAGGTAGAGACCCTCGAAGCCGGCGGCCCGCGCCTGAATCGCGGCCATGCCGTTATGGGCGCCGGGCAGGCGCGCGATGCCACCGCGCTCGACCAGCGCCCGGAAGCGCTGGCCGGCCGGCTCGGACTGAAGATCGGAGGCGACGAGATAGGGCATGGGCGCTCAGTTGCAGTAGAGGTCGACGTAGTCGTTGACCGACATCGCTTCGAGCTTCGCCTGATCCAGCGAAACGTCGAGAATCTGGCGCTGGCGCTTCTCGACGAAGCGGCGGGCGAGATTGGTGCGGAACTTGGCCTCCAGCAGCGGGATGCCATCGGTGCGGCGGCGCTTGTGGCCGATCGGGTACTCGACCAGGAGCTCGGGCAGCACCGTGCCATCCCTCAGCGTCACCGTCATGCCGTTGGCGATCGAACGCTTCTCGGGGTCGTGATAGTCCCTGGTGAAGGCCGGGTCCTCGACGCATTCGATCTTGTCGCGCAGCGCATCGATGCGCGGATCGGCGGCGACATCGTCCTCGTAATCGGCGGCGGTGAGGCGGCCGAAGATGAAGGGCACGGCGACCATGTACTGGATGGTGTGGTCGCGGTCGGCCGGATTATGCAGCGGGCCGCGCTTGTCGATGATGCGGATGCAGGCCTCGTGCGTCCTGATCCTGATCGAGGCGATGTCCTCGCTGCTGCGGCCCATTGTCTTGAGCTGATCGTGCAGCGTCATCGCGGCCTCGACCGCCGTCTGCGAGTGGAACTCGGCCGGGTAGGAAATCTTGAACAGCACATGCTCCATGACATAGGAGCCGTAGGGGCGCTGGAACTTGAAGCTCTGGCCGCGGAACGAGGCGTCGTAGAAGCCCCAGGTCTTGGCCGACAGCGCCGAGGGGTAGCCCATCTCGCCGGTGCGGGCGATCAGGGCGAGCCTGACGGCGCGGCTGGTGGCGTCGCCCGCCGCCCAGCTCTTGCGCGAACCGGCATTGGGGGCGTGGCGATAAGTCCTGAGCGCCTGACCGTCGACGAAGGCGAGCGAGAGCGCGTTGACGATCTCGTCGCGGTCGAGCCCGAGCATGCCGGCGACGACCGCCGTCGAGGCGACCTTGACCAGGATGACATGGTCGATGCCGACCTTGTTGAAGGCGTTCTCCAGCGCCAGGCAGCCCTGGATCTCGTGCGCCTTGATCATCGCGGTGAGCACGTCGCGCATGGTCAGCGGCGCCTTTCCGGCGGCGACCGCTGTGCGCGAGAGCCAATCGGCGACGGCGAGGATGCCGCCGAGATTGTCGGACGGGTGGCCCCATTCGGCCGCGAGCCAGCAATCGTTGAAATCGAGCCAGCGGATCATCGTGCCGAAATTGAAGGCCGCCTGGATCGGATCGAGCTGGTAGGGCGTGCCCGGCACGCGGGCCCCGTTCGGCACGGTCGTGCCGGGAACGACGGGGCCGAGCAGCTTGGTGCAGGCGGGGTATTCGAGCGCCTCCATGCCGCAGCCCATCGTGTCGATCAGGCAGTTGCGGGCGGTCTCGTAGGCGAGGCTGCTCTCGACGCGATAGTTCAGCACGTAGTCGGCGATATCGACCAGCACGCCGTCCGGAGCCGGACGCTCATTATTGTTGAATGTCGCCATATCGGGCCGTCCCTCGCATCCACCGGGCGCCTCTTGGAGCGGCCCGGCCTTTATTGTCGACATAAACTGCATATAGCCACATTCATGGCAAGCCTCTCGGCGGCATGAATTCAAATATTGTCGACAATAACCGGCGCCGCCGTATGGCGCAGCGCCCGGGGCCGCGAGCGCCGCTTTCCGCGACGTGCGCCGGGATCACAAGGGAGGTTTCGTCGTACAGGTCGACAGGCAGCGCGCCCTGGCTGCCGGCAGCCGCCGCCATCGGCGCGCAGCTCATCCGGAGCAGACGGTTCGCCGGCAGCCGGGAAAGCCGGGCGCGTTGCGCGGCGCCCGGACCAGACCTCAGATCGCGCGGGTGATGCCGCCGTCGACGCGCAGATTCTGGCCAGTGATATAGGCCGCGTCCTTCGAGGCGAGGAAGGCGATGGTGCCAGCGATCTCGTCGCTGGTGCCGTAGCGCTGCATCGGCACGCCCTGCCGCCGCTCTTCCGTCGCCGGCAGGCTGTCGATCCAGCCCGGCAGCACGTTGTTCATGCGGATATTGTCGGCCGCATAGGTGTCCACGAAGATCTTGGTGAAGGAGGCAAGCCCGGCGCGGAACACCGCCGAGGTCGGGAACATCGCACTCGGCTCGAAAGCCCAGGCCGTCGAGATGTTGATGATCGCGCCGGCCTTCTGCTTCTGCATGATCGGCGTCACCAAGCGCGTCGGGCGGATGGCGTTCAGCAGATAGACGTCCATGCCGCGATGCCAGTCCTCGTCAGTGATAGCGAGGATCGGTGCGCGCGGACCGTGGCCGGCGCTGTTGACGAGCACGTCGATGCGGCCCCAGCGTTCCATGGCGAGGTCGACGAGGCGCTTCAGGTCGTCGTTCGACTGGTTGGAACCGGTGACGCCGATGCCGCCGAGTTCGCCGGCCAGCGCCTCGCCCTTGCCTGAGGAAGAGAGGATGCCGACGGCGAACCCATCCTGCGCCAGGCGCTTCGCCGCCGCGGCACCCATGCCGCTTCCCCCCGCGGTGACCAGGGCGACCTTGTCCACTGCCATTCCAACCTCCTGCATCGACTGACGCGAATCCAGCGATCTTCCTAGCATTCCAGCCGGGCCGTGACGAACTCGCCCCGGCGCTGGCCTGCCCATCGCCATGCGCAACAAATTTGCATCCGGCCGTCAGGATTGCAGCGCTTCTTTCGGCACATCTGCATTATCCCTTCCGAGCTCCGCAAAACGAGGCCGCTTCGATGTCCAAGCTCGATCTCGACGTTCTGCAATCCGAGATGACCGCGTGGCGGCGCCACCTGCACACGCATCCCGAATTCGGCTTCGAGGAGAAGCGGACCGCTGCCTTCGTCGCGGCAAAGCTGCGCGAATTCGGCCTGGAAGAGGTCGTCGAGGGCGTTGGCGGCACCGGCGTCGTCGGTACGCTCAAGCGCGGCAGCGGCAACCGCGCCATCGCGTTGCGTGCCGACATGGATGCCCTGCGCATCGCCGAACAGGGCGAACAGCCCTATCGCTCGCAGACGCCCGGCGTGATGCATGCCTGCGGCCATGACGGCCATACCAGCATGCTGCTCGGCGCGGCCAAGCTCTTGGCGGAGGAAGGCGGCTTCGACGGGACCGTGCGCTTCCTGTTCCAGCCGGCCGAGGAATGGGGGCGCGGCGCGCTCGCCATGCTCGACGACGGATTGATGGAGCGTTTCCCCTTCGACGAGATCTACGGCCTGCACAACATGCCGGGCCTCGCCATCGGGCAATTCCAGACGCGCCCCGGCTCCTTCATGTCGGCCGAGGACAATTTCGAGATCGTGCTAAAGGGCGTCGGCGGGCATGCCGCCAAACCTCATGCCGGCAGCGAGGTGCTCGTCGCCGCCTGCGCGCTCGTGATGCAGCTCCAGACCATCGTCTCGCGCCGGCTGAGCCCGGCGGATATCGCCGTGGTCTCGGTCACCGAACTGCTGACGGACGGCACCCGCAACGTGCTGCCGGGAACGGCGCGCATCCTCGGCGATGCCCGCAGCTTCCGCCCCGAGGTCAGCGCCGCGATCGAGCGCCAGATGGGTATCATCGCTGTTGGCACGGCCGACAGCTACAATCTCGCCTGCGAGATCACTTATACGCGCGAGTTCGTGCCGCTGGTGAACGACGCGGCGCTCTCGCAGGAAGCGCTCGCCGCCGCACGAACGGTGCTTGGCGAGGCCAACGTCGCGATCGCATCCGAGCCGATGACGGGCTCGGAGGATTTTGCCCGCTTCCTCGACCATGTGCCCGGCTGCTTCGCTTATGTCGGCAATGGCGAGGGCTCGGCCCCGCTGCACAACGCATCCTATGATTTCGACGATCGCGGCCTGATCCACGGCGCCCGGTTCCACGCCGCGATCGTCAGGCACAGGCTGGGCGCCAACTGAGCTCCCGCCGCGCGAGAAGCAAATCCTTCAAGCACGGCGCTCCGAGAAAGGAGCTCGCAAACATCCACTGATGTTTGGAATCAAACCCTACGCCCACCGGCGTAGAGATGAGCCTGCTCTCGCCGCAACGGCTGTCGAACAGGCCCATGCTTCACCATTCAGGCGCGCTTCGGCCGGCGCACGGCCCGCAGCGTGCTTTTGCCGCCGTCACCGCAATAGAACAGCTCGGCCCCGTCCGATTCCAGGCCGGACAAGCCGACGCCCGAAGGCATGGCGAGCGCGTCCAACCCCTCGCCGGTCGCGGGGTCGATCCGGCGCAGCTCGCTTTCGCCGTCTTCCCAGGTGCCGTGCCACAGCTCGCCGTCGACCCAGGTGACGCCGGTGACGAAGCGGTTGGTCTCGATGCTGCGCAGCACCTTGCCCGTGGCCGGATCGATCTGGTGGATCTTGCGCTCGCGGTAGTGGCCGACCCAGAGCGAGCCCTCGGCCCAGGCGAGGCCGGAATCGCCGCCCTTGCCGGGCGCAGGGATCGTGCCGAGCACGGAGCCGGTCCTCGGATCGATCTTCTGGATGCGGTCCTCGGCGATCTGGAAGAGATGCGTGCCGTCGAAGGCCGTGCCGGCATGGGCAGGAACGTCGATGGTTCTGATGACCTCACCCTTGGCGGTGTCGAGCTGGTTCAGCCGGTCGCCGGAGGCGAACCAGACACTGGCGCCGTCGAAGCTGACGCCATGGACCTTCTCGACTCCCGGAAACGGGCCGTAGGTGCGGGTGATTTCGGCATTGGTCATGGTCATGGCGTTGCTCCAGCGCGTGTTGTGATGCCGGACCCTAGCCATCCGGCCAGGACGTCGGGAGTAACAAACTCGTCGCGAAACCCGGCATCGGCGGCATCACCCAGCGGCGTGCCCGCGCCTGCCCATAGGACTGGACCTTGCCGGTCTCGGCGAGGGCATCGAGCGCGCGCTGGACGCTGCGTTGGCTCGACCCGAGCGCCAGCGCCAGGGCGGAGCTCGACCACGTCTCGCCGTCAGTCATGAGCGCGAGCACCGTGGCATGCTTCTCCTCCACCGGGCGCGCCAGCACGGCGATCCCGGCCGCAGCGCGCGGCGCTATTACGAAGCCGCGCTCTGTCGCGCTGATCCGCGCCAGCGGCCGCAGCGCCTCGCGCAGGCGGCCGATCTCGACGCGCAACCGCGCCCGGTGCGACTCATCGGTAAACCGCGAGCCGAAGGCGCCGGCGATCAGGACATCGCGCGGCGCATCCATCGGCCAGGCCTCGGCCAGCACCCGTAGCAGCGCGAAGAGCACGGGGCGCGTCGCCAGCGAAACTGCGTTGTTACGGTCGCGCACGGCATTGCGGCAGGCATCGACGATCAGCACCTCCGAGGCTTGCAGGTCCTCGACTTCGTCGAGCAGCAAGGGGCGCTCGACGCCATCGGCGATCAGGCGTGCGGCCGGCTCCTCGAGCAGGCGGCTTGCGGCTTCGACCTCGGCGATCAGCGCCGGGATCCTGGCCCGGCCGGCAGCCTCGCGCGCTTCCGCCAGAGCGGCTCTCGCGCTCCGCGCCTTCATCCGGCGCAGCGCAATGCCGGCCCTTGCCAATCCGTGGACGGCCCGGAGCGGGGCGGGCAGCTGCGCGGGATCGATGCCGCCGAGCCGCTCACCCGCATGGTCGAGCCGGCCGATCAGCAGCAGCCAGCGGATATCGAGCAGGCGCGCATGGGCGGCGTTCGCGCGGTCGCCATGGGCCTCAAGCACTGCGCCGGCTTCGTCGAGCCGGCCGGGCGGCCACCCGAGATCGCGCGCCGCCAGGGCAATCTCCGCCTCGGCAACGGTGCAGCGGGCACGCGCGACGGCTTCCTTCTCGCCAAAGGCACGGCCGGCGCGGCGCAGCAGCACCTTGGCGCGGGCGAAATCGCCGAGCTGCGCCATCGCGATGCCGCGCAGCGCCAGGGCGGGCGCATCGTCGCGCAAGGCGACCCGGTTCAGCGCGCCCAGCGGATCGCCCTTCGCCAAGGCCTGCGCCGCCGCCGTGATCAGCGAGTCCATTGGAATCCCGCCAAACTTGTCACTCCCACCGTCTGCCGCCTCCGCCTTACCACCGATCGCGACGCCGCATCGAGTGTCGAGGCGGCGCGGACATCTGGCGACAGGAGGGAGACATCATGACCCGTCATGCGATCGGAACACGCGAGGAATGGCTAGCCGCCCGGCTCGAACTGCTGGAGGCCGAGAAAGCGTATACGCGGCAGGGCGATGCGCTGGCCGAGCGGCGGCAGGCGCTGCCCTGGGTCAAGGTCGAGAAGGACTATCTCTTCCAGACCGAGCAGGGCGACGCGTCGCTCGCCGACCTCTTCCAGGGGCGCTCGCAGCTCCTCGTCTACCATTTCATGTTCGGGCCGGACTACACGGCCGGCTGCCCGTCCTGCTCGGCGATCGCCGACGGGTTCAACGGCTCGACCACGCATCTCGCCAACCACGACGTGATGCTCTGGGCGATCTCGCGGGCGCCGATCGACAAGCTCATCGCCTTCCGCGAGCGGATGGGCTGGAGCTTCCCCTGGGCCTCGTCCGGCAAGAGCGACTTCAATTTCGACTACAACGTCTCCTTCACCGAGATGCAGGAGCGGACGCAGGGCATCGACTACAATTTCCGCCACCAGCCGAAATTCGAATGGCGCGGCCCCGGGAACGAATTCGAACGCTCCTTCGCAACGATGGCCGGCGTGGACGTGCCGACCTATCACCGCGACCGGCCGGGCCTGAGCGCCTTCATCCGCGAGGATGGCGCGATCTACCACACCTATTCCAGCTATTCGCGCGGCGTCGACGGCGTCTGGGGCATGTATGCCTGGCTCGACCGGGCGCCGAAGGGCCGCAACGAGGCGGATGGGCCGTGGTGGCTCCATCACGACCGCTACGCCGCCCGCCAAGCCGTGTCGTGACCACATTCCCGGCAGGGGATGGAGCGAGCCCTGCATGCAGTCGCGAGACTGGCTGCAGGGCTCGGATCGTCTTCTTCGGAACGGCCGCCCTGCTCTTCGCCACGACAGTCAGCATCACGATCGCGTCCTGCGCTTCGATGGCGACGATGGGCGCGGTGCCGATGGCAGGCGGCTGGCTGCTCTCGGGGATCTGGCTGCCGCTCTGCGGCCAGTCCTGGTTTGACACCGCCGCCTGCTTCCTCGGCATGTGGCTCGCGATGATGGTGGCGATGATGCTGCCGTCCCTGACCCCGGTGCTGTGGCACTACCGGGAGACCGCGTTCAAAGCCGGAGCGAGCCGGCCCGGCGGACTCGCCGCGCTGGCTGGCGTCGGTTATTGCACCGTCTGGACCGGCCTGGGTCTTCCGGTCTTCCTCGTCGGCGCCGCCCTGGCACAGATCGCCTTGCAGTTTCCGGCGCTTAGCCGCCTCGGTCCCGCAGCCAGCGCCTTCGTCGTACTGATGGCCGGGCTCTCGCAATTTTCGCGCTGGAAGGCCCGACGGCTGGCAGGTTGCTCCGCGTCACGCCAACAGTCGCAGACCCCTCTCGACACCCTGGCAGCCCTTCGAGCCGGCGCCGCTCTCGGCCTGCGCTGCTGCCTGTCCTGCGCCGGCCCGATGGCGATCCTGATCGCCGGCGGGCTGATGGATGTGCGCTTGATGCTTTGCGTGACGCTTGCCGTTACCGCCGAGCGCCTGCTGCCGCCGGAGATGCGTATCGCCCCGGCGACAGGCGCCGGAACGTCCGCTGCCGGGCTGCTTTTGCTCCTGAGGTCGCTCGGGTGAACCCCGCCGCAAACCGCCCATGGCGCTCAGTTTATCACGGCGCCGGCAAAGCTCCTTGACGCAGGGCAAATTCGTTGCTTCATTCATTTAAAGCATCAAGCATTGAAGTTGATGCACGAAAGGGATTGCCATGGCTCACCCCGCCACCCCTGAGGCCTCTCCCTGGATCGGCGCCGCCGCATCGGCCGCCGCGCAATCCCGCAGCGCCATTTTCGAGATGAGTCGGCAGGCCGAAAGCGCGGTCATCGATCCGCGCGATGCCGGCGCCTTCCCTTCGGCGTGGCGCCGCGCTGTCGCTGCCCGGATCGCGACCTTGAACGCGTTGCCGGACCTTGCGGCGCATTACATCGCCGGCGTGACCGATCCGGCGCTGCGCGGTCTCGCCAATCCGGCCGAGGCCGGGCGCGACGCCCGTGAGCGCAGCGTCATCACCTTCATGGACCGGGTCGCGACCCAGCCGCGGGCGGTGCAGGCCGAGGAGATCGAGGGGCTCAAGGCGGCAGGCGTGGCCGAGGCCGATATCGTGCGGCTCTGCGAACTCAATGCCTTCATGAGCTATCAGTGCCGCGTCCTCGCCGGGCTCGCGGCCCTCAAGGGAGCTTCCGCATGAGCCGGGTCGTGCATCGCTTCACCCGCAACGTGCCGGACTGGCAGCCGCGGGTGACCCCGGTCGACCTGACCAAGGCGAGCCCCGAGCAGCTGGACGCGCTGAAGGTCACGCCGTCCAACACCAAGGTCTCGGACTACGTGTTGGTGCTGGCGCATGATCCGGAGACGCTCGCCGTGCGCTCCCCGTTGTTCAACGGGATCATGTACGATCCGGGCGGCCTGAGCCGGGCCGAGCGCGAGCTCGGCGCGATCGGCGCCTCGGTGGTCAATCGCTGCATCTACTGCGCTGCCGTCCATGCCGCACGCCACGCTCAGCTCAGCAAGGACACGGCCGTCACCGACGAATTGTTCGCCAATGGCGAGAAGGCCAAGCTCGGCCCGCGCGACCAGGCGATCTTCGACTATTCGGTCAAGCTCTCGCAATCGCCGCCGGCCGTGACCGAGGCCGATACGGCCCGCCTGCGCGAGGCCGGGCTGAACGAGGCCGAGATCGTCGATCTCATCCTGTCCACGGCCCTGTTCGGCTGGGCCAACCGATTGATGCACATCCTCGGCGACCCGGTCCGCAAAGACGGATGATATGAGCCGCCTCAAGATCCTCGAGGCCTATCTGCAGGTCGCCTCGCTCGGCAGCGTCACGGCGGCGGCGAAGCATCTGGGCGTGTCCCAGCCTTCGGTCAGCCGGATGATCCAGGAGCTGGAGCGCGATCTCGGCCAGCCGCTGTTCGAGCGTGTCGGCCAGCGTCTCGTGCTGACGCAGAAGGGGATGGTGCTGCGCGACGATGTCGAGCGGGCGCTGGCCGGCTTCGTCAACCTATGGGAGCGCGCCCGCGAGGTGATCGGCGAGGCCGAGCCGCCGATCCGGATATCGGCGGTATCGTCGCTCGCCTTCGGCCTGCTGACCGATGCCTGGAACGGGGCGGATGCGCCGCGGCTCGCCATCGAGGTCGAGAATCCCGATCGCGTGCAGAACGCGGTGATTTCCGGCGATGCGCAGTTCGGCGCGACCAGCGCGCCGCTGCTGCACCGGGACCTCGCGCTCGAATGGCTGGGCACGGCACCTTGCGTGCTCGCGGTGCCGGAGAGCGATCCGCTCGCCCAAGTCGAAGGGCCGATCGATCTTCATGCCCTGGCGGGGCGGGACCTCGTCGGCATGTCCTTGCGCCGCGGCTTTCCGGCGCGCATCCGCGCAGCGCTCCACGCGGCCAATGTCGATGTCCGGGTCCGGATCCGCACGACCTCGACCATGAACGTGCTGTCCTTCATACGGGCCGGCGCCGGCATCGCCATCGTCGAGCCGTTGACGCTGACCGGAAACCCGACGCCCGGCATCCGCATCAAGCCGCTGGCGACCTCGATCCCCTATTGCTTCGGCGTCGTGACCGCGCGCGGCGTCACCATCTCCGACAAGGCCCGCGACCTGATCGCCGCGCTCAGGACGAGCGCCGAGAGGCGGCTCGCCGATTTCAACCTGATCCCGCCCGAAGAGCACCATGCGCTCCTCGCCTCGCTGACCAAACAGGAGACGCGGCTGTGACCGAGAAACAGGCCGGGGCACCGGAAGGGCTGGAGGCGCTGAATCGGCGCGTCGCCCGCGAGCTCGAACTGCTGACCCTGCCGGCCGCCCCCTGGGTGCCGGAACGCAGCGTCGCGGGCGAGCCCGTGCTCGACGTCGCGATCATCGGCGCCGGCATGGCCGGCCTCGCCGCTGCCGCAGCCTTTCGCAATATCGGCCTGCGCGCCGTCAATTTCGACCGGCGCCCGCAGGGCTTCGAAGGTCCCTGGGCGACCACGGCGCGGATGGAGACGCTGCGCTCGCCGAAGACCCTGACCGGGCCGGCGCTCGGCATACCATCGCTGACCTTCCGTGCCTGGTACGAAGCGCAGTTCGACGCAGCGGACTGGGAGGCCCTCGACAAGATCCCGCGCCTGATGTGGATGGATTATCTGCGCTGGTTCCGCGATGTTCTCGCGCTCGATATCCGCAACGGCCACGGGATCGCGATGATCCATCTCGGCCCCGAGCATGCGACGCTGGAGATCGACACGCCCGCAGGCCGCCAGCGCGTGCTGGCGCGCCATGTCGTGCTCGCGACCGGCCGCGACGGGCTCGGCGGCCCGGCCGTGCCGGAGATCGCGGAGAGCCTGCCGCGAGAGCGCTGGGCCCATTCCTCGGACAATAACGACTATGCCTCGCTGCGCGGCAAGCGGGTCGCGGTGATCGGCGCCGGCGCCTCGGCGATGGACAGCGCCGGCACGGCGCTCGAAGCCGGCGCGGCCAGCGTCGACCTGCTGATCCGACGCCGCGACATCCCCCGGATCAATCGCGGCAAGGGCATGGGCCATCCCGGCTCGATCGCCGGCTATCGCCACCTGCCCGACGCCTGGAAATGGCGGATCAACAGCTATGTCGCCCGCGAACAGGTGCCGCCGCCGCGCGCCAGCGTGCTGCGCGTCTCGCGTCATCCCAACGCCTTCTTCCGGCAGGGCACTGCGTTGATCTCGGCCCGGATGGACGGCGACGAGATCGTCGTCGAGACCAGCGCCGGCACAATGCGCTTCGACTTCATGATCTTCTCGACCGGCTTCAAGGTCGATTGGGGCACCCGGCCCTTCCTCAAGGAGATCGCGGCCTGCGCCCGCAACTGGGTCGATCGCGGCATGCCCGAAGACGCCGAACCGAGCCTCGGCGCCATGCCCGATCTCGGGCCTGCCTTCGAATTTCAGCCCAAGCTGTCCGGCACCTGCCCCGGGCTCGAACGCATCCACTGCTTCTGCTACCCGGCAATGATGTCGCATGGCACGGTTTCCGGCGACATCCCCGCGATCAGCGACGGCGCCGAGCGGCTCTCGCAGGCGATCGCGTCGAGCCTCTTTCGCGAGGATATCGAGGTCCATTTCCAGCGCGGCCAGGCGTATTCCGAGCCCGAGATCTTCGGCGACGAATGGGTGCCGATCCTGCCCGAGCCGGCGAAGGTGTCGGCCTGATGCTCGGGTGGCTGCTCCAGCGCGTCGCGCAGGCGCTCCTCGTCATCTTCGCGATGTCGCTCGTGGTCTTCCTCGGGCTGCATGCCGTCGGCAACCCCGCCGATCTCCTGCTGGCGCCGGACGCGACGCAGATCGAACGGGCCGAGCTTGTCGCACGCCTCGGCCTCGACCGGCCGCTCTGGGAGCAATATCTGAACTTCGCGCGCAGCGCCCTGCAGGGCGATCTCGGCCGCAGCTTCGTCTATAACGTGCCGGCGGTGACGCTGATCCTGCAGCGCCTGCCGGCGACGCTGGAGCTCGCCTTCGCCGCGACGATCTTCGCGATCATCCTGGGCGTGCCGCTCGGGCTCTATGCCGGGCTCTATCCCGAGCGCACCTTCTCGAAACTGATCCAGACCGGCAGCATCCTCGGCTTCTCGCTGCCGACCTTCTGGGTCGGGCTCTTGCTGATCATGACCTTCAGCGTCTCGCTGGGCTGGCTGCCGGCGAGCGGACGCGGCACGACGGTGCGCGTCTTCGGCGTCGAATGGTCGTTCCTGACGCTGAACGGCTGGCGCCACCTGTTGCTGCCGGCGATCAACCTCTCGCTGTTCAAGGTCTCGCTGGTGATCCGGCTGACGCGGGCCGGCGTGCGCGAGGTCCTGCCACTCGACTATGTCCGCTTCGCCCGCGCCAAGGGCCTGCGCCGCGGCCGGATCGTGGTGATGCATATCCTGCGCAACATCATGATCCCGCTGGTGACCGTGCTCGGGCTGGAGCTCGGCTCGACCATCGCCTTCGCGGTGGTGACCGAGAGCATCTTCGCCTGGCCGGGCTCGGGCAAGCTCATCCTCGACAGCATCAACGCGCTCGATCGACCGGTGGTGACGGCCTATCTGCTGGTGGTGGTGACGCTGTTCGTCATCATCAACCTCGTCGTCGACATCCTTTACCGCTTCCTTGATCCGCGCGTCCGCGAGGAGGCCTCGGCATGACCACGGTTCCCGCCGCCTCCGCCCGCCGCCCCGCGAACAGCGCGCTGCGCCGCTTCCTGCGCGCGCCCTCCGCCCTGATCGGGCTCGGCCTGCTGGGGCTGCTCGTCATCGGCGCCGTGTTCGCGCCGCAGATCGCGCCGCAGAACCCGTTCGACCTCGCCGCTATCGATGTGCTCGACGCGCGCCTGCAGCCAGGCTCGACCTCGATGGGCACCGACATCACCTATCTCCTGGGCACGGACGGACAGGGCCGCGACCTGTTCTCGGCGATTCTCTACGGGCTCAGGACCAGCCTCACCGTCGGCGTCGGCTCGGCGCTGCTCGCCGGCCTGATCGGCATCCTGCTCGGGCTGATCGCGGCCTGGAGCGGCGGCTTCATCGATGCGCTGATCATGCGGCTCGTCGACCTCATCATGTCGCTGCCCTCGATCCTGGTCGCGCTCCTGATGCTGGCGCTGCTCGGCAGGGGCATCGGCAATGTCGTGCTGACGTTGGTGCTGCTGGAATGGGCCTATTACGCCCGCACCGCCCGCGCCCAGGCGCTGGTCGAGCGCAAGCGCGATTATTTCGAGGCCGCGCGCGGTCTCGGCCTGCCGACCTCGCGCATCCTGCTGCGCCATGTCCTGCCGAACTGCCTGCCGCCGCTATTGGTCATCGCCGCACTACAGGTCGCCCGCGCCATCACGCTGGAGGCGACGCTGTCCTTCCTCGGGCTCGGCGCCCCGGTGACGCAGCCCTCGCTCGGCCTGCTGATCGCCAACGGCTTCCAGTTCATGCTGTCGGGCGAATACTGGATCAGCTTCTTCCCGGGCCTGACGCTGCTCGCGGCCATCGTCGCGATCAACCTCGTCGGCGACCGCCTGCGCGAGGTGCTCGATCCGAGGGCGCTGAAATGACCGCGCCTCTCCTCGAAGTCCGCGATCTACGCACGCGCTTCCGCACCGATCGCGGCGATCTCGACGCCGTGCGCGACGTCTCCTTCACCTTGCGCGCCGGCGAGACGCTCGGCCTCGTCGGCGAGAGCGGCTCGGGCAAATCGGTCACCGGCTTCTCGATCATGGGGCTGATCGACCCGCCCGGCCGGATCCTCAGCGGCGAGATCCTGTTCCGGGGACAGGACCTGACCAGGCTCGACGAGGAAGCCATGCGCCGCCTGCGGGGCAACCGCATCGCCATGGTCTTCCAGGATCCGATGATGACGCTGAATCCGGTGCTCCGGATCAGCACGCAAATGATCGAGACGGTCCGCGCGCATGAGAGCGTCGGTGAGGCCACGACGCGTGTCCGGGCGCGCGACCTGCTCGGCGCCATGGGCATCCCGAGCCCGGAGGCAAGGCTCGACGCCTATCCGCACCAGCTCTCCGGCGGCATGCGCCAGCGCGTCGCCATCGCGATCGCGCTGATCAATAAGCCCGACCTGATCATCGCGGACGAGCCGACCACCGCGCTCGACGTCTCGATCCAGGCGCAGATCCTGGCCGAGGTGCAGCAATTGACCCGCGAGAGCGGCACCGCCCTGCTCTGGATCACGCATGACCTCTCGGTGATCGCTGGCATCGCCGACGAGATCGCGGTGATGTATGCCGGGCGCATCGTCGAGCAGGGCAGCGTCGATGCCGTGCTCGACCAGCCGAGCCATCCCTACACGGCCGGGCTGATCGGCAGCCTGCCGGGGGCGAGCAAGCCGGGCTCGATGCTGGTCCAGATTCCCGGCACGACGCCCGACATGGTCGATCCGCCCCAGGGCTGCGCCTTCGGGCCGCGCTGTTCGCGCCGCGACGACGCTTGCGAGCGCCAGCCGGCCTTCACGGAAAGCGCGCATCGCTTGCGCTGCTTCCATCCGCTGTCCGGCCCCGCCTCGGCCGCCGAGGTGTCGGCATGACCGTGACCGCCACACCCTCCGCCCCCGCGCTCGCGACGCGCAAGCTGACCCGGCATTTCGGCCGCGCCGCCGGGCTCGCTGTCAAATTGCACCTGGCCAAGCGGCAGCCGATCATCCACGCGCTCGACGGCATCGACCTGACCATCCCGACCGGGGAATTCATCGGGCTCGTCGGCGAATCCGGCTCCGGCAAATCCACGCTCGGGCGCATCGCCGCAGGCCTGCTGCCGCCGAGCACGGGCGAGGTCGAAGTCTTCGGGCGCTCGCCGCAGGGCGACCGCTCGGTGCATCGCGACGTGCAACTGATCTTCCAGGACCCGCAAGCGAGCCTCAATCCGCGGATGCGGGTCGCGGAAGCGATCGGCGAGGCGCCGCTGGTCCACGGCATCGCGAACCGGTCCGAGATCGACGACTATGTCTGCGCGCAGATGCGCCGGGCCGGGCTCGATCCGGCCTATCGCCAGCGCTTCCCGCACCAGTTCTCCGGCGGCCAGCGCCAGCGCATCTCGATCGCCCGCGCGCTCGCCATGCAGCCGCGCTTCCTGGTCTGCGATGAATCCGTCGCCTCGCTCGACGTCTCGATCCAGGCGCAGATCCTCAACCTGTTCATGCAGCTCCGGCGCGAGTTGGATCTCACCTATCTCTTCATCAGCCACGACCTGCGCGTCGTCCAGCACATCGCCGACCGCGTCGTCATCATGTATCTCGGCCGCATCGTCGAGGACGCGCCGGCCGCCCGATTCTTTGCCCGTCCGAACCACCCCTATACGCAGGGGCTGCTGGCGGAGATTCCCGACCTCAAGCAGCGGCGGCGCGTCTATGCGCCGGTCAAGGGCGAGATTCCGAGCCCGGCCGCCCCGCCGCCCGGCTGCCATTTCCATCCGCGCTGCCCGGCCGCCTTCGACCGCTGCCGCGTCGAAAGACCCGCGCTGCGCGAAATCGCGCCGGGCCATCGTTCCGCCTGCCACCTCAACGACGCGTCCGCGGCTCCAGCCCGCGCGCAAACAGGAGAGATCGCATGACCAAACTGAGCACGCTTGCCCTGTCCGCGGCGCTGATCGCCTTCGCGGGCGCCGCCGCGGCGGAAGACCTGCGCATCGGCTTCGCCGACCCGGTCTCCGCGATCGATCCGCAGCTCAACAACTATGCCGGCGACCATTCGGTCTCGCAGCATTTCTTCCCCGCGATCGTCGCGCAGAAGACGATCGGCGGCATGGCTCCGGGTCTCGCCACCGCCTGGAAGAACACCTCGCCGACGACCTGGGAATTCAAGATTCGCGACAAGGCGGTCTGGACCGACGGCAAGCCGGTGACCGCCGAGGACATCGCCTTTTCCTATGAGCGCGCCCAGAACGTGCCGGGCTCGGTAGCCAGCTTCAAGAGCTTCCTGCGCAGCGTCGCCAAGGTCGAGGTCAAGGACCCGCAGACGCTGGTGATCACCACCAAGGAACCGGACCCGCTGCTGCCGATCAACATCTCCAGCATCTATATCGTCAGCAAGCATATCGGCCAGACCGCGACCACCGACGACTACAACAGCGGCAAGGCGATGGTCGTGGACGGCCCCTATGCCTTCGTCAGCTACACGCCGGGGGACCGCATCGAGATGAAGCGCAACGACACCTACTGGGGCGAGAAGGCCGAGTGGGACAAGGTGAGCTATCGCTACATCGCCAACCCGGCGGCGCGCACCGCGGCGCTGCTCTCGGGCGATGTCGACATGATCGACAAGGTCTCGTTCTCCGATATCGAGAAGCTGGAGAAGAACCCCAAGGTCAAGGTCTGGTCCTATCCCGGCCTGCGCGCGCTGATCCTGCAGCCGAGCTTCAACCCGGCGCCGTCGAAGTTCATCACCGACAAGGCCGGCAAGCCGCTCGACAAGAACCCGCTGCTCGACGTGCGCGTGCGCCGGGCGCTCAACATGGCGATCAATCGCGAGGCCATCGCCGACCGTGTCGCGCGCGGCGGCGTCACCGTCGCGACGCAATGGATGCCGGCCGACACCTTCGGCTACAATCCCGACTACGCCAAGATCGCGGTCGATCCGACCAAGGCCAAGGCGCTGCTGGCCGAGGCCGGCTATCCCGACGGCTTCAAGCTGACCATGCATGTGCCGGGCGAGCGCTATCCGCTGGCACCGGAGACCGCGCAGGCCGTCGCCCAATTCTGGACCCGCATCGGCGTCGAGACCCAGGTCGAGGTGGTGCCCTTCTCGGTCTATGTCACCGGCGCGAACAAGAACGACTACGCGATGAGCGTGATCGGCTGGGGCAACGGCACCGGCGAAGGCACCTATGCGATGACCTCGATCCTCGCGACGAACGACAATGCTCGGGGGCTCGGCGCCTCGAACTGGGGCCGCTACAGCAATCCGAAGCTGGACGAGGCCCTCGCCAAGGCCGGCGCAGAGTTCGATGACCCCAAGCGCGAGGCGATCATCAAGGATGCCGTCAAGGTGGTGATGGACGATGTCGGGATCATCCCGCTCTACCATTACAAGAACATCTGGGCGAGCCGGCCGGACCTCAAGGTCGTGCCCTGGAACAGCGACCGCACCGTCGCCATGCAGGTCAGCAAGGTTAAGTGACCTCCTAACCCGCTGGTTTTTGACAGAACCCAGGCGTCATCCCCAAGCGGTGAAGCCGCGCCGATCCCGGATCTATCGTAGAGGGCGGCGCTCCTCGATGGATCCCGGGGCAAGCCCGGGATGACGGCGCGGTTCCGAGAAAAGTCAGCACGATCCGAACCTGACGGAGACGCAAACCGCCATGCCCGCCGCCTTCTCGATCAGCCCCGCGGTCGACCTGATCGACGTGCCACGCCGGATCGTCCTGACCGGACTGCCGGCGGGCGCGGAGGTGACCGTCGCCGCGGAAACGCCGCGCGGCGGCCGTCCCTGGCGTGCGCAAGCCGTGTTCGCGGCCGATGCCGCCGGAACCGTCGATCTCGGGCGCGACGCGCCGCTACGGGGCGACTACGAAGGCGTCGCCGCGATGGGGCTGGTCTGCGCGCAGGACGGCGAGGGCGAACTGTTTCATGCCGACATGGCCCAGCCGCTGGAGACCACGCTCACCGCCCTGATCGGTGGCGAGCCCGTGGCGTCGGGTGGCTTCAGCCAGATACTGATGACTGAGGGCGTGACGCGGCATCCGCTCGCCGAGGACGAGCTCGTCGGGACACTGTTCCTGCCGGCCGGCGAAGGTCCGCATCCGGCGATCATGATCCTCAACGGCTCTGGCGGCGGCATCAACGAGCCGCGCGCCGCGCTCTGGGCCTCGCGCGGTGTCGCGGCGTTGGCGCTCGGCTATTTCGGCGCTCCTGGCCTGCCGCGATACATCTCGAACACCCCTCTCGAATATTTTGCGCGCGGGATCGACTGGCTGCGCGCCCGCGTTCGCCCGAAGAACGATTTCGTCGCCGTCGCCGGGCAATCGCGCGGCGGCGAACTTGCGCTCCTGCTCGGCGCGACCTTCCCCGACAAGGTCTCGGCCGTGCTGGGCTATGTGCCGAGCGCCTTCGTGCATGGCGGCCAAGCGGCGGCCGATCCCGCTCCGGGGCTCGGGCGCGACGGTCCCTGCTGGACCTTGGATGGCAGGCCGCTCGTCCATCAATGGCAGGACAACGCGACAGCAAGCTGGAAGCCCTATGACGAGGCGACAGATACGCGCCGCAATGCCGATGCGATGCGCACCGCCCTCGGTGACCCCGCCGCCATGGCCCGCGCCCGCATCCCGGTGGAGCGGATCGCCGGGCCGGTCCTGCTGGTCTCGGGCGGCGACGACGGCGCCTGGCCTTCCGATCTCTATTCGCTGATCGTGCAATCGAGCCTGCTCGCGGCCGGGCACCCGCACGAGGTTCTCTGGAAGAACTGGCCCGCCGCCGGCCATTCCATCCTGTTTCCCTATACGCCGGCGACCCGCATCGCCCACCGGCACCCGGTCAGCGGCATCGCGACGACGATGGGCGGCACCCCCGCTGCCAATGCCGAGGCCAATGCGGGCGCCTGGGAGGCGGCCCTTGCCTTCGTCAGGCGCCATGGCGGGACGGCCGGCTGAACGCGCGCTGCACCCGGCACGCTCGGGGGCAGATCATTCTCGGAATCACATCGTCATCCCGGATCGGCGCCGCTTCGCCGCTTGTCCGGGAGGGCGGAGCGGTTCCGTCGAGAATCGCGAAGTCCAAGGCGCCGTAGGGACATCCGAGCCGAGTCGCCATCGGCAGGCCTGCGGCCTCTTGTGCGGGCGAGAAATTTGGCGTCATGGTCCCGCTGACGCCATGCCGGCGCAGCGCTGCTGCTGTGCCGGCTCACCATGACCTCGGCTCACCGGATCACGAATGGTTTCTGTAGCGCTGAAGACGGTTTCGAAGACCTGGGGCGGCGCCGCCGCGGTCGATGCCATCAGCTTCACCGTCAAAGGCGGCAATCTCGTCGCGCTGCTCGGCCCCTCCGGCTGCGGCAAGTCGACCACGCTCCGGCTGATCGCCGGCCTCGAGGACACCAGCAGTGGCACCATCGAGATCGGCGGGCGCAACGTCACCCATGCCTCGCCCTCGCAGCGCGGCATCGCCATGGTCTTCCAGAACTATGCGCTGTTCCCGCATCTGAGCGTCGCCGAGAACATCCTGTTCGGGCTCAAGGTGCGCAAGGTCGGGCGTGCCGAGCGCGACGAGCGCCTCGCGCGTGCCGCCTCGATCCTCGGCCTCTCCGCCCTGCTCGAACGCAAGCCCTCGCAACTCTCCGGCGGCCAGCAGCAGCGCGTCGCGCTCGGCCGCGCCATCGTCGCCGAGGCGCCGGTCTGCCTGATGGACGAGCCGCTCTCCAATCTCGACGCCCAGTTGCGCGTCGAGATGCGCCGCGAGATCCGCGAATTGCAGCAGCGGCTCGGCATGACCATGGTCTATGTCACGCATGATCAGGTCGAGGCGATGACCATGGCCGACCAGGTCGTGCTGATGCGCAACGGCCGGATCGAGCAGGACGCCCCGCCGGACGTGCTCTACGAGAACCCGGCGACGATCTTCGCGGCCCGCTTCGTCGGCACGCCGCCGATGAACGTGCTGCCTTTGGCGACCGTGCAGGCGCGCGGCGGCGCGATCACGGCTCCCGATGGTCTCGACCCCGCGAGCCTCGCGGCCGGCATCCGCCCCGAGATGGTCGAAATCGGCGAAAGCGGCGTTGCCGCCGATGTCGTCGCGGTCGAATATCTCGGCTCCGACACGCTGCTCGAAACCCGGATCGACGGCCACTCCTTCATCGTCAAGCGGCCCGGAAAAGTGCGGGCCACAGCCGGCGAACAGATCTACATCACGTTGTCACAATCGGCGCTGCACTGGTTCGATCTGGCGTCCGAACGGAAGGTGGTTCGCAACTGAACCGGCCGGAGCGTCGGACGTGCGGACCATCCCAGCAAGGGAGAGAGGATATTATGGACAGGCGTGAATTTCTTGGCGGCACGGCCGCCTTTGCGGGCGCGACCGCTCTGCCCGGCATCGCCCGGGCGCAGAGCACCGAGCTTTCGTTCTTCTATCCCGTCGCCGTCGGCGGGCCGATCACCAAGCTGATCGACAACTACGCTGCCGGCTTCGAGAAGGACAATCCGTCGGTCAAGCTGAAGCCGATCTATGCCGGCACCTATCAGGAAACCATCGTCAAGGCGCTGACCGCGCATAAGAGCGGCACGCCGCCGGTTCTCTCGGTGCTGCTTTCGACGGACATGTTCACGCTGATCGACGAAGAGGCGATCGTGCCCTTCGACGACTTCGTCAAGACCGACGAAGACAAGAAGTGGCTCGCCAGCTTCTATCCCGGCTTCATGGAGAACAGCCAGACCGGCGGCAAGACCTGGGGCATCCCGTTCCAGCGCTCCACCGTGGTGCTCTACTGGAACAAGGACCTCTTCAAGGAAGCCGGGCTCGACCCGGAGAAGCCGCCGAAGACCTGGGCCGAGCAGGTCGAGTTCGCGCAGAAGCTGACCAAGCGCGACGCTGCCGGCAACACCACGCAATGGGGCATCCAGATCCCCTCTTCCGGCTTCCCCTACTGGCTGTTCCAGGGCCTCTCGACCCAGGCCGGCGCGATTCTCGCCAATGCGGCCGGCGACAAGACCGATTATGCCAATCCGGGCGTCGTCGAGGCGCTGCAGTACTGGGTCGACCTTGCGCAGAAATACAAGGTCCATCCGCCCGGCATCGTCGAATGGGGCACCACGCCGCGCGATTTCTTCGAGAAGAAGGTCGCGATGATGTGGACCACCACGGGCAACCTGACCAATGTCCGCGCCAACGCGAAGTTCCCCTTCGGCGTCGGGGTTCTGCCGGCCGGCAAGAAGCCTGGCAGCCCGACCGGCGGCGGCAATTTCTACCTCTCGAAGAAGGCCACAAAGGCCGAGCAGGAAGCCGCCTTCAAGTTCGTGCGCTGGATCACCACGCCAGAGCGCGCCGCGCAGTGGAGCGCCGATACCGGCTATGTCGGTGTGACGCCGGCCGCCTACGAGACCGAGGCGATGAAGAAATACGTCGCCGACTTCCCGCAGGCGATCGTCGCGCGCGACCAGCTCTCCAGCGCGGTGGCCGAGCTCTCGACGCATGAGAACCAGCGCGTCACCAAGGCGCTGAACGACGGGTTGCAGGCGGCGCTGACCGGCACAAAGACGCCGCAGAAGGCCATGGAGGAGGCGCAGGCCGAGGCCGAGCGCATCCTCAAGGCCTATCGCTGATCCCGCCGCGATGACGAACCGCGCGACCGCGACGATCCATGGCTGGCTGCTCCTGCTGCCGGCCATGGCTTGCCTGGCCCTGTTCACGCATTGGCCCGCGGTCGCGAGCTTCATCGAGAGCTTCCATTCGACACCGAAGGCGCGCCGCCCGGCGCGCTTCATCGGGCTCGACAACTACCAGCAGATGCTGGCCGACCCGATCTTCTGGAAGGCGCTGAGCAACAATCTCTGGTTCGCGCTCGGCACGATCCCCACCTCGATCGCGCTGGCGCTGCTGATGGCGGTCTGGGTCAATGACCGGATCGCGGGGCGCACGCTCGTGCGCATGGCCTATTTCACGCCGACGATCCTGCCGATGATCGCGGTCGCCAATATCTGGCTGTTCTTCTACACGCCGCAATACGGGCTTCTGGAGCAGATCACCGGCCTGTTCGGCGCGCGCTCGACCAACTGGCTGGGCTCCCAGGATACCGCGCTCTACGCCATCACCATCGTCGCGATCTGGAAGGAAGCCGGCTTCTTCATGATCTTCTACCTCGCGGCGCTGCAGGCGATCCCGCCCAGCCTGGGCGAGGCTGCAGCAATCGAGGGCGCCTCGCGCTGGACCTTCTTCCGGCGCATCCAGTTCCCGCTGCTGATGCCGACGACGCTGTTCGTACTGATCAACGCGGTGATCAACGCCTTCCGCATGGTCGACCATATCGTGGTGATGACGCGCGGCGGGCCGGACAACGCCACGACGCTGCTGCTCTACTACATCTACCAGGTCGGCTTCGGCTTCTGGGACACGGCCTACGCGGCGACGCTGACCTGCGTGCTGCTGGCGCTGCTCGCGCTCGTAGCCTTCGTCCAGTACGGCTGGCTCGAACGCAGGACGCATTATCAATGAGCGCCGCGCCCCACCCCGCACCCGCCGCGACGCGCAGCGATCCTTACGCGCCCAAGGGCCTCGCGCTCACGCTGGAATCCACCGGTGCGATCCTGCTTGCGCTCATCTGGGTGCTGCCGCTCGCCTATGCCGTCTGGGCCGCGTTCCACCCGGCCGAATACACCACCCGCTTCGTGCTGACCGCGCCCTTGACGCTCGACAATTTTACGCGGGCCTGGGCGGCGGCGCCCTTCGCCCGCTATTTCCTCAACACCTTCATCCTGGTCACGCTGATACTGGTCTTTCAGATCGTGCTGGGCACGCTCGCGGCCTATGCACTGGCACGTCAGGATTTCTGGGGCCGCGACGTCGCCTTCGTGCTGATCCTGGCGCAGCTGATGATCATGCCGGACGCGCTGATCGTCGAGAACTACCGTACGCTCGCCAAGCTCAACCTGATCGACACGATCCCGGCGATCGCCCTGCCCTATATCGCCTCGGCCTTCGGCATCTTCCTGCTGCGCCAGACCTTCAAGACCGTGCCGAAGGAACTGGACGACGCCGCCCGCGTCGAGGGCGCAAGTCCATTGCAGGTGCTGATGCGGGTCTATGTGCCCCTGGCGAAGCCGACCTATGTCGCCTATGGCCTCGTCTCGGTGAGCTATCACTGGAACAACTTCCTCTGGCCACTGCTCGTCACGAACTCCGTCGAGTCGCGGCCATTGACGGTCGGCTTGCAGGTCTTCTCCTCGGCCGACCAGGGCATCGACTGGGCGGTGATCTGCGCGGCGACCTTGATGACCTCGGCGCCGCTGCTCGTCGGCTTCCTGCTGTTCCAGCGCCAGTTCGTGCAGAGCTTCATGCGCGCCGGCATCAAGTAAGGAACGGCCCACCGATGAAGCTGATCACCTGGAACATCCAGTGGGCCCGCGGCGTCGACGACAAGGTCGATCCGCGCCGCATCATCGATCATGCCCGGCAGATGGCCGATTTCGACGTGCTCTGCCTGCAGGAGGTCGCGGCCAATTTCCCCGACCTCGACGGCAATGACCGCACCGACCAGTTCGCGCTGTTCAGCGAATTGCTACCTGGCTTCAACGCAATCGAGGCGATCGGTGTCGATATCCCGGATAGCGAAGGAGGCCGCAAGCGCTTCGGCAACCTGATCCTGTCGCGATTGCCTGTGGCGCAGGCCTTGCGCCATGTCCTGCCCTGGGAAGCGGCTGAGACACGCAACATGCCGCGCGTGCTGGTCGAGGCGATGATCGAGACGCCCTTCGGCCCGATCCGGGTGATGACGACCCATCTGGAATATTCGTCGCCCGTGCTGCGTTCGGCCCAGGTCGAGGGCATCCGGCAGATCCACCGTATGGCGGCCGCGCGACAGGCGACGCCGCGCCAGCCCGGCCCACACACCTATGCGCCGACGCCGAACGCGGCGAGCGCGATCCTCACCGGCGATTTCAACATGCGCCCGGACGATGCCGGTATGGCGCAACTGCTCGCGCCGTTCGCTGGCGACGTGCCGCCGCTGGTCGATCTCTGGCCGGTCTTGAAGGGCACCGAGCCGCATCCGCCCTCCGCCTTCATCTGCGACCAGACCTACGGCCCGCCGGGCTGCCTCGACTATGTGCTGGCGACGCCGGATCTCGCCGAGCGGGCGCGCTCGATCATCTACGACATCGAGACGCGCGCCTCGGACCACCAACCGATCCTCGTCGAGTTCGATCTCGGATGATCTTTACCCGGCAGGACCACGAGCGGCTCGACGCCATCCTGCGCGAGGCCGCCCGCAGCGAGGTGATGCCGCGTTTCCGCCGGTTGGCGGCCGGCGATATCCGCGCCAAGCAGAACCCGGTCGATGTCGTCACGGAGGCAGACGAGGCGGCCGAACGCTTCATCTGCGACGAGCTGGCCAAGGCTTTTCCGGGCGCCGTGCTGATCGGCGAGGAGGCCGTGGCGCAAGACCCGTCCCTGCTCTCGAAGCTGGAGCAAGCCGAGCTCGCCTTCGTCATCGACCCGATCGACGGCACGCTGAACTATGCCAGCGACCTCCCGCTCTTCGCCGTGATGGCCGCAGTCGTCGTCCAGGGCGAGATCGTCGCCGCCGTGATCCATGATCCGACGGCCGATGACAGCGCTATGGCGCTGCGCGGCGAAGGCGCATGGCTGAGCCATGAGAACGGCACGAGCCGTGATTTGCGCGTCGCGCCGGCCGTCGCGACGCGGCAAATGAACGGCATGGCGAGCTGGCAATATTTTCCGGAGCCGCTGCGCAGCACGCTTCCCGGCCGCTTCCCAGCCTTCCTCGAAGTCGGCTCGCTGCGTTGCTGCGGGCAGGAATACCGGCTGGCGGCGGCAGGACGCCTGCAATTCCTGCTCTATGGCGTGCTCAACCCCTGGGACCATGCGCCGGGCGTGCTGCTCTACGGCGAGGCCGGCGGCCATGCGCGCCTGCTCGACGGCCGGCCCTATTCGCCGACCGAGCGCCCGGCCGGCCTGCTCTGCGCGCCCAACGAGGCGAGCTGGCAGGAGATCAGGTCAATCCTGCTGGATTGAGCGGCGCCAAGCCTCGGCTCCGAAACAACCTCGACGTCATCCCGGACAAGCGACGCAGTCGCGCCGATCCGGGATCCATGCCAGAGCATTCCCGGCAGGGATCAGGCATGGATCCCGGGTCTCCCTTCGGTCGCCCGGATTGACCGCCCTTTCGCCAGAAGGCGCTCAGTCCTCGTCGTCGCGCTGACGCGGACCTTCTCCGAGGATCTCGCGTTTGCCTGCATGGTTTGCGGGCCCGACGATGCCCTCATTCTCCATGCGCTCCATGATGGATGCGGCGCGGTTGTAGCCGATCTGGAGGCGGCGCTGGATATAGGAGGTCGAGGCCTTCTTGTCGCGCAGCACGACAGCGACCGCCTGCTCGTAGGGATCGTCCGAGTCGGTCGAGCCCATGCCGGTCTTGTCGAAGACGGCGCCGTCCTCGTCCTCGCCCGCTTCCTCCTCCTCGGAGGTGACGGCGTCGAGATATTGCGGGCGGCCTTGCGTCTTGAGATGGGCGACGACCTTCTCAACCTCGTTGTCCGAGACGAAGGGTCCGTGGACGCGGGTGATGCGCCCGCCGCCGGCCATGTAGAGCATGTCGCCCTGGCCCAGAAGCTGCTCGGCGCCCATCTCGCCCAGGATCGTGCGCGAGTCGATCTTGCTGGTGACCTGGAAAGAGATGCGGGTCGGGAAGTTCGCCTTGATCGTGCCGGTGATGACGTCGACCGAGGGGCGCTGCGTGGCGAGCACGACATGGATGCCGGCGGCACGCGCCATCTGGGCGAGGCGCTGGATCGTGCCCTCGATCTCCTTGCCGGCGACCATCATCAGGTCGGCCATCTCGTCGACGATGACGACGATATAGGGCAGAGGCTCGAGGTCCATGACCTCCTCCTCATAGATCGCCTCGCCCGAATGCTTGTCGAAGCCGGTCTGGACGGTCCGCGTGATGACCTCGCCGGCGGCCTTGGCCTCGCCGACCCTGGCATTGAAGCCATCGATGTTGCGCACCGAGAGCTTCGACATCTTCTTGTAGCGCTCCTCCATCTCGCGCACCGCCCATTTCAGGGCGACGACCGCCTTCTTGGGATCGGTGACGACGGGGGTGAGCAGATGCGGGATGCCGTCATAGACCGAGAGCTCCAGCATCTTGGGATCGACCATGATCAGGCGGCACTCTTCGGGCTTCAGCCGGTAGAGGATCGACAGGATCATGGTGTTGATCGCCACCGACTTGCCCGAGCCGGTGGTGCCCGCCACGAGCAGGTGCGGCATGCGGGCGAGATCGGCGATCACCGGCTCGCCGCCGATGGTCTTGCCGAGGCAGAGCGCGAGCTTGTGCTTGGTCGATTCGAAATCCTGGCTCGCCAGAAGCTCGCGCAGGAAGACGGTCTCGCGGCGGGCGTTGGGCAACTCGATGCCGATCGCGTTCTTGCCCTGCACCACGGCCACACGCGCCGACACCGCGCTCATCGAACGCGCGATGTCGTCGGCAAGGGAGATGACGCGGGAACTCTTGATACCGGGGGCGGGCTCCAGCTCGTACAAGGTGACGACCGGACCGGGGCAGGCCTGGACGATCTCGCCGCGGATGTTGAAATCCTCCAGCACGCCCTCGAGAAGACCGGCGTTCTGCTGGAGCATCTCGACCGGCATGGTCTCCGCCTGCTCCTGCGGCGGCTCGGCCAGGAACTCGATCGGCGGGAGCTGAAAGCCGGCATCCTGCACGACGGGCAGTTCGACGAGGCGGAGCTTGGCCCGGAACGGGGTGACCTTGGCCGACTCGGTCGCGACCGGCTCCGGACGAACGGGTTCGGGCTGAGCGGGGGCGGGCTGGGCCGACGCGGGCTGGACCTGCTTGGGCTGAACCGGCTTGGGCTCGACCAGAGGCCGCGTGCTGCGCGCCAGCGGCACGCCGGGTTTCGCCGTGACCATGGGCTCGGCCGGAATCGGAAGCTCATCCTCGACCACGGGCGCCTGTGTGACCGGCATCGACCAGGACGGCGTCGCGATCTGGAAGCTGACCTGATAGCTCTGCCCCCAGCCGAAACCGGACCAGGAGCGCGCGACGACCGGGGCTGCGAGCGCGATCGGCGTAGTTTCGCGCATCGCGACCGGCGGCTCTTCAAAAGCGACGGCCGGAGCATAGGCCATCGCGTCCGCGATCATCGACGGCGCGGCGGGAGCGAACGCGAAATCCGCGTCATCGCGCTCGGCCTCGGGCACGCATTCCCAGAAGGCGTGATCCGAGATGAAGTCGAGCGGCGTCGCGACGTCCTGTTCCGGGTAGCCGGCGACCTCTGCGGGAGGTCCGAAACCGGTCTCGATGGGCTGCATCTCATCGACGAAAGCGTTCTCGTCCGCGTCGTATGTCAGCTCGACATCGACCGCCTCGTCCATTGCGGGTTCTGGCACCGGCTCGCTGCCGGGCGCGCCCCAGACCTGCCGGATCAGGTGATCCGGCGTGCGCCAGAAGCGGACGCGGCTCTCGCCCGGTGCGGGCGCGTTCGGGGACAAGCTGATGTCGAATCGTGGCCCGAGGACCGGCGAGGCGGAGAGCTCCCGTTCGGCCTGCGCCAGCTTGCGCTGCGCGTCGCCCGAACGCGACGGGCGGACATAGGTCGGCCAGGAGCTGGTCGGCGCCGACTCGCTGCGAAGCGGTTCCGCGGCAGAGGTTTCCGGGGTTGCAGGCAGTGCGGTCTGCTGTGGTTGAACGAGGGGATTATCCTCGGAAACGACGGCGTTCGCGCGGCGGAGACGATCCAGTTTTTGCATGGGCTTAGGCGAACACTACGCTTCGTTAACCTGAGACCCAGTCCTAGCCCGGCAGGGTTAAGAGACCGTTCCGGCAGTCTCCTTTTCGGTGTCCGAAGCTGGCGCGCTCGACCCAGCCGCAAGCGTCAGCGCGGCTGCTTTTCCACGGGCGATGCGGCAGCATCGTCGTCCTGGAGCACGCGCCAGGCGGCGCCTTCGAGATCGGCGAACTGGCCTGATCGCATGCACCAGAAGAAGGCGCCCAGGCCCAGCAGGCCGAGCCCGAGCGCAAGGGGAAACAGGATGACGATGATGTTCATGCGCCGGCCTCCGACGGCGCCTTGCGGCCGCGCGCGCGCAGGGCATTGAGGGTCACGACCAGGGACGAGCCCGACATGGCGACGGCGGCGACCAGCGGCGTCGCCAACCCGGCGATGGCGATCGGCACCGCGACCGCGTTGTAGAGCACGGCGAACCACAGGTTCTGCAGCATCAACCCGCGCGCCTTCCGTGCGATATCCAGCGCGGCCGAGACGGGCGCGAGGCTGTCGCTGAGGAAGACGATGTCGGCTGCCGCCTGCGCCAGATGGGTGGCGCTGACCGGCGAGAGCGAGACATGCGCGCCCGCGAGCGCCGGCGCATCGTTCAACCCATCGCCGACCATCAGGACCTTCCGGCCGTTGGCCGCCATGGCGTCGAGCAGGTTCAGCTTGTCGGCGGGCAGCAGCCCGGCCTCCACATGCGCGATGCCGAGCGCGGCGGCGATCGGCGCGACGGCTTCCGACCGGTCGCCGGAGAGGATCGCGATCTCCAGCCCCGCCGCACGCAGGGCGTCGATCGTCGCCCGCGCATCCGGCCGCAGGCTCTGCCCGAGCGCCAGAACGGTGCGATAGGTGCCGTGACGATATGCGATCAGCGAGGTGCCCGGATGTTGTGCCTTCACCGGCGCGGCTTCCGCCTCGGCATCGCAGAAGGCGAGGCTGCCGAGGCGCTGCTCGCCGTCCCCCTCTCCGGCCGACAGGCCGTGCCCGCGCTCCTCATGGATATCCGTTCGCGGAGAGGTGGCGCCGAGGGCGCGGGCCAGAGCCTGCGCCAGCGGGTGGGTGCTGGATGCTGCGAGCGCTCCGATCTCGGCTCGCCGTTCGGCCGGCAACGCCTCGGGATTGAGGATCTCGGGCTCTGGCAGGGTCAGCGTTCCCGTCTTGTCGAAGACGGCGATATCTGCCTCGGCGAGACGCTCCAGCGCATCGCCCTCCTTGAGCATGATCTTGCGCTTGAACAAGGCGGAGGCCGCGACGACCTGCACGGCGGGGATCGCAAGGCCGAGCGCGCAGGGGCAGGTGATGATGAGGACCGTCACCGCGATCATCAGCGCCTCGGGCCAGCTCAGCCCACAGGCGAGCCAGCCAAGGAAGGTCGCCGCCGCCAGCGTATGGACCACCGGCGCGTAGAGCCGCGCCGCGCGGTCCGAGAGGCGGACATAACGCGAGCGGCTGCCGACGGCCTCACTCATCAGCCGGTCGATCTCGTCGAGCAGCGTGCCTTGGCCGGCGGCTTCGACGCGGATGGTCAAGGCGCCCGTCAGGTTGAGCGTGCCGGCATGGACGCGCTCGCCTGCGCCGATCGCGGCAGGCGCGGTTTCGCCGGTGACGAGGCTTTGGTCGAGCTCGGAATGGCCGGTCTCGACGATGCCGTCGACCGAGACGCGCTCGCCCGGGCGGGCTAGGACGCGGTCGCCGGGCGCGATCGCCGCGATCGGCGTGACCGTCCAGCTTCCGTCGTCGGAGAGCCTCGTCGCAGTCTCGGCCTTGAGGGCAGCGAGGTTGCCGGCGAGGTCGCGGGTGCGGCGGCGCATGAGCTGGTCGAGATAGCGCCCGATCAGCAGGAAGAAGAGCAGCATCACAACGCCGTCGAAATAAGCGTGGCGGCCGTGGGTCCAGGTCTCGGCGACGGACATGGCGAGCGCCAGCACGACGCCGATGGTGAT
>NZ_JAELTI010000065.1 GCF_016428755.1 Allobosea sp. ASV33
TGCGGCGAGGCCGCGCTCTATTTCGACCCGCGCAATCGCCCCAGCCTTGAAGACGTCATGCGCCGGATCATGGAGGTTGAAGGCGATGCGTTCGGCCTGGCGGAGAAGGGCCGCGCCAATCTCGACCGCTTCTCATGGGACAAGAGCGCCGAAACCCTGCTGGCCAGTTTGTCGGAGATGGCCGCGCCGCGGCGCTGACGGCGCCTATTTGAACGACAGGATGCGCTGCGGGTCGAGCCGCGCCTTCATCAGGTCGACGAGGGCGATGCCATTGCCCTTCAAGCGGCCGCGGCGGTCGACGAACTCCTGTTCGCGCAGGCTCCCGAGGATGTTGGCGGCGACATTGCCCGCCATCAGCGGCAGCGCCTTGCGCAGGGTCATGCTGCCCTTGCGCCAGAGATAGATCGGATTGGCGATCTGGGAGTAGCCGAAACGCAGTCCCGATGTCCGCCCTCGCTTGCTGCCGAGATGCACACCCCGGAGCGCCGTGCTGTGGACGATCTCGCCCTCGGGCGCGATCTGGCGGCAGAAATCGACATCCTCCTGCCAGCCATAGAGCGGCAGGTTCTCGTCGAAGCGCGCCGCGACGGCCCGGACCGCCGACATCCGCACCAGCATGTTGCAGCCATAGGCGTTGTAGGCCGGCCTGATCGCCTTCGGCTCGCCCGGATCGGCGGCCAGGACCTTCCGCGCTTGGTCGGCGCCGATACCGGGTCCATGGATGCCGTCGGCAAGCACGCTCCCGGTTGCAGCGACGATGTCCGGCCGGCCTTCGAACAGCAGTTCGGCCTCCGCGAGGAAATCGCGCGCCGGCATGTAGTCGTCATCGAGGAAGACGACGAGATCGGCATCCCAGGCGGCGTCCAGGATGGCGTTGCGCTGGCCGCAACTGCCGCGCCGCCCCTCGACGCGCCGGACTGCGACGGACAGGCGCTCGGCCGCGGGCTCGTCGAAATCGGCCGGCTCCGCCGGGCAGACGAGGATCGCGTCGGGCAGCCGGCTTTGACCCATCAGATGCGCGAGCGTCTCCGACAGGACGTCGCGGCGTCCGGCGGTCGCGATGCCGATGACGATCTTCATGAGGCCTCCGGCGAAGCATTGTCGCGCTGGAGCAGGGAGCTGAGCGTCGCGATGGCGGGCGGGATGCAGAACAGGAACACCGCCAGCGAAATCAGCAGGGATGTCCGGGGCATGCCGGCATTGCCCAGCCCGGCGATGGCGAGCGCGGCCAAGGCGCTGGCGAGCGGCAATCCAGCCCAACGGAACGGCATGGACAGGAACAGCGGTGCCCCCACGATCACCGCGGCGACTGCGCCGGCCAAGCCCCCGTAGAGCAATCCGGTCAGCGAGCCGCCTGAGAGGCTCCAGCCGGCGAGCGAGCCGAGATTGAGCAGGACGGCGTCGGCGACGGCGAGCCCGATGATCGGACGCAACCGCTGCATCAGATGCGCCGGCGTGGGCAGCAAGGTCTGCACCCAGGCCCGCAGCAGGGCGAGGAGCGTGACGGCCGGTGCCGCAAGCAGGAAACTCTCGCGCAGCTCAGCCTTGACGAGCCAGGATGCGGCAGGCGCCAGCAGGCACAGGATCGCAGCGGCGGTCACGAGCGAGCAGCTCGCCAATTGCCCGTAATAGCCGCCGAGCCGCTCGCGGAACCCCGCGGAACCCGGTTCGCGGTCGTAGGCGGCGACGATCTCCGGATAGCGGATCGCCTGGAGCGCCGAGACCACCATGACGAAGGGTCGCTGCAGGAGGTCGAGCGCCAGCAGGGCGCCGGCCGCCCCCTGGCTGCCGAGCGCGGCGGTCAACAGGGCCTTGAGCCCGAGCGGAGCGAGGATGCCCGCCACCGAAGCGCCGGCCGAGACGCCGCCATAGGTCAGGTGTTTCATCAGCAGCCGGCGCTGCGGCCGTTGCAACTCGCTGGCGAGCGGGCCACCAAGCGCGCGCGCCAGCACAGCATAGGCGAGATAGGCAGCCAGCATGCCGGACACCGCGCCGGCAAGCGTGGGGGCGAGAATGGCTCCGGAGATCGTTCCGATGGCCAGGGCCGAGGCGCGCACGGCCTGGAGGATCGAGAACAGCCGGAAATCCTGCCGGAAACGCAGCATCGTCAGATGCAACTCCGAGCCGCCCTGGAAGATCGCGACGAAGGCGCCACCCACCGCAATGCCGGCGGAAGCCAAGCCCAGAGCGGCAACACCGCCGCCCGCCAGCAGGCAGAGGCCGGCGCAAACGATGAAGGCGTACAGGATCACCGAGCGCTGCGCCGCCTCGGCCGCGCCGGGATAGAAGCGGCTGCACGAAAAGCGCAACCACTCGAAAGCGGCGATGCTGCCGAACTGGCTGATCGTGACGAAGAGCGAATAATGCGTGAAATCCTGCGCCGGCAGGATACGCGAGACCACGAGCAGCAGCCCGAGCGCCAGCACGGCCTGGTAGACATAGGCTCCGAGAGCGACGATCTGGGCCACCGGCGCGTGCCCGCTCAGGCCGCGTCCGGCACGCATACGGCCATCGCACGCAACGTCGCACGGCAGCCGGCCGAACCGTTATCCCTGACGATGACGCGACACATCCCATTGCCCTCCGGCTCACAGGCCTAGGACAAAAAGGTTGATATTTCCGCGCTAAGGGAGCGGTGTTTTCAGTAGAAATGCAGAACAGCGAGCCCGGCAGAGGCTGCTACCGCCGCCAGCCACCACAACCAGCGTGACGAATGCAGATCGGCGCTCGCGAGGGGCTGGCCGATTACATCTTCATGGCCGAAGGATTCGCCGGCCAGGCGTGCAGCGCGCTGCAAGCCCGCGATACCCGCAACCGGCACTGACTGACGCGACGCCACGGCCTTCTCCCCCTGTAGGCCGATCATAGCGCATTGCGGAAATCCGCATAGGCCTGACCGTGCTGACCATCCTCGGCACGGATGGTTAACGTGGCCTGAACGCATCCGTTCCCACGCTGTTGCGCATTCCGGCGACAGGGATGTGACGGGAGCGCGCGCCGGAACGCACAGGCGGTTTCGATCGGTGGACGAGGCGTCTATAAGCTGCCCCCGACAAGGCGCGACAGCCCGCAATGCGCTAGAGTTTACAGGGCGCGAATCAGGAAGAATCGGTTGGCAATGGCGGATAGTGGCGATCTTTTCGGTTCGGAGCCGGAGCGGCCGGACGCGGCAAGCCCGCGGCCGGAAACGCGCCCGCCGGTCGCGGCCCCAAAGGCTGCCCCGGCACCGTCCGCCCCTGCCCGCAACGGCACCCTGTCCGAGGCCGGCTACGACGCCTCCGCCATCGAGGTGCTCGAAGGGCTGGAGCCGGTGCGCCGCCGGCCGGGCATGTATATCGGCGGCACCGACGAGCGCGCCCTGCACCATCTCTTCGCCGAGGTGATCGACAACGCCATGGACGAGGCGGTGGCGGGCCACGCGACCTTCATCGATGTCGAATTGTTCGAGGACGGCTCGATCGCCGTGACCGACAACGGTCGCGGCATCCCGGTCGATCCCCACCCGAAATTCCCCGGCAAATCGGCGCTCGAAGTCATCATGACGACGCTGCATGCCGGCGGCAAATTCGATTCCAAGGCCTACGAGACCTCGGGCGGCCTGCACGGCGTCGGCGTCTCCGTCGTCAACGCGCTGTCGGACCGGCTAGAGGTCGAGGTCGCGCGCGGCAAGACGCTCTACCGCCAGGTCTTCTCGCGCGGCCTGCCCCAGGGGCCGCTCGAGACGGTCGGCGCCGTCGCCAACCGGCGCGGCACCAGGGTGCGCTTCCATCCAGACGCGCAAATCTTCGGCGAAGGCGCGCATTTCTCCCCGGCCCGCCTGTTCCGCATGGCGCGATCCAAGGCCTATCTTTTCGGTGGCGTCGAGATCCGCTGGACCTGCGCGCCCGCCCTGCTGAAGCCGGAAGGCGATGTCGCGGCCGAGGCGGTATTCCGTTTCCCGGGCGGCTTGCGCGACTATCTCGGCCGCGAGATCCAGGGCAAGGACCTCGTCGCCGAACCGATCTTCTCCGGCAAGATCACCAAGGAAGGCAGCCACGGCTCGCTCGAGTGGGCTGTGGCCTGGCTCGCGACCGGCGAGGACGGCTTCTCGTCGTCCTATTGCAACACGATCCCGACGCCCGAGGGCGGCACCCATGAGCAGGGCCTGCGCATCGCCCTGCTGCGCGGCTTGCGCGACCATGCTGAGCGCATCGGCCAGTCCAAGCGCATGGCGCAGGTGACTTCCGACGACGTCATGGCGACCTGCGCAGCCATGCTCTCTGTCTTCATCCGGGAGCCGGAATTCCAGGGCCAGACCAAGGACAAGCTCGCGACGCAGGAAGCGCATCGCATCGTCGAGAACGCGATCCGCGACGCCTTCGATCATTGGCTCGCCGCCGCGCCGCAGCAGGCTCTGCGCCTGCTCGACTGGTCGGTCGATCGGGCCGAGGAGCGCCTGCGCCGGCGCCTCGAAAAGGAAGTCTCGCGCAAGACCGCGACGCGGAAGCTGCGTCTGCCGGGCAAGCTCGCCGATTGCTCGAATGCCGGCGCGGCCGGCTCCGAGCTCTTCATCGTCGAGGGCGACTCGGCCGGCGGCTCGGCTAAGCAGGCGCGCAACCGCGCGAACCAGGCGATCCTGCCGCTCCGCGGCAAGATCCTCAACGTTGCCAATGCGACGCGCGAGAAGCTCAACGCCAACCAGCAACTCGCCGATCTCATCCTGGCGCTCGGCTGCGGCATCGGCACGCAGTTTCGCGAGGACGACCTGCGCTACGAGAAGGTCATCGTGATGACCGACGCGGATGTCGACGGCGCCCATATCGCCTCGCTGCTCGTCACCTTCTTCTGGCGCCAGATGCCGCGCCTGATCGAGAAGGGCCATCTCTATCTCGCCGTGCCGCCGCTCTATCGGCTCCAGCACGGCGGCAAGAGCGTCTATGCCCGCAACGACGCCCATAAGGACGAGCTGATCGAGACCGTCTTCAAGGGCAAGAAGCCGGAAATCTCGCGCTTCAAGGGCCTCGGCGAAATGATGCCGGCGCAGCTCAAGGAAACCACCATGGACCCGAGCAAGCGCATCCTGCTCAAGGTCATGGTCGACCACGAGGCCAAGGAGGAGACATCCGACACGGTCGAGCGCCTGATGGGCAACAAGCCGGAAGCGCGCTTCATCTTCATCCAGGAGCGCGCCGCCTTTGCCGGCGAACTGATCGACCTGTGAGGGCTGAGCCCTGCATTCCTGCAGGGCTGGGTCTCAGGCCCGGCGGGCTGTCCGAGCGCAGGTTTCCCGGCAGGGTTCGCGCATGTCGAACCCTCCCCACACCCCGGACTGCCATGACCGCCGACTCCGCTCCACCTGGGAATGGCCGCTGACGGCATGGGCGAGCCTGCTTCCCCTCCATCTCGACGCGACGGCGATCTGGCACCGCCCGCTGGGCAATTGCCCTGGGACGACATCCGGATCTTCAACGCCATCGCCGTCGGCGGGTCGATGGCCGTGGCGGCGGCGCAGCTCGGCCTGAGCGAGGCGACGGTCGCGCGCCGGCTGAAAGGCTTCGAAGCCGAACTCGGCCTGCAGCTCTTCACGCGCGAGGCCAACCGGCTCGTGCCGACCTCGGCCGGGACGGAGCTCGCGGCCGAAGCCGCTCTCGTCGAGGCCGCGGCGAGGCGCTTCGCGATCCGCGCCGACGCCGCTCGCCCGAAGGACAATGCGCCGGTCCGCATCACCGCCACCACCTCGATCAGCCTGCTCCTGACCATGAACGCGACGGCGATCTCGCAAGCGGCCGGCGGCGTCGAGATCGTCATCATCAGTACGCGCAACCGGCTCGACCTCTCCCGCGGCGAGGCCGATATCGCCTTGCGCATGACCAGGGTCCCAAGCGAGCCCGGCCATTACGCGCAAAAGGTCGGGCGCCTGATGCAGGCGCTGTATGTGCGCCGCGGCGTCGATCCGGCAACGGCGCCGATCATTTCGGTCAACCGCGAGACCTCCTCGCGGATCGACGACCATATCATGGCCTATGCCGCCGGCCGGCCGATCGCCGCCCGGGTCGGCGATTCGGCCGCCCGCTACGAAAGCATCCGCTCGTCCGGAGCGCTGTCGATGGCGCCCTGCTTCATGGGCGATGCCGATCCGAGCCTGCGCCGCCTGGCGCCGCCGCCCGAGCAGACCGGCGACGACATCTTCCTGGTCTCGCATGACGTCTCGCGCCGCCGGCCCGGCGTCGCGGCCGTGCTGGGCGCCCTGCGCAAGCTGTTCAAGGAGCAGCAGGCCCGGCTCGCCGGCCGCACCGCCGGGAGCGATCAGTAAAGTCCGCCCCGCTGCGGCAAGACTTGGCTAACCATCCTTTTACTGCTGCGGGCGCATATTGCCGCAAAGCTCGTGAAGTCACGGGCCGCGGAGAGTGCGCCATGCGCCTGATCGAACTGTTCTGGAAGAACAATCGCGGCACGCTCGCCGCCGATATCGCCAAGGCCGGCGCGGCCATCGCCTTCCTGTCGGTCATCGCCGCGAATTTCCTGTCGAGCCAGACCGCCTCGCTCGACAAGGAGCGCATGGCCGCAGTCAGCCTCGCCGCCTCGAAGCGCCAGTCCACGGATCCGATGGTCACGGGTTCGATCGGGCAGAGCGCAAATGCAACGAAGCTCGACCCTTGCGTGCTGCCGCGCTGACGGCGATCAGCCAAGCCAGCGCAACAATTCTCCAGTCACCGCCTCCGGCGCTTCCAGCGTCGACAGATGACCGCATTCCCTGACGATCGCGAGCCGCGCCGCATTGCCGACGAGGCCGGCCATTTCCTGCGCCTCGGCGACAGGCGTGATCTCATCCTCCTGGCCGACCAGCACCAATACCGGGATCGATAGCCCCGCCAGCACCGGGCGTGAATCCGGCCGCTGCATGATCGCCTTCTGCTGGAGCACGAAGCCCTCGGCCCCGACCTCGTCGGCCATGCCGCGCACCAGCAATCGCAGCGGCTCGTCGGCTAGGCGCGCCGGCGCGACAAGCTTCTGCCAGAGCAGCGTCGTGACGTTGTCGAAGGCGCCCTTCTCGGCCAGCGCGATCATCTGCTCGCGTGGAATGTTGGTCTCCGGCGTGGCGGCCTTGGCGCTGGTGTCAAGCAGGGCGAGCCGCGTCACGCGCTCCGGCGCCTGCCGCAGCACCTCGAACGCGACATAGCCGCCCATCGACAGCCCGCAGAGCGCAAAACGCGGTGGCGCAGCCGCAAGCAGGCGCTTCACGATGGCCGAAAGCGTGTCGTCGCGGGCGTGATCGGCGACGAGGATCGGGCGTCCATCGGCAAGAGCAGGCCATTGCGGGGCATACAGCGCGGCGTTGCAACTCAGGCCGGGAACGAGAACAAGCGGCTCCTTCATGAGGCTAATACGGTCCTTCAATGGCTAGATGATTGACTTTGCCGCGTTTTCTTTGCATTCCACACGAGTCCGAAGGCGCGCAGGAACTGTCGTCGCGCCAACGTGGTGGTTGAGCAGGTCATCCCGCTGCGTTTCACCGACCCAGAAGAAGCACGATACGCGATGTCATTTGCCGAACTCGGCTTGAGCGAAAAGGTTCTGACGGCTGTCACAGCCGCGGGCTATAGCACGCCGACCCCCATCCAGGCCCAGGCCATTCCGCATGTCCTTGCCCGCAAGGACGTTCTGGGCATCGCCCAGACCGGCACCGGCAAGACAGCGGCCTTCACCCTGCCGATGCTGACCATCCTGGAGACGGGCCGCGCCCGGGCCCGGATGCCGCGCACGCTGATCCTTGAGCCGACGCGCGAGCTCGCAGCGCAGGTCGAGGAGAACTTCGTCCGCTACGGCGTGAACCAGAAGCTCTCGGTCGCGCTGCTGATCGGCGGCGTCTCCTTCGGAGACCAGGATGCCAAGATCACCCGCGGCGTCGACGTGCTGATCGCGACGCCCGGCCGCCTGCTCGACCATGTCGAGCGCGGTAAGCTGCTGCTGACCGGCGTCGAGCTCCTCGTCATCGACGAGGCCGATCGCATGCTCGACATGGGTTTCATCCCGGACATCGAGCGTGTCTGCAAGCTCGTGCCCTTCACCCGGCAGACGCTGTTCTTCACCGCGACGATGCCCCCGGAGATCACCCGCATCTCCGAGCAGTTCCTGCACAATCCGGTGCGCGTCGAGGTTTCCCGTCCCGCGACGGCTGCCACCACGATCACCCAGCGGCTGATCGCCTCTAATTCCCAGGACTTCGAGAAGCGCGAGACGCTGCGCAAGCTGATCAAGGGCGCGGTCGACCTCCAGAACGCGATTGTCTTCTGTAATCGCAAGCGCGATGTCGCGACGCTGCACAAGTCGCTGCAACGCCATGGCTTCCCCGCCGTCGCCCTGCATGGCGACATGGACCAGTATGCCCGCATGGCGGCGCTGGAATCCTTCCGTACCGGCGAGAACCCGATCCTCGTCGCCTCCGACGTCGCGGCGCGCGGCCTCGACATCCCCGCCGTCAGCCACGTCTTCAATTTCGACGTGCCGACCCATGCCGAGGACTATGTCCACCGCATCGGCCGCACCGGGCGCGCCGGGCGCGAAGGCGCGTCCTTCACCATCGTCACGCGCCATGACGACAAGCTCGTCGCGGCGATCGAGAAATTGACCGGCCAGACCATCGCCTTCGAAGGCCCCGGCCTCGACGCATTGCCGCCCGGCCAGCCGCGCGAGGAACGTCGCGGCGACCGTCGGGACGACAAGCGCTCTTCGTCGCGTGGTGGTCGCGGACGGCCCGAGCGCGGCGCGCGTTCAAGCGCGGCGCCCGCGCGCTCTGACGCTGACGAGAACGTCGCGGATACGCAGCGCAAACCACGCCGTGTCCCGATCCGGCCCGACTCTGAGACCGCGCCGCCCCCGCCGCCCGTAGCAGCGCGGAGGCAGGACGAAACCCGGCATCAGGACGAAACCCGGCGCCCGCGTCCGCCCCGCACGCGCGACGACGATGACGGCCCGCAGGTGAAGGGTCTGGGCGACCATGTCCCGGCCTTCCTGCTCCGTCCGGTCCGCGTCGGATAACGTTACGGCATCAACCCGTTTTTAACGACATCGACCTAGATTGCCTTTCGCCGCGTCGGGCTGACCTTCGCGGCGGACGGGCGCATGCCGCCGTATATACGGACAGGATGTCCCGCTTCGATTGTGTCAATCGAAGCTGTCGTGGCCGAAGGCCGCGAACCGGCTTCATACCGGGGTGGTGATGGCATGGACGACCTGGTTTCGGTTCCCGTCCGCACCGACGATCTCGCAGAGCGCGTCGTCGCGGCGATGCGCGAGCACGGCTCGCCGAGCTATCCCCGCGCCTTCGAGGTCTGGTACGCCCATCTCAGCGGCGAGATGCCGGCTGTCAGCGTCGCGATGAGCGCCATTCTCACCGGCAGCGACGGCAAGGTCACGGCCGCCGATATCGACAGCCTCTACGAGCGCTTCATCTCAACCGAGCGTTTCTCGCGCCAGGCCGAGCGCACTAGCCTGCAGGTTTTGAGCGAGATCGACGCGATGATGGGGCTGGTCGACAAGGCGCTCGGTTCCAGCGAGATCTATCACGGCCGTCTCTGCGCCATGTCCGAGGACGTGCCGCCGGCAACGGACCGGCACAAGCTACGTGAATGGGTCGAGGCTCTGGTGATGTCGACCCGCGAAGAGGTCACACGCAAGACGCAGCTCGAAGCGGAGCTGCGCAACAGCTCCAACGAGATCCGCAATCTGCGCGAGGCCCTGGAATCGACCCGCGCCGAGGCCCTCACCGATCCGCTGACCGGCCTCGCCAATCGCCGCCATTTCGAGGAGATGCTGCAGAAGTCGATCGATCAGGCGACCTTGCGCCGCGAGCCTTTCGCGCTCGTCATGGCCGATATCGACTTCTTCAAGCGCTTCAACGACGCCCATGGCCACCTGACGGGCGACCAGGTGCTGCGTCTCGTCGCGCGCACGATGAAGGACAAGTTCAAGGACAAGGCGATCATCACCCGCTTCGGCGGCGAGGAGTTCGCCATCATCCTGCCCGAGGCCGACCTGATCGCCGGCAAGTTCGGGGCGGAGACCGTCCGTCAGGCGCTGCTGACACGCGAATTGATCAAGCGCTCGACCAACGAGAATCTCGGCCGCATCACCATCTCGCTCGGAGTCTCCAGCTATCGCCGCGGCGATACGGCCGGCTCGCTGGTCGACCGCGCCGACCAGGCCCTGATGCAGGCCAAGCGCGACGGCCGCAACCGCACGGCCACAGAGGACGTCGTGGAGACGGCCAGCCGCGTCGCCTGAGGCGAAGCGATTCCATCTCTCCTCAGAACTACGCCGTCATCCCGGGCTTCCCCCGGGATCTATCGGAGGGCCCCGGAGCTCTACGATAGATTCCGGATCGGCGCGGCGCTGCCGCTTGTCCGGGATGACGCGATGGCTCCAGCAGAAACCCAAATGGCTTACGGCGCCGCCAGCGCGCTCTCGCTTTGTGGCTTGATCTCGACGGATTCGCCGCAGCCGCAAGCCGAGACCTGATTGGGATTGTTGAAGACGAAGGTTGACGAGAACCGGTCGGTCTTGAAGTCGAGCTCAGTGCCGAGCAGGAACAGCACGGCCTTGGCGTCGACGACCACCGTCGCGTCCTTGTCGGTCACGACCTCGTCGCCCTTGCTGACCGCGCGCGCGATCTCGAACGTGTATTCCATGCCGGCGCAGCCGCCCTTCTTGACGCCGACCCGTAGGCCGAGCGCCGGAGCATCCCCGTCCGGGGATTGCGCCATGATCTCGCGGATGCGGGCCGCCGCGGCGTCGGTCAGCGAAATGACCTTGAGGCCCGGTATCGAAAACATCTGTTTCCCTCCTCGACCGGGTTCAAGGCCCGGTGAAGCAAGATTGGTCCTACCAACATAGGGATCGGCGGGGCTTTCGTCGAGATGGCGCCTGCATGCCATGCGCCGGCTATCCGGCCCCTGCCCGCCCAGCGCATTGCGGAACAGCCCGGCTCATGCACTCTGGCGCTTCAGAATCCCCGAGGCTCCGAGAGCCCTTCCAACCGGCAGGAAAACCATGGCGCATCGTCTGCATCGCCCCGAATCGCTGCACGCCCTCGTCCGCGACATGGTCGTGAAGGCCGGCTGGACCGAAGCGGAGGCGCAGGAGACCGCCGACCACCTCGTCCTCGCCAATCTCAACGGGCATGACAGCCACGGGGTCGGCATGCTGCCGCTCTATTTCCAGTCGCTTGCCGACGGCAATCTCAGCCCGGCATCGCAGCCGCAGACGCGCGTCGATACGGCGCCCTTCCTGATCATCGACGGAAAGGTCGCGCTCGGCCAGCCGAATGCCCGCAACGCCGTCGACCGCGCGGTCGCGATGGCGCAGACGGGCGGCGTCGCCATCGTCAACCTGCTCGATTCCCATCATATCGGCCGCATCGGCCATTATGCCGAGGTCGCCGCCGAGGCCGGGCTGATCTCGTTCTTCTGGGTCAATGTCGCCGGCCGCCCGCCGATCGTCGCGCCCTATGCCGCGAAGGAAGCCCGCTTCGGCACCAATCCCCACGCGATCGGCATCCCCGTCCCCGGCGGCGATCCCCTGATCCTCGACTTCGCCACCAGCCGCATGGCCCATGGCAAGGCCCGCGTGGCGCTCAACAAGGGCGAGCAGGTTCCGCCCGGCTACATCATCGACGGCGAGGGCCGCCCGACCACGGACCCGGCCCATGTCTTCGCCAGCCCCGACCATCCGCTCGGCGCGCTCCTGCCCTTCGGGGACCACAAGGGCGCGGGCCTTTCGCTCATCGCCGAATTGCTCTCGGCTGGCCTGATGGGCGCCGCCCGCATCGACCAGAAGCCGCAGAAGACCTGGGTGATCAACTCGCTCTTCGGCGTCATCATCGACCCGGCCCGGCTGGAGCCCGATGCCGAACTGCGCCGCAGCCGCACCGAGAGCTATCTCGCCTTCGTGCGTGCCGCCAAGCCGATGGATCCGGCCAATCCGGTGCTCGCGCCCGGCGACAAGGAGCGCAAGGTCAGGATCGAGCGGCAGGCCGCGGGCATCCCGCTCGACGACGAGACCTGGTCGCAGATCGTGGCCGCCGCCAGGCAGCACGGCATCGACGCCGAGAGCTACTGAGAGCATGTCGCCCGAAGCCTACAACACCTTCTGCGCGAGCCTCCCGGCCACCAGCCATGTCGTGCAATGGGGCGGAGCCGATGTCTGGAAGGTCGGCGGCAAGGTCTTCGCCATCGGCCGGCAGCAGGAGGATGGCGAGATGGCCGTTTCCTTCAAATGCTCGCCGATGGGCTTCGACATCCTGAGCGAGCAGCCGGGGCTCAGGCCCGCGCCCTATCTCGCCTCGCGCGGCATGAAATGGATCCAATGGCTCACCGGCGAGAGCATGCCGGACGACGCCCTGTGTGACTATCTCGCTGAGAGCCACCGCCTCGCCGCCGCCGGGCTGACGAAGCGGGTGCGGGCCGAACTCGGCCTATAGCAGCGCCTCGCCCCGGAACATCGGCACGCAGCCGCCGCCGACCCGCGAGCGGAACCCGTCCGCAGCACGCCGGGACGTGACGTTCAGACGGCTCGGGCGCCCCATCTCGACGCCCTGCGTGATGCTGTAGGCAGCCTCGTCGCCGCCATCAAGCGACAGGAGCAATGCGCCGAGCGTCGCGCTGGCGCTGCCGGTGGCCGGGTCTTCCCAGGTGCCGGCCAGCGGCGCGAACATCCGCGCCCGGACCGCATTGCCGTCGCGGGCATAGAGGAACAGCGACAGCCGCCCCTGCAGTTTCGGATTCTGGCTTTCGAGCTTGCGGAAGGCTGCGATATCGGGCGTGGCGCCGGCCAGCGCGGCCGGCGCGATCTGCACCAGCACGAATTTCACGCCGAGCGAGGCCTGGACCGGCTTGTGAGCGCTGGTGACGATGTCGGAAGGAGCCACGCCTGCGCAGGCAGCGATGCCATCGACCGGCAGTTCGATGCCGAGCGACAGCGCCTGCGGCGCGGCGATCACCGCACCCGTCACCGCGCCGGCCGCATCGCGCTCCACCGCGATCTCGATCAGCCCGGCCAACTGCTCGAAGCGCAGCAAGCCGTTACGGTCGCGGCCATGGCGGGCCAGCACGCAGGCCGTACCGACATTGGGATGGCCGGCGAAGGGCATCTCGGCGGTGCGATGGAAGATGCGCACGCGCGCATCGTTGGCTGGATCGTCCGGCGGCAGGACGAAGGTCGTCTCGCTATAGTTCATCTCCGCCGCGAGCGACTGCATCTGGGCGTCGGACAAGCCCCGCGCATCCGTGAAGACCGCGAGCTGGTTGCCGCCGAAGGGGCGGTCGGTGAAGACGTCGACGGTCTCGTAGGGAAAGCTGGGCATGGCAGGCTCCGGTGGCGACAAGCATACGCCCCGTCTTGATGCCATCGTTGCCCGGTCAGGAATAATGAAGGTCGATCATGCGATCGATCACGCAGGCGAGCCGTTTCCGCCGTCACAGCAGAAAATGGAAACCGAAGCCGAGAATGACGAAACCGGCGGCGACGACCTGCGCAACGAAGAGAGGCTTCAGCCGGAACGCTTGCGCGCTGTGGAACTCGGAGCGCTCCGAACGCGACATCCGCTCGCGGGCCTTGAACTGCTCGGCGAGCGCCGATGGATCGCTGCTTGCCCCGTCGCGCTCGAGGTCCATCCGCACGGCGATGAACCCAATGACGAGGCCGAGCACGCCGAGGCCGAAGAAACCGATCAGCCGCAAGGCTGCGTAGAAAACGCCGATCAGCAAGGCGGCCAGGAACGGAAAGACCAGATAGTCCCACTTCGTCGCGCGCATGCCTCATCATGCGCGAGAGCGAGGGAACGGTCCAGCCTCACCACATGTCGAGCGCGACGCGGGCCTCGTCGGACATCCGCGACTGGTCCCAGGGCGGGTCGAACGTCATGTTGACCGTCACGCCCGCGACGCCAGGCACCGTGCTGACGGCATTCTCGACCCAGCCCGGCATCTCGCCGGCAACCGGGCAGCCCGGCGCAGTCAGAGTCATGTCGATGGTGATCTGCCGGTCGTCGGCGATATCGACGCGATAGATCAGGCCGAGCTCGTAGATGTCGGAGGGAATCTCCGGATCGTAGACCGTCTTCAGCGCGGCCACGATATCGTCCGTCAGCCGGTCGATCTCCTCCGGCGGCAATGCGGTGCCCTTGCCCATCGCGGGGGCGTTCGGCTTCAGGTCGTCGGCGACGCTGTCGGTCATCTCTTCAAATCCCGGTCAGGCGAACAGGCTCTCGGCCTTCCGCAGGGCATCGACCAGCTTGTCCACTTCTTCGAGCGTGTTGTAGAGCCCGAACGAGGCGCGGCAGGTCGATGTCACCCCATATCGTGCCAAAAGCGGCATGGCGCAATGGGTGCCGGCCCTGACGGCGACGCCGGCGCGGTCGATCACGGTCGCGACGTCATGGGCATGGGCGCCCTTCATCTCGAAGGCGACGATCGCGCCCTTCTCCCGCGCCTTGCCGAAGATGCGGATCGAGTTCATCTCGCCGAGCCGCTCCATCGCATAGGCGCCGAGCTTGGCCTCATGCGCTGCGATGTTCTCGCGGCCGAGCGCCATCATGTAGTCGAGCGCGGCGCCCAGGCCGACCGCCTCGACGATCGCCGGCGTGCCGGATTCGAAGCGATGCGGCGGGTCGTTATAGGTGACGGTGTCTTCGCTGACGGTGACGATCATCTCGCCGCCACCCTCGTAAGGCGGCAGCTTGTCGAGCCATTCCTTCTTGCCCCAGAGGATGCCGGAGCCGGTCGGCCCGTAGGTCTTGTGACCGGTGAAGGCGTAGAAGTCGCAGCCCAGCGCCTGCACGTCGACCGGCAGGTGGACGGCGCCCTGGCTGCCGTCGACCACCAGCGGAATGCCGTAGGAGCGGCAGATCGCGGAGACCTCGGCGATCGGGATGATCGTGCCGATCGCGTTCGACATCTGCGTCAGCGACACCACCTTGGTGCGCGGCGAGATCAGCTTCTCGAATTCCTCGATGAGGAAATTGCCGTCCTCGTCGATCGGCGCCCATTTGATCACGGCGCCGTGGCGCTCGCGCCAATAGTGCCAGGGCACGATGTTGGAATGGTGCTCCAGAATCGAGAGGATGATCTCGTCGCCTTCCTGGATCTGCAGATGGCGCCCGAGCGAGGAGGCCACCGTGTTGAGCGCCCCGGTGGATGAGCGCGTGAACACGATCTCCTCCAGATGCGCCGCATTCAGGAAGCGGCGCGCACTTTCGCGAGCCGCTTCATAGGCTTCCGTCGAAGCGTTGGCGAGATAGTGCAGGCCGCGATGGACATTGGCGTAGTCCTCCCGCATCAGCCGCGTCATCGCCTCGATCACCGCTTCCGGCTTCTGGGCCGAGGCGGCGTTGTCGAGATAGACCAGCGGCTTGCCATAGACCTCCCGGCTCAGGATCGCGAAATCCTTGCGGATGGCCTGGACGTCGTAGGGCTTCGCCAGCGCGTTCATCGGTTCAGGCCTTTCCGGGCGTAGCGGGAGCCTTGTCGGTGACGAGCTCGCCGCCATGGCCCCAATCCTCGCGCTCGATCTCCTGGATCACGATATGGGTATTCTCAGGGTTCTTGCCGAGCACCTTGACCAGCGTATCCGTGAATTCCTTCACGATCTGCGCCTTCTGCTGGCGCGACGCGCCCTTCGTGATCTGGAGATTGATGTAGGGCATCAGACGGTGCTCACCTCGGAAGCGGCCTCGCGGGCCTTCAGCCACGACTCGACCTCGCCGATCACGAGATCGCGCACATCCCCGTCGGTGATGAACTCGACCGCCTCGCCGGCGAAGGCTTGCAGCACCAGCGCCTCGGCCTGCGGCCGCGGCAGGCCGCGCGCCATCAGGTAGAAAAGCTGGTCGCCGTCGATCTGGGCGACGGTCGCGCCATGGCCGCAGACCACGTCGTCGGCGAAGATCTCAAGCTCGGGCTTGTTGTACATCGAGGCGCCGTCGTTGAGCAGCAGCGCGTTGCTCCTCATGCCGCCATCGGTCTTCTGCGCGTATTTGCGCACGATGACCTTGCCCTGGAACACGCCGGTGGCCTCGCCGCCCGCGATCGTCTTGAACAGCTCGCGGCTCGTGCCATTAGGCACCTCGTGGTCGACGATCAGGGTGACGTCCGAGTGCTGCGCCTTGTTGATTAGGTTGACGCCGCGCAGGCCGATCTCGGTGTGCTCGCCCGCATAGCGGACGAAATGCTGCTGGCGCACCGTGCCGGCATTGCAGATCAGCGCGAAGGAATCGAACTTCGCGTGAGCGCCGACCGTCGCGAGCAGGCTCTGCACCTCGACCGTCGCCGCCTGCTGGCAGGTGACGATGCGGACGTGCTGGATCTCGCTCTCATCGCCGGTCTCGAAGACGATCGCGCCGTTGATCTGCTGCGCGGCGTTGCCGACGGCTTCGCTGATCTCGACGATCGTGCCCTTGGTGCTCTTGCCGGCAAGCACGACCGAGCGGTGGAAGACTGCTCGCTCTTCCTCACCCGAAGCCAGGGAAACGATGACGATCCGCTGCTCCAGTTCGATGCCGTCGGCGATCTCGATAAACACGCCGTCGCGCATCAGCGCGGTGTTGAGCGCGAGGCCCATATCGTCATGGCCGACCGAGGGGCCGGCCAGGATGCGGGTCAGGTCCTCGCGCGGGGACACCAGCGCCTCGGCGAGCGACTGCACCGAGACGCCCTCCGGGATCGCGTCGAGCGTCGAGAGCTCCGGCGCGAAGACGCCGTCGACCAGGACAAGGCGCAGGCCATCGAGCTTCAGCGCATCCAACCGGGCCTTGACCGCCGCCGTGACGGCAGCGCCGCCGGCAAGCGGACGCGCCTCGCGCAGCAGCGTGCGCAGGTCGGTATAGCGCCAGGATTCGAGCCGGCGATGCGGTAGGCCCTTGGACTCGAAGCCGGCGAAGGCGTCCTCGCGCAGCTTGCGCACGGCCGGGCCGCCGGGCAGCTCGGCCTTGCTGTCGGCATATTGCTGGACGAGCTGCTGTTCGGCAGCCGTCTTCAGCGGGGTGACAATGGCCATCAGGCAGCCTCCCCATAGGCCGCATAGCCGCTCTTCTCGAGCTCCAGAGCCAGCTCCTTGCCGCCGGTCTTCACGATCTTGCCCTTCGACATGACGTGGACGGTGTCCGGCACGATATGGTCGAGCAGGCGCTGATAGTGGGTGATGACGAGGAAGCCGCGGCTCTTGTCGCGGAGCGCGTTGACGCCCTCGGCGACGATGCGCAGCGCGTCGATATCGAGGCCGGAATCGGTCTCGTCGAGGATGCACATGGACGGCGAAAGCAGAGCCATCTGAAGGATTTCCATGCGCTTCTTCTCACCGCCGGAGAAGCCGACATTGAGCGGGCGGCGCAGCATGTCCTTGGCGATGCCGAGCTTATCGGCGGCGGCGTTGACCTGCTTGATGAAGTCCGGCGTCAGCAGCTCGTCCTGGCCGCGCGCCTTGCGCTGCGCGTTCATCGCGGCCTTCAGGAAGGTCATGGTGGCGACGCCGGGGATTTCCAGCGGATACTGGAAGGCCAGGAAGATGCCGGCGGCGGCGCGGGCATCGGCCTCCATCTCCAGCACGTTCTCGCCATTGAGCAGGATCTCGCCGTCGAGGACCTCATAGTCCTCCTTGCCGGCGATGACATAGCTCAGCGTCGACTTGCCGGAGCCGTTCGGCCCCATGATGGCGGCGACCTCGCCGTCGTTCACGGTGAGGTTCAGGCCGTTGAGGATCTGCTTGTCCTCGTCGGCGATCTTGACGACCAGATTGCGAATTTCGAGCATCGTTTCGTTCCTGTGTCATCCCGTGCGCGGTGCAGCGCGAAGCGATGCGCCGCAGACCCGGGATCGTAATGTCCAGTGGTTATTCCGATGACGGTCCCGCATCTGCGCAGCGGCAATGCATGCCGCAGCGCGTGCGGGAAGACCGCCCTTATCCAACCGAGCCTTCGAGCGAGATCGTGATCAGCTTCTGTGCCTCGACGGCGAATTCCATCGGGAGCTGCTGCAGCACCTCCTTGACGAAGCCGTTGACGATCAGCGCCACCGCCTCCTCCTCGGAGAGGCCGCGCTGCTGGCAGTAGAACATCTGGTCCTCGCCGATCTTCGACGTGGTCGCCTCGTGCTCGAAGATCGCCGTCGCGGTCTTGGCCTCGATATAGGGGATGGTGTGCGCGCCGCACTGGTCGCCGATCAGGAGCGAGTCGCAATTGGTGAAGTTGCGCGCGCCGGTCGCCTTGCGATGGGCCGAGACGATGCCGCGATAGGTCGAGTCCGACTTGCCGGCGGCGATGCCCTTGGCGATGATCTTCGAGGTCGTGTTCTTGCCGAGATGCAGCATCTTGGTGCCGCTATCGACCTGCTGCATGCCGTTCGACACCGCAATCGAGTAGAACTCGCCGCGCGAGCCGTCGCCGCGCAGGATGCAGGACGGGTATTTCCAGGTGATGGCCGAGCCGGTCTCGACCTGCGTCCACGAGATCTTCGAGTTCTTGCCGCGGCAATCGCCGCGCTTGGTCACGAAGTTGTAGATGCCGCCCTTGCCCTCGGCGTCGCCGGGGAACCAGTTCTGCACGGTCGAGTACTTGATCTCGGCATCGTCGAGCGCGATCAGCTCGACCACGGCTGCGTGGAGCTGGTTCTCGTCGCGCTTGGGTGCCGTGCAGCCTTCGAGATAGCTGACATAGGCGCCCTCGTCGGCGATGATCAGCGTGCGCTCGAACTGGCCGGTATTCTGCTCGTTGATGCGGAAATAGGTCGACAGTTCCATCGGGCAGCGCACGCCCTTCGGGATGTAGACGAACGAGCCGTCGGTGAAGACCGCGCTGTTCAGCGTCGCGAAATAGTTGTCCGTCACCGGAACGACCGTCGCGAGGTACTTCCTGACCAGCTCGGGATGCTCCTGGATCGCCTCGGAGATCGAGCAGAAGATCACGCCGGCCTGGGCCAGCTCCTTCTTGAAGGTCGTGACCACCGAGACGGAGTCGAAGACGGCATCGACCGCGACGCGGTTCTCCGGCGCGACGCCGGCCAGGATCTCCTGCTCTCGCAGGGGGATACCGAGCTTCTTGTAGGTCTCGAGAATGGCCGGATCGACCTCGTCGAGCGACTTGGGCGAGGCGCCCTTCTTCGGCGCGGCGTAATAATACAGGGCCTGGTAGTCGATCGGCGGATAGTTGACGCGCGACCAGGTCGGTTCGGTCATGGTCTTCCAGCGACGGAAGGCGTCGAGCCGCCATTCCAGCATCCATTCCGGCTCGTTCTTGCGCGCCGAAATATAGCGGACCGTGTCCTCGGTGAGGCCCTTGGCCGGCTTGTCGACCTCCAGCTCCGTGACGAAGCCGTATTTGTACTCGGTCACGTCGATCGACTTGACCTGATCGATGGTCTCCTGGACCGCTGCCATTTCTCAGTCTCCAGTGCGGGTTCAAGGCCCGCCGGTTCAATTTCTTCTGTTGCGGAACGCGTCAGGCGGCAGCCCGGGCGCTCCGATCGGCTTGCGCGGCCACGAGATTTTCGTAGGCAGCGAGAAAGAGATCGATATCAGCCTCGGAGGTGGTCCATCCGAGCGAGGCCCGCAAGGCCCCTGCGCTCATGGCGGGGTCGATTTTCATCGCATCGAGCACATGCGAGCGCTTGACCTTGCCCGAGGAGCAGGCCGAGCCGGACGAAAGGGCGGCACCGGCGAGATCGAGCTTGATCAGCACGGTTTCGGCCTTGAGGCCCGGCGTCGCGAAGGCGCTGGTATTGGGCAGGCGCGGCGCGGCCTGAGCGAAGATCGCCGTCTCCGGCGACAGCGCTGCAAGCCCCGTCTCCAGGCGGTCACGCAGGCCAGCAAGCCGCACGGCTTCTTCAGCCAAGACCTTGCCGGCGAACTCAGCCGCCGCGCCGAAGCCGATGATTCCCGGCAGGTTTTCGGTTCCGGCGCGCCAGCCCCGCTCCTGCCCGCCGCCGCGCATCGGCTTCTCAGTGAGTTCGAGCGCGCCCGTCCGGAAGACGATCGCGCCGATGCCCTTCGGCCCGCCGATCTTGTGCGCCGAGAGCGTCAGCACGTCGGCGCCGAGCGACGAGATATCGATGGCGATCTTGCCGGCCGCCTGTACGGCGTCGCTATGCACGAGGCCGCCATGGCGATGCACGATCGCGGCCGCCTCGGCGATCGGCTGGATCACGCCGGTTTCGTTATTGGCGAGATGGATCGAGACCAGCGCGCGGGCGCCGGGGTTCTCGGCGACGAAGTGCGCCAGCCGCTCATCGAGCCAGGCGAGATCGACCAGGCCGCTCGCATCGACCGGGATCGCCTCGGCAGCGCCGGCCGGGAAACGATGGCCCTCGCGCACGCAGGCATGTTCGGTCGCGCTGTGAAGCAGAAGCGTCGCAGGCGTTCGCACGCAGTCACGGCCGCCGTCGCAATCCATCAGGCCGGGCGAGAGCACGGCGACATTCGCTTCCGTGCCGCCGCTGGTGAAGACGACGTTCGAGGCCTTGGCAGCGACGAGCCTCGCGACCTGCTCGCGCGCCCGCTCCATCGCGGCGCGCGCGGCGCGTCCCTCGCCATGGACGGAGGACGGATTGCCCGGCAGCGTCAGCGCATGCGCGACCGCTTCCACCACCTCCGGGCGCACCGGGGTCGTGGCGTTATGGTCGAGATAGGCGCGTCCCGCCGTCACGATCCTGCCTCTCCATCCTCGTCATTACCGCGCACTGATACGAAATGCTTGAAATCGCACCTGTGCGCCGTGCTATAGCCGCCCATCCGAACCGGCCGGAAGGGTCGAAACGCGGCTCGCTCTCGCGATCCACCGTTTTGTTCTCGACTTGTTCACGGCTGTTAGAACTATTCTAAGCGCTCTTCATCTAGGGCGCGCATGGTGGCGCCGTCAAGGGTGGCCGGGTTTCGAGCAGGCATGCGCCCGCTTTCTGCCCGCCCGCGCCGGCACTGCCGCAAGAAGCGGTGAGACGATGCCAGAGGTTATCTTCAACGGGCCCGCAGGCCGGATCGAGGGCCGCTACCAGCCCGCCAAGAAGCGGGGTGCGCCGCTCGCGATCATCCTCCACCCGCACCCGCAATTCGGCGGGACGATGAACAACCAGATCGTCTACAACCTGTTCTACACCTTCGTGAACCGCGGCTTCTCGGCGCTGCGCTTCAATTTCCGCGGCGTCGGCCGCAGCCAGGGCCATTTCGACCATGGCGCGGGCGAGCTTTCGGATGCCGCCGCGGCGCTCGACTGGATGCAGGCGCTCAACCCCGAGGCCAAGAGCTGCTGGATCTCCGGCGTCTCCTTCGGCGCCTGGATCGGCATGCAGCTCCTGATGCGCCGCCCGGAGATCGAGGGCTTCCTCTCGATCGCGGCGATGGCCAACCGCTACGACTTTTCGTTCCTGGCGCCCTGCCCGTCCTCGGGCCTGTTCGTCCATGGTTCGGAAGATCGCGTCGCCCCCGTCAAGGAGGTGATGGCGGTGATCGAGAAGGTGAAGACCCAGAAGGGCATCCAGATCGAGCATACGGTCGTGGAGGGCGCCAACCACTTCTTCGACGGCAAGGTCGATGTGCTGATGAGCCAAGTCGGCGCCTATCTCGACGCGAAGGTCGGCCCGGAGATCCTCAAGACCGAGCAGGAACAGGCCTGAGCCTGCCTGCTCAAGGAGACGGGCGGACCAGCCCCCGGCTCGACGCCATGACGGGCAGCGTCATCTGCGCTGCCCGCGCCTCCGCCAGAATCCAGTCGCGAAACAGCCTGATCTTGCGCTCGCGCTGGCGCTCCGTCGGGTAGACGATCCAATAGGCCCATTCGTCGCGGACCGCGTGCTCGACCGCATAGACGAGCCGCCCGGCCGCGATGTCGTAGGCAAAGAGCTCCGGCACGGCCATCGCGACGCCATGCCCGCGCATCGCCGCCTGGACGCTCATCGCCTGCATCTCCAGCGACATCGTCCGCCCGCCCGGCCGGGGCATGTCGAGGCCGAGATCGGCGAACCAGTCCTTCCACGCCCCCTCTTCGGCGCTGAGCATCGGCGCCCGTAGCAGGTCGGCGGGCTCCCGCAGCTGCAATCGCTCGCGCAGTTCCGGCGAACAGAGCGGTGCGTAGTGGCAATCGAACAGCTTTTCCGCCGTCACGCCCGGCCATGAGCCCGGTCCGTAACGCACGGCGAGATCGACGGCCTCGGTGGTGAAGTCGACGAGATGCTGGGAGGTCCGGACCCGCACGGCGAATTGCGGATTTTCCATCTGGAACTGAGCCAGCCTTGGCGACAGCCAGGTTATTGCCACCGTCTGCAATGACGAGATCGTCAGAACCGTCTGGTTCTCCTCGCAGATGTCGCGGAACACCGTCCCGATATCGGCGAGTGCCTTGCCGACCGGCCCGGCGAGCCGCTGGCCGATCGTCGTCAGCACGACCTGGCGCGGCTGGCGCAGGAAGAGCGGCGCTCCGACCCGATCCTCCAGCAAACGGATCTGATAGCTGACGGCAGCTTGCGTCATGCCGAGTTCCTCGGCGGCGCGGGTGAAGTTCTGGTGGCGGGCCGCAGCCTCGAAGACGCGGACCGCGGCAAGGGGCGGAAGCTTGGGCGGCGGCGGGTGCGAGGGCATGCCGAAGCATAAGCCCTGTTTATGGCAGGTGACAATCTTCCGCTTTGTGCCGGCGCGCTGTCTGGCTCAGATTCATCCTCACAAAGCGGGCGGTAGCGCCCGCTTCCGAGAGGATACCCATCATGACCTGCGCCTCCCATGCGGCGCCGCTGGAGACGTCCGGTGGCTCGTCCCTTCTGCACGGCTTGCTCATGCTTTGGCAGCGCCGCGCGTCTGCGATCCGCATCCAGCACCGTCTCGCGATGCTCGACGACCGCGCGCTTTGCGATCTCGGCCTTTCGCGCGATGTCGTAGAGCCTCCGAGCCCACGCGACGCCGCCGATATCTGGCTCGACCGCATCCCCGGATGAGGCTTCACCGCAAAAGCGATTTCCACTTTTCGGCCCGATGCTCTAGACGACGGCGGAACGACCTCCATCAGATCGCAAGCCGCCATGACCATCTACAAGTCCGATTTCCTGCGCGTTCTCGACGAGCGCGGCCTCATCCATCAGGTCTCCGATGCGGAGGGCCTCGATGCTTTGTGCCGGCAGGGAACGCAGACGGCCTATGTCGGTTATGACGCGACCGCGACCTCGATCCATATCGGCAACCTGATCTCGCTGACGATGCTCTACTGGTTCCAGGAGACCGGTCACCGCCCGATCACGCTGATGGGCGGCGGCACCTCGATGGTCGGCGACCCGTCCTTCCGCGACGACCAGCGCAAGCTGCTCACCGTCGAGGAGATCGCGACTAATATCGAGAGCATCAAGCGGGTCTTCGGCCGCATCCTGCGCTATGGCGACGGGCCGACCGACGCGATGATGGCCAACAACGCCGATTGGCTCCTGAAGCTGAACTATGTCGAGTTCCTGCGCGATGTCGGCCGACATTTCTCGGTCAATCGCATGCTCTCCTTCGATTCGGTGAAGCTCAGGCTCGACCGCGAGCAGTCGCTGTCCTTCCTCGAATTCAACTACATGATCATGCAGGGCTATGACTTCGTCGAGCTCAACCGGCGCCATGGCTGCCGCCTGCAGATGGGCGGCTCCGACCAGTGGGGCAACATCATCAACGGCGTCGACCTTTCGCACCGGATGGGCGGCCCGCAGCTCTACTGCCTGACCACCCCGCTGCTGACGACCTCGTCCGGGGCCAAGATGGGCAAGACCGCCAATGGCGCAGTCTGGCTCAATGCCGATGTCTTCAGCCCCTATGATTTCTGGCAGTATTTCCGCAACACCGAGGACGCCGATGTCGGCCGCTTCCTCAAGGTGTTCACGCGCCTGCCGCTGGACGAGATCGCCCGGCTGGCCGCGCTTGGCGGCGCCGAGCTGAACGAGGCCAAGAAGATCCTCGCGACCGAGATCACGGCGATCGTCCATGGCCGCGAGGCGGCCGAGGCCGCCGCCGAGACCGCGCGCAAGACCTTCGAGGAAGGCGCGCTGGCAGCCGACCTGCCGAGCGTCGCGATCGCGCGCGCCGAGATCGAGCCCGGCATCGGTGTGCTCACCGCCTTCGTCAAGGCGGGTTTGGTGCCCTCGACCGGTGAAGCCCGCCGCCAGGTCAAGGCGGGCGGTCTGCGCGTCAACGATGTGGTCGTTACGGATGAGCGCGCCTCGCTCGGCCTCGCGGACCTCTCGTCGGAAGGCGTGATCAAGCTCTCCTTCGGCAAAAAGAAGCACATCCTGCTGCGCCCGGAATAAGGACGCGGCGGTAGCGCTATCGCTATCGGGCTTGTGTCCTCCCGCACGCGCTGCAGCACGAAGTGCTGCTGCGCAGATGCGGGATCGTCATCAGGATAAGGCGCCTTCTCGTCACACGGTCCCGTGTCTGCGGCGCACCGCTGCGCGCTGCACCGCGCACGGGATGACAGACGCCTCTCGATGACACGCTTACCGCCTCAACGCGGCTGCGTCTGCCTGGGCTGAACCGGCTTCTGCGCCGGCGCGCCGCCGAGCGGATCGACGAAGCGGCGCAGGATGCCGGGCGCTAGCGCCGAGAGCGGGTTGATCGACATGGTCGGCGCGCTGGCCGCGCCCGAGATCCGGAAGTTCACCGCGAAGAGCCCGCCATACTGGCTGCCGCCGCCGAGCAGCGCCCCGACCACCGGCACCTGCGCGAAGGCGTTGTTGAAGGCGTAGCCCGGCACGAAGGTCCCGCCGATATCGACGCGGTCCCGGCCGTAATCGACATGGCCCTGCAAGGTGAAGCCGACCTGCTGGCCCCAGATCACCATGTCGGACACGTCGAGCCGGCTGGCGGAGCGGGTGAACTCCGCCTTGAGCTTGGTGAAGGCGACCTCGCTGACATCGATCCGCGGCTCGGCCGGATTGTCGCCGGCGAAGGCGGTCGACGACTGCGCACCAACGACCCGGCGCAGCGCGGGCTCGTCACGGACCATGAAATTGCGGAACAGCAGGTCGCCGCTCTGGTTCTCGCCAGGGCCCAATGTCAGCATGAGGTCGCCGCCATAGGCCTTGTTGTAGAGGTCGAGGAAGCGCAGCAGCGATCCGCCGTTCTCGGACTGGACGACGAGCTGCCCGCCCTCGCCCTGGCGGCCCTGTCGGGCGCTGACATCGGCCTTGCCGATCCGGCCCTGGAAATTGGCGCTGCGGATTTCTCCGCCGCGCTTGGCGAATTTCAACGTGCCGCTGGTGATCGCCTCGTTGTTGAAACCGGTCAGGATCGGCACGTCGAGATCGACATCGTAGTCAGCACCCTTGCCGCCGGACTTGTCGCCCTTGCCCGCCGAACCGGGGCTTTGCAGGTCCTTGATGAAGGGGCGCAGGTCCGCAACCGCGCCGCGCACGACCAGCTTGACGACAGTGCCGTCCCGCTTCGCATCGATCTTCAGGTTGTCGCCGGGCGACAGGCGGAATTGCGAGAAGCTCGCCGCGTCGAGCCCATTCTGCTTGTTCAGCTCGATCCGCCCCTTGATCAGGGTCGAGCCCGCCTCGAGCGAGAAATCTTCGAGATCCGGCCCGTCCGCATCCACGACATAGGCGAAGCTGACCTTACCGGGGCGCCCGGCCGGCTTGTTCAATCCGGGCAGGACCCCGTCGAGCGCGACCTTGGAGAGGTCGACCTCGATGCGGGGGGGCTGCTCCGGGCTCTTGCCGAGCGGCTTCGTCACCTTGACCGGCAGCGTCCCGGAAATCCCGCTATCGGCACTGAAGCCGCGCCGCTGTCTCGCGGCCGCGTCGAGCGCGAGCTGCAAGGTGGCCTCGCCCTGTCCCTTGCCATTCTGCTTGAGCTCGACCTGCGCCTTGTCGCCGCCAACCCGCGCATCGCCACGCAAGAGAAGCCCGTTGCGGTCGACATTGACGGTGAAAGCGCCGGCTTCGAGTTTCTCCGTGCCCAGGAGCGTGTCGGAGGCGACATTCGCCAGCGTGCCCGTGCCGGTGACGATGACCTCGTCCGGCTTGAGGTCGTCGGCAAGCGGCAGCGTGATGCCGACCTTGAGATCACTGGCGCCCTTGATCGCGGCGGGGTCGATCTTGCCCGGGCTGAAATCCTTGAGCGACGGGAAGGCGAACAGCGCCGCCAGCGCATCCATCGAGCCCAGCGCGCGGAAGCCGATCCGGGCCTGCGCGCGGAGCTGGTTATATTCCGGCATGGCGAAACTGCCTTCGCTCAACTGGAGCTGGCGGCCGCCGCCGAGATCGGCCGTCGCCTTGCCGATCGCGAGCTGGACGGTGCGCCCCCCCACACGGCCGGACACGGTCGCGTCGACCAGCGGCGGCAGGCCGGGATCAGGCAGATAGCGGACGCGGTCGGCATCGATCATCACCGAGAGCGCGGTGTCGGGCATGCCCTCGCCCTTGAGCAGCCGGGCATGGTCCTCCGGCGCCAAGTCGAGATCGACCGACAGCGTCTTGAGCCGCCCGGCGGCGAGCTGCCGCCGCAGGGTGTCATGCACCTGCGGCGAGGTGAAAGCCGGCCAGATCGCCAACAGTGCACGGGCATCGGAATTGACTGCCTTGATGGCGAAGCGCTGCAGCGGGGAGCTGTTCACGCGCTGGACGAAGGCCGAGAGGTCGACCGAAGCCAGCGGGCCGCGCAGCGAAGCCGAATCGATGGTCATCGCATTATTGGCCGGGTCGAACTTCAGCGCGGCCTTCAGGCTGTCGATCTGGACCGGCGGGTCGGCATCGACGCCCGCGAGCTGGCCCTTGGCATCCAATGCGATGCGCCAGCCGCCATTGTCCTCGCGCAGCGAGCCCGTCGCCGAAAACTGCGTGGCGCCGGCCTTGATCTCGCCGCGGGTGATATTGAGTTCGGAGAGATCCCCTCCGCTCGCCAATTCCAGATCGGCGGAATCGACCGCGAAGGACGAAATCGGGGCGTCGGGGAAACGCAGCGTGCCGGATCGGACCCCGACCCGCGCCGTGATCGACTTCTTGCCGTCCAGAGACTGCCGCAGGGTCGCGCGGCCTTGCAGCGGCAAACCCTCGACGCGGATACCGCCCGTCCCGAAAGCGAGTTCAACGGCCTCTGCGGGCTCGAAGCGGATGATATCGATATCGGCGCGCTGGGTGCCGTCGGCCTCGGTGGAAAGATCGGCCGCAAGCTCCTTCCAGCGCTGGCCGGTGCGCCCCTTCATCGTCATCCGGGTGCCGCGATCGGCGATGCGCGTCAGCTTGATCTCGACATCCTCGAGCCCGGCCTTCTGGCGCCCGTCGGGGTCGACCAGGGAGAGCCGCGCGCCGTTCATGCCGGCTTCCTCGAGCGAGCCCAGAAAGCCGTCGCCGCGCGCCAGGGTCGAGATCGCCCCCATGATGCCGGTGAAGGCATTCCATTGCGCGGCATCGGGCAGGGTCGGTTGCGGCGGCGTCTCGGCCGGCGCGGAATCGGCGTTGACCACGAGCGCGCCGTCCTTGGTAACGCCGAGGCGAACATTGACGCCGCGCAGATCGACCGAGACCAGCTTGATATCGCCCGTCAGCAGCGCCAGCGGCGCATAGCCGAGCACGGCCTCCGGCGCCCGGATCACGGCGCCGCTGACATGCTGGAACGAAACTTGCCGGACCCTGAGCTGCGAACGCCCATCGATGCGGCCAAGCTCGGCCGAAGCCGCGGTGACCTTCCAGTCGGGACCGAGCCGCTCCTCGATCGCTGCGGTGATACGGCCCTCGAAGCCGGATAGCGGAACGATGCCGGTGACCATGAGGGTTGCGGCCGCTCCCGCCAGCACCAGCACGGCGACGGTGACCGCGACGCAGATGGTGACGAGGCCGGCCTTGGCCCGCCGCGTCACGGTCTCCACATCGCAGGCCTCGCTCTTGGGCAAGGTCTCTCCCTGCCCCGCAGCCGCAGCCTTTGCTTCCTGGTCCGACAAAATCCGCGTGGTCCTCTTCGGCGCCAGTGCCGGTTGGTGTCAGGGTGCGGCCGATCGCTCCTCACCGCAATCCCGGAAGGCGGCTGGAATGTCGATGCGGCCAGGCAAAGCGATTCGGCAATCCGGAAACGAGAACGCCCGACGATTCGTAGGGTTCCGCCGCGAGGCAGCTTGCCAAGCCGGGCCGCGGGCTCCATGCAGGGGGAAGGCGACGAAAGGAAGGCAGCTGCCATGGCTTTGCAGGAAGGTGACCCCGCACCCGACTTCACGCTCCCGCGCGATGGCGGCGGCGAGATCAGCCTCGGCGCGCTGCGCGGCCGCAAGGTCGTGCTCTACGCCTATCCCAAGGACAACACCCCGGCCTGCACCGAGGAGGCGATCGCGTTCAATCGCCTGCGCGGGGAATTCGCCGCCTGCGGCACCGAGATCATCGGGGTTTCGCCCGATTCCGCGAAGAAGCACGTCAATTTCAAGCAGAAATACGAGCTCGACTTCCCGCTCATGGCCGATGAGGCGCAGGCGCTGGCGAATGCCTATGGCATCTGGGTCGAGAAGAGCATGTACGGTCGCAGCTATATGGGGGTCGAGCGCTCGACCTTCCTGATCGATGCGGAGGGGCGCCTCGCCCGGATCTGGCGCAAGGTGAAGGTCGCGGGCCACGCCGAGGAGGTGCTCGCCGCAGCGCAAGGGCTGTGAAGGTTTAAAGAATTGCGCGGGCGTTGCATGGGCCTGAATTTGCGAAAGATTAACCCTAACAATGTCTGATGACGGTATCGGCAGCGTTATTTCCGGTTCCGCGTATGCATCATCAGTCCCAACCCGCCCCCGCCCTTCCGGCCATCGGTCTGGTCTCCCACAAGACCTATACGCTGCGTCGCTCGACGATGCTCGTGGGGCTGGCCTGGCTGACCTTGAGCACGGCCTGCAGCGGCGCCGCCGGCTGGTACATCCTCAGCCGCGACGACCTCGCCGCCCGGCTGATCGCCCGCGAGACGACGCGTCAATACGCCTACGAGGATCGGATCTCCGCCTTGCGGGCCGATATCGATCGCTATGCCAGCCGCGCCCTCCTCGATCAGGACGGCGTCGAATCACGGGTCGACGAACTCGCCAGCCGGCAAGCCGAGCTGGAATCGCGCCAGTCGCTGGTCGCGGCCCTCACAGACACCATGCAGTCCAACGGCCTGATGCCGGCCGCCGCGAAGCTGCCGCTGCGCTCGCAGGTCATCAAGCCGGGCGAGCCAATCCGCGCCTCCGGCGTGACGAGCTTCGCGCCGATCCTGCCGAACAAGCCGACGCCGGCCCCCGAGGCACCCTCGCTGCGCGGCGCCGATGGCGGCGGCTGGCAGTCCGGCGAGACCCCGCCCGAGCCGCCGGCCAAGCGGGTCGACGCGGCCCTGACCAAGCTCGACGGCGCGATGGCGAGAACCTCGGATGCCCAGCTCGCGGCGCTGAAGGACATGGACGAGACCCTGGCAGCGACCCAGAAGCGCCTGCGCAACGCGCTCTCTGAGACCGGGCTCGATGCCGAGCGCCTCGCCGCACCGGCCACGGCCGCCGGCGGCATGGGCGGCCCGCTCATCCCTGTGAAGCTCGATTCGTCGGAAGGCGCCTTTGCCGCGACCCTCAACGCTCTCCAGCCGCGCATGGCCTCGGTCATTCGCCTGCGCGGCGTCATCGACCAGTTGCCACTGGCCCGGCCGATGGCCGGCGATCACGACTTCACCTCGAATTTCGGCTACCGCACCGATCCGTTCACACGTGGCCTCGCCATGCATACCGGCGTCGATTTCCGGGCCGAGACCGGCTCCCCGATCATGGCGACGGCGCCCGGCAAGGTCGTGGCCGCGGAATACAATGGCGGCTACGGCAACATGGTCGAAGTCGAGCACGCCAATGGCTTGAGCACCCGCTACGCCCATATGTCGGCGATCTCGGTCTCGATCGGGCAGATGGTGAAGGCCGGTACGGTGGTCGGGCGAGTCGGCACCACCGGCCGCTCGACCGGCCCGCACCTGCACTACGAAACCCGGATCAACGATGAGCCGGTCGACCCGACCCGCTTCCTGCGCGCCGGCGGCAAACTGCTCGCGAACGCCCTGTAAGCCTCTGATCCAACAAAAAAGCCGCGCAGGTTGCGCGGCTTTTTCTGTTTCGGGGGAAACGCCGTCATCCCGGCCGGAGCGAAGCGGAGAGCCGGGATCCATGCCTGAGTCTCGATGGGTACCGCTCCGGCATGGATCCCGGGTCAAGCCCGGGATGACGGCGCGGTTCCGCCAGGAAGCCGGCAGCTTCCTAGTCGATATCCTCGACCTCGACCTCGGTGCCGTAGACGCGCTGCGCCAGCGACGCCTCCATGAAGGGATCGAGAGCGCCGTCGAGCACTTCGGACGGCGCCGTCGAGCTGACGCCCGTGCGCAAATCCTTCACCAGCTGGTAGGGCTGCAGCACATAGGAGCGGATCTGGTGGCCCCAGCCGATATCGGTCTTCGAGGCCTGCTCGGCATTGGCCTTTTCCTCGCGCTTCTTCAGTTCGACCTCGTAGAGGCGGGCGCGCAGCATGTCCCAGGCCTTGGCCCGGTTCTTGTGCTGGGAGCGCTCCTGCTGGCAGGAGACCGCAATGCCGGTCGGGATATGCGTGATGCGCACCGCCGAATCCGTCGTGTTGATGTGCTGTCCGCCGGCACCCTGCGCACGATAGGTGTCGATGCGGCAGTCCGATTCGTTGATGTCGATGACGATACGGTCGTCGACGACGGGATAGACCCAGATCGAGGCGAACGAGGTCTGTCGCCTGGCGTTCGAATCGAAAGGCGAAATGCGCACGAGGCGGTGCACGCCCGATTCGGTCTTCAGCCAGCCATAGGCGTTGTGGCCTTTGAACTGCAGCGTCGCCGACTTGATGCCGGCGGTGTCGCCGTCCTGATATTCGAGCGTCTCGACCTTGAACTTGCGCCGCTCGCCCCAGCGCCGATACATGCGCAAAAGCATCTCGGCCCAGTCCTGGCTCTCGGTACCGCCCGCGCCGGGATGGATTTCGACATAGGTGTCGAGCATGTCGGCCTCGCCCGAGAGCAAGGTCTCGACCTGGAGCCGGGCAGCTTCATCCTGGACGGCCTTGATCGCCTGCTCGCCCTCGGTGACGGTGGCGTCGTCGCCCTCCATCTCGCCCAATTCGATCAGAGTCAGCGCGTCGTCGAGCTCGCGCTCGAGCTTGATGATCCCCTCGATCTGGGTCTCCAGCGAGGTGCGCTCGCGCATCAGCTTCTGCGCGGCTTCGGCATCGTTCCAGAAATCGGGTCCCTCGGAGAGGGCGTTTAGTTCCGCTAGGCGGCGCTGGGCTTGATCCCAGTCAAAGATGCCTCCTCAGCAGTCCGATCGACTGCTTGGCGTTATCGAGCTGCGTCTGGATTTCGGGGCGCATGATTCCGTCTGGACGTCCTTGTGGGATTGCTTGGTGGCTGAGATAGGGGCGAACGCGCCGGCTGTAAACGCCCGAGACATCGCCGGAGCGTAACAGCAGGATCATCGCCCTCAAAAGACGACGCCCGGAGCGAGCCCCGGGCGCCTGAAATTGCCAGGCGGATGCTCAGTAGAGCCCGCCGGTGCCGGAGCCTACGGCGCGGCCGCCGCCACCCGGGCCGACATTGAGCGGCGCGCTGCCGTCGCCGGCGGCACCGATCACCGAATAGCTGTCCGGCGGCGCCGTGCCCGGCTTGAAGGCCTCGAGGATGCCGCCCTCTCCGCCGGCGCGCATGCCGGTGCGGGGATCGACGCGGATCAGCTTGATGCCGGCCGGAACGCGGAACGGCGTCGCCGGCTTGTCCTTCAGCGCGACGGTCATGAAGTCGCGGAAGATCGGCGCGGCATACTGGCCGGCGGTCGCCGAGGTGCCGAGCGATTTCGGCTTGTCGAAGCCCATATAGACGCCGACGGCGAGGTCGGGCGAGAAGCCGACGAACCACACGTCCTTGGCGTCGTTGGTCGTGCCGGTCTTGCCGGCGAGCGGCTTGCCCACGGACTTGACCACGGTCGCCGTGCCGGCGTTGACCACGCCTTCGAGGATCGAGACCATCTGGTACGCCGTCAGCGGG
>NZ_JAELTI010000066.1 GCF_016428755.1 Allobosea sp. ASV33
GGTGATGGTCGTCGAGATAGGCATGCACCGGCAGGAGCTCGACCGTGGTGACGCCGAGGCTCTTGATGTAGTCGACCACCGCCGGCTCGGCGAGGCCGTCGAAGGTGCCGCGCCGATCCTCCGGAACGGCCGGGTGCAACCGGGTGAAGCCGCGCACATGCGTCTCGTAGAAGATGGTGCGGTCCCAGCCGATATCGGGCGCGGCCGGGCGCTTCAGATCGGCCTTCCAGTCGACCACGACGCATTTCGGCATGTAGGGCGCGCTGTCGAGCTCGCTGAAGCTGAGATCGCGGTCTTCCTTGGCGCCGATCTCGTAGCCGTAATGCGCGTCGTTCCAGTCGACCGCGCCGGAAAACTCCCGCGCATAGGGATCGAGCAGCAGCTTGTTGGGGTTGAAGCGATGCCCCTCCTCCGGTGCGAAGCGGCCGTGAACGCGATAGCCGTAGCGCTGCCCCGGCCCAACGCCCGGCAGGTAGCCGTGGAAGACTTCGTCGGTGTATTCCGGCAGGGTGATGCGCGCGGTCTCGGTCTGCCCGCTCTCGTCAAACAGGCAGAGCTCGACCCGCTCGGCATGGGCGGAGAACAAGGCGAAATTCGTGCCCTCGCCGTCGAACACGGCGCCCAGCTCGCAGGCCCGCCCGGGCTTGATCTCGAAGCCCATCATATCGCTTCCGCCATGTCACAGTACTTTCGCGTCAAGAGTGCAAAAGGGATCCGCATTGCCCCCTGGTGGCACGATCCGCCTTCGTCGTGATGTCAGCAACGTGCTGCGTTAAAAGCGGTTCCGGAGTGCTGGCCTCGTTCTTGCCTAAATATTCCGCCATGGCACGGGAACTCCGGGATCAGTGCCCTGTTGTGCTTCGCGGGATGCCGAGGGCGTGACGATGACTGATATTCTGAAGCTGGCCGAGATCGGAAACCTGCCCGCGACGTCCGGACACGCCTTGCATTACGCGCCCGCCGTCAAGGACGACATCGCCGACCGCCCCTCACCGATCGCCGCCACCACGAAGCTGCTGTTCGTCACGTCCGAGATGGGCGACTTCATCAAGGCCGGCGGCCTCGGCGAGGTCTCGACCGCGCTGCCGCGGCAATTGCGCAAGTTCTGCGAAGTGCGTGTGCTGCTGCCCGGCTTCCGGCAGGTTCGCAAGGCGAGGCCGGCGATGGATATCGTCCGGCAGATGCCGCGGGTCGCCGGCCTGCCGCCATGGTCGCTCGGCCGCTTCACCACCAGCGATGGCCTGATCATCTACAGCGTGCTCTGCGACGAGCTCTATGATCGCGACGGATCGCCCTATGGCCCCTTCGGCGGCGGCGATTTCGGCGACAACGATATCCGTTTCGGGCGGCTATCGCTCGCAGCAGCGGAAATCGCTGCCGGCGAGGCCGATCCGAACTGGAAGCCTGATGTCGTCCATGTCAACGACTGGCCGTCCGCGCTCGCGCCTGGCTACATGCGCTGGAAGGGGTTGGAGACGCCCTCGATCTTGACGATCCACAACCTCGCCTATCAGGGGCTATACCACCCGCAGCGCATGCGTCTTCTGGGCATTCCCGATCTCGCCTACAACATCAACGGCTCCGAATTTCACGGCAAGATCTCGTTCCTGAAGAGCGGCATCTATTACGGCTCGCACGTCACCACCGTGAGCGAGACCTATGCCAACGAAATCACCACCGTCGAGCATGGCTGTGGCCTCGACGGTCTCCTCAAGACGCGGATGAGCGAAGGCCGGTTGACCGGCATCGTCAATGGTATCGATGACAGCTGGAATGCCCTGATCGAAGGCGGCCGCTCCGGAGACCAGATCATCCGGCAGTGGAAGCGGCGCAACGCCGCCGAAATCCGCCGGACTTTCGAGCTGCCGGATTCGCGCGGCCCACTCTTCTCGATCATCTCCCGCCTCGTGCACCAGAAGGGCATCGACTTGTCGCTGGAGGCGGCAGAGACCATCGTGGCGCAGGGCGGCCAGCTCGTGGTGACCGGGCGTGGCGAGCCGCGCATCGAGGAAGCCGTTGAGAAGCTGGCAAAGCGTTATCCCCGCGCCGTCGCCGCGCGGATCGGTTTCGACGATGGCGAGGCGCGGCGCCTGTTCGCGGCCAGCGATTTCCTGCTGATGCCCTCACGCTTCGAGCCCTGCGGCCTCAGCCAGATGTACGCGCAGCGCTCCGGCGCCCTGCCAATCGCCTACCGCACCGGCGGGCTGGTCGATACGATCGAGGACGGGCTGTCCGGCTTCCTGTTCTCCAGTCTCACCGGGGCGGGGCTGACTGGAGCGGTCTCCCGCGCGCTCGAGGCCTTCCGCTCGAAGCGCGCCTTCCGGCAGATGCGGGACCACGCCATGGCCAAGCGCTTCGACTGGCGCCGCCCGAGCTTCCGCTATGCGGATGTCTATGCCCGCGCCCTTGTCGCTTGATGATGGAAGTTGTGGGGCAGTCAGCGATCACCGGCCGCCCGACACTCAGGCAGATGGCACGCTCGACACCGCCACCGAACCCCGGGGGCTCAGCTCTTCGCTTTCGCTGCGGATTTGCTCGCGGCCGCCTTCGTCGCGGTCTTGTTGGCAGGCGCGGGCTTGATCGCGGCCTTTTTGACAGGCTCCGAGACTTTCGGCTTGTCGTTCGCAGTCGACGACACCTTGCCCTTGACCGGCTTGGCAGGCTGGCCCGTGCTGGCCGCGACGCGCTCCTCGGCGAGGCGCCAGTGCTGGGCATCCCGGCCCTCGGGCTTCCCCTCGGCCTCCCAGATCGCATAGGCGGTATCGCGGACGATCTGCTCCCTGCTCATCATCTTTCTCCGTGGACGTGGGCTCAAACGCGGTGGATGAACTGCATGCAGGGTGGTTGGTTCCCCGTCCCGTCCCGGCGTTTTCGCGATGCTGAGGAAGCGGAACGCACACCCCTTCTGCTGCGTTGCATCATCGCTGATTCCACCTTTCGGGCGGAACACCCCTAGCTTCCGGACAAGCCTATTTATGCGCCAGTCTGCATCTCCCCTGCCCGCCTTGGCTCCACACGATCTCGTGCTGCTGGAGGAAGGCCGCCATCCCGATCCGTTCTCCATTCTCGGGCGCCACGCGTACGCGGGCGGCAGCTTCGTGCGGGCCTTCCTGCCCGGCTGCAACTATGCCGAACTCGTCACGGGAGAGGGCGAGGACCGCAACGCAGTGCCGATGATCACGCAGGGCGACGGCGTCTTCCAGGCCTCCGCGCCGCCTGACCTCCCCTACCGGCTGCGCATCTCCTGGCCGGACGGCATCGTCGAGGCGGCCGACCCTTACGCTTTCGGCCTGTCGCTGTCGGAGGATGATATCTACCTCTTCGCCGAGGGGCGTCATTTCGACCTCTCGACGCGGCTCGGGGCCAATCCGTGGTCGTTCGAAGGTGTCGACGGCGTGCTGTTCGCCGTCTGGGCGCCGAATGCCTCGCATGTCGCGGTCGTCGGGGATTTCAACGGCTGGGATGCCCGCCGCCATCCGATGCGGCGCCGGCTCGGCCCCGGCATCTGGGAGCTGTTCATCCCCGGCATCGGCCCTGGCGCCGTCTACAAATACGCGATCACCGGACCGAACGGCGAAAAGCTCCCCTGGAAGGCCGATCCGCTCGGACGCCGGCAAGAGGAGCCGCCGCGCACCGGCTCGATCGTCGCCGCCACCCCGGATTTCGCCTGGAGCGATGCCGCGTGGCTGGCAAAGCGCGAGCGTTCGACACCGATGGCCGAGCCGCTCTCGATCTACGAGGTCCATGTCGGCTCCTGGCTGAGGACCGAATGGGGCCGCATGGGTAGCTGGGACGAGGCCAGCGACAGGCTGATCCCCTATCTGGAGCACATGGGTTTCAGCCATGTCGAGCTCCTGCCGATCACCGAGCATCCCTTCGGCGGCTCATGGGGCTATCAGCCGCTCGGTCTCTTTGCGCCCACGGCAAGGCTCGGCCCGCCCGAGGCCTTCGCCCGCTTCGTCGACCGCTGCCATGCCGCCGGCATCGGCGTGATCCTGGATTGGGTGCCGGCGCATTTCCCCTCGGACGAGCACGGCCTCGCACGCTTCGACGGCACGGCCCTCTACGAGCACGAGGACCCCCGCCAGGGCTTCCACCGCGACTGGAACACGCTGATCTACAATGTCGGCCGGCGCGAGGTCCGCGGTTTCCTGATCGCCTCGGCGCTGTGGTGGCTGGAGACGTTCCACCTCGACGGGCTGCGTGTCGATGCGGTCGCATCCATGCTCTATCGCGACTACAGCCGCGAGCCCGGCGAATGGGTGCCGAACCATCTCGGCGGGCGCGAGAATTTCGAGGCGATCTCCTTCTTCCAGGAGCTCAACACCCTTGTCGGAGCGCGCACGCGCGGCGCCATCACCATCGCGGAGGAATCGACCGCCTGGCCGGGCGTGACGGCGCCGGTCCACCATGGCGGGCTCGGCTTCCACTTCAAATGGAACATGGGCTGGATGCACGACACGCTGCGCTATTTCGCGCGGGACCCGATCCATCGCGGCCATCACGGCGATGACGTCACCTTCGGATTGATCTACGCCTTCTCCGAGAACTTCGTGCTGCCGATCTCGCATGACGAGGTGGTGCACGGCAAAGGCTCGCTCATCGCCCGCATGCCGGGCGACGACTGGCAGCGCTTCGCCAATCTGCGGCTATGCCTTTCCATGATGTGGACCCATCCCGGCAAGAAGCTGCTGTTCATGGGCTGCGAGTTCGGCCAGGAGGAGGAATGGAATGTCGATGCGCCCTTCCCCTGGCCCGCCGATGATGACGGCCGGCGTCGCGGGACCATGCAACTGGTGCGGGATCTCAATCGACTCTATCGCAGCCATCCTAGCCTGCACCGCCTCGACCACAGCCCGGAGGGCTTCGGCTGGGTCATCGCCGACGATCAGCCCAATGCCGTCTTCGCCTTCACCCGCTCGGCCGGCGACGGCCGGCCGCCGCTGCTGGTGATCGCGAACATGACGCCCGTGCCGCGTCACGATTATCGTGTCGGCGTCGCGGCCTCTGGATTTTGGACCGAGCGGCTCAACAGCGACGCTAACATCTATGGCGGTTCCGGGCTGGGCAATGGCGGACAGGCGATGGCCGAGTCCATCCCCTCCCATGGACAGGCGCAATCGCTGTCGTTGACCCTGCCGCCTCTCGCGCTCCTCGTGCTGGAACATGCGGGGTCGGGCAATGCCGGGGGCGGCGCGCGATGACGGACGACATCCTGCGGCAGCTCGCCGCCCGCGCCGGCATCGCGCCGGAGTGGACCGACCAGACCGGCGCGTTGCGCCAGGTCACGCCGGAGAGCCTGCGCGCGATCCTCGGCGCGCTCGGCCTGCCCGCCGAAACCGATAAAGCGCTGCGCAATTCCCTGGCCGCCGTCGAAACCCTTCCCATGTCGGGATCGGCGCGCTTCCTGACCGCCCGCGTCGGACAGCCGGTCGACCTGCCCACCGCCGGCGAGGACACTCCGATCGAGGTGGTCCTGGAAGATGGATCGCGGCGCGTCCTCAGGGCGCGAAGAGCCGACGACCGGCTGCTTCTGCCTGCGTTCGACCAACCCGGCTACCACACCATCCAGCTCGGGGCCGAAACGATCACCGTTGCGGTCGCCCCGGCGCGCTGCATCACCTTCTCCGACCTCTCTGGAGGGCGCCCAGGCTGGGGGCTCGCGGCGCAGATCTATTCGCTGCGCAGCGCCTATGACGGCGGTATCGGCAATTTCGCGGGCGTCGGCGCGCTGGGCCGGGCCGCCGCCCGCCGCGGGGCCGATGCGCTGGCGATCAGCCCGGTTCATGCGCTCTACGGCGCCTTGCCCGGCCAGTTCAGTCCGTACTCGCCCTCGACGCGGCTGTTCTACAATCCGCTGCACGCCGATCCTGCCGCCGCGTTCCCGGACGGCCTGATATCGACCCTTGCCGCACAGGCAGGCCTTGCCGAGGAGATGGAACGGCTCTCCAAGCTCGACCAGATCGACTGGCCGGCCGCGACGCCGCTGCGGCAACGTTTCCTGCGCGCGCTCTTCGAGCAATTGGACAAGGCCGGAGAAAGCCGCGCCGCCTTCGAGCGCTATGCCGCGGAAGCCTCGTCCCTCCTGCGCTCCCACGCGATCTTCGAGGTCCTGCATGCGAGCGAGCTGGCGCGCGACCCGACCATGCGATCCTGGCGCGAGTGGCAGCCCGGCTATCGCGATCCCGACGGTCCGCAGGTCGCGGCCTTCGCCGAGGCCCATGCTGGTGAGATCCGCTATCAGATCTTCCTGCAATGGCTGACGAGCCTGTCCTATGGCGCTGCTCAGCGCGTCTGCCGGGAAGCCGGCATGACGGTCGGGCTCATCGCCGATCTCGCCATCGGCATGGATGGCGCCGGCAGCCACGCATGGAGCCGCCAGGACGAGGTGCTGCACGGGTTGAGCATCGGCGCACCGCCCGATTATTACGCAGCCGACGGCCAGAACTGGGCGCTGACCACCTTCTCCCCGCGAGGCCTCGCGGCCAGCGGCTACGCTCCCTTCATCGAGACGTTGCGGGCGTGCCTGCGCCACGTCGGCGGCATCCGGATCGACCATGTCATGGGCATGAGCCGTCTCTGGCTCATCCCGGAAGGTGCCAGCGCGCTCGACGGTGCCTATGTCAGCTTTCCGTCAGAGACGCTGTTCCGCCTGATCGCTCTCGAATCCTGGCGCCATCGCGCCATCGTCATCGGCGAGGATTTGGGCACCCTGCCCTATGGCTTCCGCGACTATCTGCGCGAGCAGGGCGTGGCGGGCCTGCGCGTCCTGCGCTTCGAACGCACCCAGCACGGCTATGTCCGACCTCCGGATTGGGACCGCGATGCGGTGGCCGTGACCACTACCCATGACCTCGTGCCGACGGCCGGCTGGTGGGCGGGCTCCGATATCGATGCGCCGGGCGACACGAGCGAGGCAGAAGATGCAAGGGCCTGGGATCGCGGCGTGCTCTGGGGTGCGTTCAGGGATGCGGGCCTGGCAGACGGCGAACGCCCGGCCCCCGGAGATACCGACCCGGTGGTCGACGCGGCGATCCGCTATGTCGCGGCGACGCCCTGCATGATGAAGATCGTGCCGATCGAGGATGCCCTGGGCCTGCGCGTGCAGCCCAATGTCCCGGGCACGACCTTCGAAAAGCCGAACTGGCGGCACCGCCTGGACGGCGACGCGGCCGAGATGCTCGATGGCGAAGGTGTTGTCGGCCGATTGGCGCTTCTGGGATCCGATCGCTCAAGCTGATCGTCAGACGTGAGACGGACGGATGACGCCTCGCGACCTATCCAGCGTTCCGTGACGCAGCGATAGTGCTCGATGGCGTCGCGCAAGGCGGCGCTCTCGATCTCGTCGACGGAGCCGGGCGTGCATGCCACCGGCTTTCAACGGCCCGGAACACGGCGCGCCGGCCGGCCGATCACTGGGGACTCTAGACGAACGACACGCCGATGGCACCGAGCGGGCCGTAATCAGCATGGATCACGTCGCCCTTCTTGATATCGACCGGCCGGGTGAAAGAGCCGCCGAGGACCACTTGCCCCTTCTTCAAGCCTGCGCCGACGTCATGGAGCTTATTGACAAGCCAGGCGATGCCCGCGGCCGGATGCCCCATAATGGCTGCCGAGACGCCGGATTCCTCGATGATGCCGTTCTGCGAGAGCGTCGCGCCGATCCAACGAACATCGACGTCGAAGGGGCGGATCGTACGGCCACCGAGAACGATTGCGCCGAATGCCGCGTTGTCGGCCATGGTGTCGACGATCGCGCGGGGAACCTCGGTGCGATAGTCGATGATCTCCAGAGCCGGTACGACGAACTCGGTCGCCCGCATCACGTCATGGACGCGACATGCGGGACCCGAGAGGTCCTCTCCCATGATGAAAGCCAGTTCGACCTCAAGCCTGGGCTTGATGAACAGATCGGCCTTGATCCGGGCGCCGTCATTGTAGAGTGCGTCGTCGAGGATGCGCCCGTAATCTGGCTCGGTGATTTTCGAGGCCATCTGCATGGCGCGTGATGTCAGGCCGATCTTGTGACCGGCGAGCCGGGCGCCGCTCGCGATCCGCGCTTCCGCCCAGAGATCCTGAACGCGGTAGGCGTCGGCGATCTCCATGTCGGGGAATGTTTTCGACAGCTGTACGCAGGGCACGCGCTCGCGCTCTGCCTTGAGGATCGCTTCCGCGGCCTTGCGGCGGTCTTCTTCGGTCAGCATGCGAAGGCTCCTTCCGGTCCTACTTGATCGGCGGCCGCGGCAGGACGGCCTCGCCCGGCTCCATGACGTAGGTGTAGTCGAGCGAGTACCAGGGCGCTGCGACGCCCGACGCCGCCGGGTGCGGCTCCTCGTGGCGGACGAAGTCGCCGATCAGCGCCTTGGTCACGCCGAACTGAACGTCGGATTCGATGTGCGGGTCGTTCGGATCATAGACCTGCGAGATCAGCACTTTGAAGCCGGGCTTGAAGATCAGCGCATGCAGATGCGCCGGGCGCATCGGATGGCGGTCCTGTGCCTTGAGGAGGCGGCCGACCACGCCGCCCGTCGGGATCGGATAGCCCACCATCATTACCGAGCGGAACCAGAAACGGCCGTCGGGGTCGGTCATGAACTTGCCGCGCAGGTTCATCTCGGCCTGCTCGGGGTCCTGGTTCTCGTAGAGTCCGACCGGCGAGGCATGCCAGATATCGACCTCCGCGCCCTCGATAGGCTGCCCCACGCCGTCCACCACCCGGGCTTGGACGAAGAGCGGATCGCCGGGCGTGTCGGAACGCACGATCGAGCCACCATTCTCGACACGCGGCGCGTTCAGCCGCCAGAATGGCCCGAGGAGCGATTGCGAAGTTTCGGTGTTGCCGCCGTCGCCATTATTCAAAAGGCAAACGAGCGACGAAACGCCGAGCGAGCCGGCCATCAGCACGAACTCGTTATGCGTGTCGGAAGCGAGGGCGCCGATTTCGTTCAGGAGGGCGGTCGCGTCGCGGAACTCGGCCTCGGTGAGACGCACGTCGCGAACAAAGCCGTGCAGATGCTTAACCAGCGAGATCATGATCTCCCGCATCCGCGGTTCCCGCGTCCGCGCCATGACCTCCAGCGCCGCCGATGTGACGTCCTGCTGACGCTCTATGAGCATGATCGCGCATCTCCTTCGAACCAACGGCTTATCTAAAATAATCGATAATCTGTCAATTGCGGATTCGAACGCACTTCGCTATTCCGCGCTCAAATGAAGCAAATCCCGATCTTTCTCGCCGAAAAACGGCATCTACCGGCTGGATTAGCTTACAATAATCGTTTATTTGATTGAGCCAGAGCTCATGAAAGGCTCGAACTTGGGGCTTGTCGACGTGCCGAAGAATGCAGGGCCTTTGGAACTGGTGGCAGAAAGCGAGCCGGCCCCCGGGGGCTCGTGGCAGGCGGCGTTCATCGACGACGGCAAGAACACCATAGCCAGCCAGTTGGTCGAGCGTCTGCGGGAGGCGATCGTCTCTGGGCAGCTCGAGGCCGGCGCCAAGATCAATCTCCTCCGGGCGCGCGAGATTTTTTCGGTATCCCTCAGCCCGTTGCGGGAGGCTTTGGCGCGACTGATCCCGGATGGGCTCGTGACCTTCGAGGACAATCGCGGCTATCGCGTCGCGCCGGTCTCGGTGTCGAACCTTCGCGAGATCACGCGATTGCGCGGGGAGTTCGAGGCCCTTGCCTTGCGTCAGGCGATCGCAAGCGCGCCGCCTGAATGGGAAGGCGATGTGATGCGGGCGCTCCATCGGCTCAACACGGCCGAGCGCAATGCAGCCGACCCCGCAACGCTGGAGCACTGGGAAGCGCTCCACCGCGACTTTCATCTGAGCCTGCTCTCCGGCTGTGGCATGCCGTTGCTGCTGGGCTTCTGCAGGACGCTCCTCAATCTCAACGACCGCTATCGTCGCAGCTTTCTCGTGAGCACCTCCGGGGATCGCAATGTGGGAATGGAGCATAGCGAGATTGCTCAGGGGGCGGCGGCGCGCGACGCCGAATTCGCCTGCGCGCGTCTGCGCGAGCACATCCAACGGACTGGCAGCAATCTGGCCAGTCACCTCGCGGACAGGATCGCCCCATGACGGACATCATGCCGCCGCTGGGCATCGCGCATTTCTCCTGTATCGAGGTGCCCCCGCTCGAATTCGTGCGCCTTTCTGGCGAGATCGGCTACGCCGCCGTGGGCTTGCGGCTTCATCCGGCGTTCCAGAGCGCGCCGTTCTACACTCTGCGCCCAGGCAGTGCGGAGATGCGCTCGGTCAAGGTGGCCCTGCAACAGGCGGGGATCGCCGTATACGATATCGAATTCGTCGTGATCGACGAAGCGTTCTCGGCTTCCGAGCTTCTGCCCGTCCTGGAGAGTGCCGGCGAGCTCGGCGCCCGCCGCCTCAGCGTCTGCGGGGACGACCCGGACAGGAGCCGCTTTGCCGCGAATTTGACCGCGCTTGCCGAACTGGCAGCAGAGTTCGGGATGGCTGTCGATCTGGAAATCATGCCATGGCGCCGGATCGGCACGCTGGCGGCAGCCGCCGACGCCGTCGAGGCCACGCGGAGGACAAATATCAGCGTCCTGATCGATGCGCTGCATCTGTCGCGCTCCGGCGCGGTTCCAGCGGACCTGCGGAGCGTATCGAAGGAACTGGTCCGGAGCGTCCAGCTTTGCGACGCGGTCGCCGAACGCCCCTCCGATAATGCTGCGCTCGTCGCCGAGGCACGCGGCGGGCGGCTGTTCCCCGGTCAGGGCGCTCTACCGTTGCAGGACCTCCTGCGCGCGGTTCCTTCGGACGCGACGCTGTCGGTCGAGGTGCCTAACACCGGCTTGCCCGCGGAGAGGCATGCAAAAGCACTCTTCGACGCCACCATTGCGCTGTTTGGGCGGGAGCGAGACACCGTGACTCAAAAGCCCCCATCGAAACGGTAGGCAACGGAGCTTCGCCTCAAAATCGCCCGGCCCCCAGCCCGGCGCCGGGCCCTTTGTCAGGCGTGCCCGCGCGAGCCTTCCCTCCGGCTGCCGGCGAAAGCGGCGATGTCGGGCGCGAGAAGATCGTGCCTTTCCGCCCATGACGCGAACAGGCCGCGGGCCGTATCCGCTTCGATCTCGCCGCGGATAGCCGCCAGGCAGGCCTTCAGCGCCAAGCCGTGGACTGCATCGCGCCTGCTCGCAGGCCAGTCGGCGAGGAACATATAGGCCTCCATGGCGGACGCGATCGCCGCCGGGTGCCCGAGCCCGGTCAGGATCACCACCGGCCTCTCGAAATCATCTGATGTCGTCATGCGGTCCTCCCTCGGTGGGGAGCGAGTGCCAACATTGCCATAGCCATATCCTCCTGGAAGCAACATGGATCCGGTTTGGTTGATCGCCGCGTCGAGCGCGCTGTCGCTGTGGGCGGCTTGCCATCATTTGGGATGGGAGCCGCCATGATCAAGCCCGTCGCAACATCGACGTCATTGGAGCCGGAATTCGCCGCTGACCGCACTGAGGTCGGCAGGACCGATCAGGTCCTTGTGAGCCACGGTAATGCGGAACAGCTTGCCCTCGAGCTTGGCCTGCCAGAAGGCGAGGAACTTGTTGAGCTCGGGGAAGCGCGGGGCGAGATCGTAGTCCTGCCAGATGTATTCCTGCAGGATCGAAGGGTGGTCGGGAAGACGGTAGAGAATCCCGGCGGTGGTCAATCCGTAGCCGGCGATCTGGCGGGCGAAGTCGGTCGAAGCCATTCCTTTCAGCTCCCTGGTTTCACTGCTCCGATGGCAGCGAATTTCCAACGCCTTGGCAAGCTGAAAAGTTGCGTTTATGGCGCCTTTTCAGACTGTTAGCACTCGGTCAAAAAAAGTGCTGCCGGCCTCTTGAAGGCAAAAATTTGGCAACCCAAATCATCGCGCGGGCACGGCGCCTCAGGGGCGCGCGGAACCTCGCCGCGAGACCCGCACAGGGCCGGCCCGCTTTGACATGTGACCGACATGGAAATTGGAGGAACTCATGAAGTTTCGGCCACTGCATGACCGCGTCGTCCTGAAGCGCATCGACGCCGAGGAGAAGACCAAGGGCGGGATCATCATCCCCGACACCGCCAAGGAGAAGCCGCAGGAGGGCGAGGTCGTCGCCGTCGGTGCCGGCGCGCGCGACGAGAGCGGCAAGCTCGTGCCGCCCGACGTCAAGGTCGGCGACCGCGTGCTCTTCGGCAAATGGAGCGGCACCGAGGTCAAGATCGACGGCCAGGACCTTCTGATCATGAAGGAGTCCGACATCATGGGCGTCGTCGAGACGACTGCGGCCCTCAAGAAGGCCGCCTGACGGGGCCTCATCCACATCATCAACCTGAAACCTCAAGTCTGAAGGAGTGAGGAATCATGGCTGCGAAGGACGTGAAGTTTTCGCAGGACGCGCGCGAGCGGATGCTGCGCGGCGTCGACACGCTGGCGAATGCCGTGAAGGTCACGCTGGGTCCCAAGGGCCGCAATGTCGTGATCGAGAAGTCGTTCGGTGCGCCCCGCATCACCAAGGACGGCGTCACCGTCGCCAAGGAGATCGAGCTTTCCGACAAGTTCGAGAACATGGGCGCCCAGATGGTGCGCGAAGTCGCTTCGAAGCAGAACGATGCGGCGGGCGACGGCACCACGACCGCGACCGTGCTCGCGCAGGCGATCGTCCGTGAAGGTGCCAAGGCGGTCGCGGCCGGAATCAACCCGATGGACCTGAAGCGCGGCATCGATCTCGCCGTCGAGGCCGTGACGAAGTCTCTCGGCGAGCATTCCAAGGCCATCACCGGGTCGGAGGAGGTCGCCCAGGTCGGCACCATCTCCGCCAATGGCGACCGCACGATCGGCGAGATGATCGCCGAGGCGATGAAGAAGGTCGGCAACGAGGGCGTCATTACCGTCGAGGAAGCCAAGACCGCCGAAACCGAGCTCGATGTCGTCGAGGGCATGCAGTTCGACCGCGGCTATCTCTCGCCCTATTTCGTGACCAATACCGAGAAAATGGTCGCGGAGCTGGAAGACCCTTACATCCTGATCCACGAGAAGAAGCTCTCGGGTCTCCAGGCGATGCTGCCGCTGTTGGAAGCGGTCGTGCAGACCGGAAAGCCGCTGCTGATCGTGGCGGAGGATGTCGAGGGCGAGGCTCTCGCCACGCTCGTCGTCAACAAGCTCCGCGGCGGGCTTAAGATCGCCGCCGTCAAGGCGCCGGGCTTCGGCGACCGCCGCAAAGCCATGCTCGAGGATATCGCTATCCTCACCGGCGGCACCGCGATCAGCGAGGATCTCGGCATCAAGCTGGAAACCGTCACGCTCGACATGCTCGGCCGCGCCAAGAAGGTCCGGATCGAGAAGGAGAACACCACCATCGTCGACGGCGCCGGCAAGAAGGCGGAGATCGACGCCCGGGTCGCCCAGATCAGGGCGCAGATCGAGGAGACCACCTCGGACTACGACCGCGAGAAGCTCCAGGAGCGTCTGGCCAAGCTCGCCGGCGGCGTCGCGGTCATCCGCGTCGGCGGCGCGACCGAGGTCGAGGTCAAGGAGAAGAAGGATCGCGTCGATGATGCCCTGAACGCGACCCGTGCCGCGGTGGAAGAAGGCATCCTGCCGGGCGGCGGCGTCGCCCTGCTGCGCGCGGTCAAGGCGCTCGAAGGGCTCGTGCCCGGCAATGACGACCAGAAGACCGGCGTCGAGATCGTCCGCAAGGCGATCACCGCGCCGGCCCGCCAGATCGTCGAGAATGCCGGCGGCGATGGCGCTGTCGTGGTCGGCAAGCTGCTGGAGTCGCAGGACTACGCCTGGGGCTACGACGCCCAGACCGGCGAGTATGGCGATCTGGTCAAGGCCGGCATAATCGACCCGACCAAGGTCGTACGCACGGCGATCCAGGATGCGGCGTCGGTCGCAGGTCTGCTGATCACCACCGAGGCGATGATCGCCGAGGCGCCGAAGAAGGATCCGGTGCCCGCCATGCCGGCCGGCGGCATGGACTATTGAGAAAACGAGGGCGCCGCGGCCTCGCGGCGCCCTCCCCCGACGCCGTAATTGCCCAGGCATCCCGAGGGAAGCCATGCCCTTCTCATCGCTGACCGATCCCATCGACCTCGCCCGTGCCGAGGCTGCTCTCGAAAAGGCATGGGCGGAGCTCAAGCCGTCGCTTCCGGAAGGCTCGGACGAACAGGAACGGAACGACCTCGCCTATATCGTGGCTGCGCTGGTCCCTTTGGCGCTCGACGAAGATGATCTCGCGCGACGCGCGATCGATCGCTTTCGCGAGAAGGCTTAAGCAGAAGACCTGAGTAAAGCCCCCTGCCTTCTCCCCATTGCATTTGGCATCCGATATGACCGATGGCCCGCAGCTATCCAAGGAAACCTCCCCTTCCGACCGCTTCAAGGCGCTCATCACCAACGCCGAGAGCGCGACATACGGGCTCAAGGACAATCTCTTGGCCGTCATGACGCGCGATGGATCCGCAACCTGGCAAACCGTCGCCGCTCACATCGAGGCCCAATTGCCCGGCGCGGGCGAGTTCGCGACCGCACGATTGAACGCCATACTTGCCCTGATCAGAACCCTATCCGGAAAACCCTGATGACAACGACCGCCACGCCCGAGCATCGCAGCTTCGAAGCCGACGTCTCCCGCCTGCTCCACATGATGGTGCATTCGGTCTATTCCGACCGTGACGTGTTCCTGCGCGAGCTGATCTCGAACGCAGCCGATGCTTGCGAGAAGCTGCGCTACGAGGCGATCGGCAAGCCCGAGCTCCTGGGCGACGAACCGAAGCTTGCGATCACCATCTCGGCCGACCCCGAAGCCGGCAAGCTGACCATCGCCGATAACGGCATCGGCATGAGCCATGACGAGATGGTCGAGGCCCTCGGCACGATCGCCCGCTCGGGCACGCGCAGTTTCATGGAGCGGGTCGCGACCGCCGACGGCAAGGACGGCGCGCAGCTCATCGGCCAGTTCGGCGTCGGCTTCTATTCCGCCTTCATGGTCGCCGCGAAGGTCGAGGTCGTCAGCCGTCGCGCCGGTAGCGCGGAAGCCTGGACCTGGTCCTCGGACGGCAAGGGCGAGTTCACGGTGGCGCCTGCGGCGCTGGAAGACGCCCCGGCACGCGGCACGCGGGTGACGCTGCACCTGATGGAGGAAGCCAAGACCTATGCGGAGCGCTGGACGCTGGAGCGCATCGTCAAGGAACAGTCCGGCCATGTGCCCGTCCCGATCTCGCTGATCACGGAGCCAGGAGCCGATGCGGTACCCCTCTCCGACGGGGCCGCGCTCTGGACCAGGCCGAAGAGCGAGATCACCAAGGACGAATACGCCGATTTCTATCGCAGCGTTGCGGGGCAATATGACGAGCCCGCCGCCACGATCCATTTTCGCGCGGAAGGCCTGCACGAATATACGGCGCTGGCCTTCGTCCCGGGCGCGCGTCCGTTCGACCTGTTCGATGCCGATCGCAAGGGCAGGATCAAGCTCTATGTGAAGCGCGTCTTCATCACGGACGAGGCCGAGCTTCTTCCGCGTTACCTGCGCTTCGTCCGCGGCATCGTCGACACCGCCGACCTGCCGCTCAACGTCTCTCGCGAGATGATCCAGGACAGCGCGCTGCTGGGTGCGATCAAGAAGGGCGTCACCAGCCGTGTCCTCGCCGATCTCGCGAAACTGGCCGAACAGGAACCGGACACATTCCGCCTGATCTGGGACAATTTCGGCGTCGTCATCAAGGAAGGGCTTTACGAGGATTTCCAGCGCCGGGAACAGCTGCTCGGCCTTGCTCGCTTCCGGACGACCGCTTCTGGCGAGAGTTGGCGTAGCCTCAAGGACTATCTCGGCGCGTTGAAGGAAAACCAGACCGCGATCTATTACATCGCCGGCGACGATGCCTCCCGGATCGCCAGCTCCCCGCAGCTCGAAGGCTTCCGCGCGCGCGGCATCGAGGTGCTGCTGCTGTCGGATCCGATCGACAGCTTCTGGGCCTCGGCAGCGCCGGATTTCGAAGGCAAGCCGTTCAAATCCGTGACCCAAGGTGCGGCCGATCTCGGTCTCATCCCGCTGCTCGACGGCGCAGCGCCTTCTTCCGCTGAAACGGATGAGACGATCGGCGTCCTGCTCGCGTCGATGAAAGAAATCTTGGCTGACGAGGTCGCTGATGTCCGCTCCTCCGACCGATTGACCGAGAGCGCGGTCTGCCTTGTTGCATCGGACAAGGGGCCGGATCGCCAGTTCGAACGCTTGCTCAGCGCCGCCGGCCGGGTCGACAGCGCGGCCAAGCCGATCCTCGAGGTCAACCCTCGCCATGCGATGGTCTCAGCCCTCGCGTCCGTCGAGGATGATGGCCTGCGCAACGACGTAGCCCACCTGCTCCTGGACACCGCCCGCGTCCTGGACGGCGAGCGCCCCACAGACGCCAGTGCGTTCGCCGAAAGGCTGAACCGGTTGGTGACGCGAAGCTTCGGCGATGGCTGAGAGGCGAAGCAGGGCGAAAGCTCGCAAGCTGCCAGGAGCCTGAACCCGCGGCCGGTTTTCTCGCCAGAGCCCGCCACGAAGCTCGCAAGCAGCCTCTGGCGGTTTTGCCGTCGGCAGATGTGTTAGCGCCAGGATACAAGGAGTTACGGTTTGGACTGAGGGGAAAACAATGCGGATACGTCGCCAGGTTCCAGTGCGGGCTTGGCGGTGACGTGCGCGACAGGCGTGGTCCCGCCCAGAGGACCCTGCCATGACCCTGTTCGTCGCCTCCTATCTTGCCGGCGTGCTGACCATCTTCAGCCCCTGTATCCTTCCGATCTTACCCTTCGTCTTCGCTCGCTCCGGGCAAACGTTCCGCCGCAGCGCATTGCCGATGCTGGCCGCATTGGCCGTCACCTTCACAGCCGTCGCCAGCCTCGCGGCTGTCGGGGGAGGCTGGGTGGTACAGGCCAACGAAGCCGGGCGCTACGCGGCGCTGACGCTGCTGGCCGTCTTCGGCGTGACCCTGATCTCATCGCGCGCGGCGGCCTTCCTCAACCGTCCCCTCGTCGCACTTGGAGTGCGGCTGTCGGGGGACGGTAACACCGGACCTCGATCCATCGCCGGCTCCCTGTTGCTCGGCGTCGCGACCGGCCTGCTCTGGGCGCCCTGCGCGGGCCCGATCCTCGGCCTCGTGCTGACGGGCGCCGCCTTGCACGGCGCCAATTCCGGGACGGTTCTGCTTCTGGCTGCCTATGCAGCGGGAGCCGCGACGTCGCTCGGGTTCGCTCTGCGGGCCAGCGGCGAGGTGTTGGAGGCGATGAAGCGCGCATTGGGGTTCGGCGAGCGCGTCCGCCGGGGCGTCGGCGTCGCGGTGCTGGCGAGCGTGCTGGCGATCGGCCTCGGGTTCGATACCGGACTGCTCACCCGGCTCTCCTTCGCCGCCACGACCGGCATCGAGCAAAGTGTTCTGGACGGCCTTGGCCGCGATGGAGCGGCCGCCTTGCGCGTCGCCGAGAATGCTTCGCCGGACGGCGCCGGAATGTCCGCCCAGCCCTATCGCAGCAGGCTGCCCGATCACGGCGCGATGCCGGGCTTCGACGGCGCCGTGAGCTGGCTCAATACGGCCCCGCTGAAGGCGGAAGAGCTGCGGGGCAAAGTCGTCCTGGTGAACTTCTGGACCTATTCCTGCATCAACTGCATCCGCACCCTGCCCTATATCCGCGCCTGGGCGGAGAAGTACCGGGACCGGGGCCTCGTCGTGGTCGGCGTCCACACTCCGGAATTCGCCTTCGAGAAGAAGGTCGAGAACATTCGGCAGGCGGCAGCTCGGTTCGGGATCGACTATCCGATCGCCGTCGACAATGATTTCAGGATCTGGCGTGCCTTCCGCAACAGCTACTGGCCGGCGATCTATCTCGTCGATGCGCAGGGCCGTATCCGCCACACCCAGTTCGGCGAAGGCGGCGAAGCGCTCTCGGACCGGGCCATCCAGGATCTCCTCGCCGAGGCTGCCGGACAGCGCAAGGCAGCGGCCGACTTCGTGACGCCACAGGCATCCGGCGCCCAGGCCGCGCCGGACCTGGCCAATATCCGTTCGGGCGAAACCTATCTCGGCTATTCCAAGGCGTCGGGCTTCGCCTCGCCGGAAGGGATCACGGGCGACCGGCCGCAGGACTACAGCGTGGGCAAGCTCAGGCTCAATCAATGGGCGCTCGACGGCAACTGGACGGTCTGCGCTGAGAGCGCCCGGCTCTCCCGCGCCGCCGGCGGCATCGCGCTCCGCTTCAGGGCGCGCGACCTGCATCTCGTGCTCGGACCTGGCCCGGCGGGAAAGCCGATCCGCTTCCACGTCACGGTCGATGGAGTCCCGCCCGCCGCCGACCACGGAGCCGATATCGACGCAGCCGGGAACGGCACGATCTCGGAAACCCGGCTCTATCAGCTCGTTCGCCAAGCCGGGAACGTTGGGGAGCGCACCTTCGAGATCCGCTTCCTCGATGCCGGCGCCGAAGCCTACGCGTTCACCTTCGGGTGAACGCTGTCCCGACAGCGTAGCCTGCCATCAAAAAGGCGCCCGGGTTCTCGCCCGGGCGCCTTTTCCTATCGCGTCGAAATTTCGGCTTCAGAGCCTGTCGGCGTCGATGATCGCCTGTGCGAACTCCCGGGGGGCCTCCTGCGGCGGGTTGTGGCCGATGCCCCCCTTGAACAGCCGGTGCTCGTACCTGCCGGTAAAGCGCTTGGCATAGGCCGCCGGCTCCGGATGGGGCGCGCCGTTGGCATCGCCCTCGATGGTGATGGCGGGCACGCCGATGCTCGGGAATGCGGCGAGCTTCTTTTCCAGTGCGTCGTATTGCGGCTCGCCCTGCGCCAAGCCGAGGCGCCAGCGGTAGTTATGGATCGAGATCGCGACATGGTCGGGATTGTCGAGGGCGACAGCCGAACGGGCGAAGGTCGCGTCGTCGAATTTCCATTGCGGCGAGGCGAGCTCCCATATCAGCCGGGCGAAGTCATGGGTGTACTTGGCATAGCCGGCCGCGCCCCGCTCGGTGGCGAAATAGAACTGGTACCACCACTGCAATTCGGCCTTGGGCGGCAGCGGCGGCTTGTTCGCGTCCTGGCTGCCGATGAGATAACCGCTGACCGAGACCAGCGCCTTGACGCGCTCCGGCCAGAGCGCGGCGATGATGTCGGCTGTGCGCGCGCCCCAGTCATAGCCGCCGATAACGGCCTTCTCGATCTTCAGCGCGTCCATGAAGGCGATGATGTCGGTGGCGAGCGCCCCCTGCTGGCCGTTGCGCGGGGTATCCGCCGAGAGGAAGCGGGTGGTGCCGTAGCCGCGCAGATGCGGCACGAGCACGCGATAGCCGGCCTTGGCCAGGATCGGTGCGACATCGACATAGCTATGGATGTCATAGGGCCAGCCGTGGAGCAGCAGGACCGGTGGTCCATCGGCCGGGCCGTCTTCGGCATAGCCGATATCGAGCACGCCGGCCTTCACCTGCTTCAGCGCGGCAAAACCTGCGTGGCCACCCTGCCCTGCCGTCGGCGAGGCGGCAGCGGATGGCGAGCGCGCCTGGGCATGGGCAGCGCCGATTCCCGCGAAGGTCGCCACCGTTGCTCCCCATGCGAAGGCGCTCAGGAGATTGCGGCGAGGCTGATCGATCTGTTCTGACATGATTGTTGTCCCTGGTTGCGAGAGATCGCAACGAGCCCGCCGGCTGTGTCACCGCTGTTTCGGGGATGGCGCGAATTGTAAGCGTCTCTCCGCCCGGAGGGGCGATGATACAGGCCGATACAATCCGCTCGCTCTCGGGCGCATCGCCTCGCGCCGCGAGTGCCTTCGCGTGGCGCAAGATGTCGAAACGCGGCGGATATACGCTGCGTTACAAATCGGCCGGTTCGCAAAACAATCCCGATACCTCGGCTTGGGAAACGCTCCATCACCCGCCGCCGCTCATGGCGGCGACGGACGAGATGGAGCGTTCCATGACCAAGATCGACAAGGTTCTCTATACTGGCCGCACCCACACCACCGGTGGCCGCGACGGCGCCTCACGCAGCTCCGACGGGCGGCTCGACATCAAGCTGTCGCCTCCCGGCAGCGCCGGCGCCGGCACCAATCCCGAGCAGCTCTTTGCCGCCGGCTGGTCGGCCTGCTTCATCGGCGCGATCGGCCTGGCCGCCGGCAAGCGCAAGGTTGCGCTGCCGGCCGACCTCGCCGTCGATACCGAGGTCGATCTCGGCTCGACGGATGGTGCCTATTTCCTGCAGGCCCGCCTGCGCGTCAGCCTGCCTGGCCTCGACCGCGAACTGGCGCAGAGCCTCATCCACGAAGCCCACCAGACCTGCCCCTATTCCAAGGCCACGCGCGGCAACATCGACGTTGAGCTCAGCGTCGTCTGAGCAAGCCGCGAGCAAGGAGGCGATGACATGACCATCATCCGCAAACGCAGGATCGCCTTCATCCTGCTGGCGATCACCGCGCTGGCAGCCGTGCCCTGCGCCTGGGATGCCAGCGATCCCAATGTCGCATCCTGGCTTCCGGCCGTGGTCTCGACACTGGCCGGCTCATAGAACGGCCGGCCGTTGCCGGGCACCCTTCAGGCGTCCGGCGTCACCCTGGACGGCTTCGGGGCTTCGCCGAAGCCTGTCGGCCGGCTATGAGAAACGACTGTCGCGAAGCGCCCCTCGGTGGAAGCGGAAAATCCTGTCATGGAGCATGTCGACCACGTCCTGATCGTCGATGACGACCGTGAGATCCGCGATCTGGTATCGAGCTATCTCGCGAAGAACGGGTTGCGGACTTCGACCGCCGCGGACGGCCGTCAGATGCGCAGCTTCCTCGACGCCAACACCGTCGACCTGATCGTGCTCGACGTGATGATGCCGGGCCAGGACGGGCTCGCGCTCTGCCGCGAGTTGCGCGCCGGCAAGCACAAGGCGACGCCTATCCTGATGCTGACGGCCCGCAGCGACGAGATGGATCGTGTCATCGGGCTGGAGATGGGTGCGGACGACTATCTCTCGAAACCCTTCGCCGCCCGTGAATTGCTGGCGCGGATCAATGCCGTGCTGCGACGCACCCGGATGTTGCCGCCGAACCTGCAGATCAGCGAAGCCGGCCAGATCCTGACCTTCGGCGCCTGGCGGCTCGATACCGTGCGGCGCCATCTCCTCGATGCGCAGGAGACGGAAGTGGCGCTGAGCGGCGCCGAATACCGGCTGCTGCGCGTCTTCATCGACCATCCCCAGCGCGTGCTCAACCGCGACCAGCTCCTGAACCTGACGCAGGGGCGCGATGCCGAACTGTTCGACCGCTCGATCGACCTGCTGGTCAGCCGCCTGCGCCAGCGGCTCGGCGACGATGCGCGCGAGCCGACCTATATCAAGACCGTGCGCAGCGAGGGCTATGTGCTGGCGGTCCCCGTCGAGATCACGGAACCCAGGTCGTGACCGCGAACGCCGCGTCCCGCTTTCGCTTCCTGCCCCGGACCTTGCGCGCCCGCTTGTTCCTGATCCTGCTGGCGGGATTGGCTGTCGCCTACGGCCTCTCCTTCGGCGTTCTCTACGCCGAGCGTACGATGTCGGCGACGGCGGCGATGTTCCGCACGCTGGAGAACGATGTCGCGACCTCGATCGCGGTTCTCGACCGGACGCCGGCTGCCGAACGGCCCGAACTGCTCGAATGGCTCAGCCGCGGCAACTATACGCTCGCTCTGGGGCCGGGCCGTGCTGGAGTGCCCAACACGTCGCGCCACGGCCAGGAGATCGCGGCCAGGCTGGCAAGCGCCGCCGGCTCGCGCTTTCCCCTGCGGATCGAAGCGATCCCGGGCGAGGAAGGCCGCCTGCAGGCGCATCTGACCCTGAGCGACGGCAGCCCGCTCACGATCGAGATCACGCCGCGCGGGATCATGCCGGTCGCGGACTGGCTGCCTTATGTCCTGGTGGCGCAGATGGTCCTTTTGCTGGCTTGTGCCTGGTTCGCGGTCAGGCAGGCGGTCCGTCCGCTCGGCGAACTCGCCGCCGCCGCCGAGGCGCTTGACCCCAACGCGAAGACTCCGCCCTTGAGCGAGGCCGGCCCCAGCGAGGTCGCTCATGCCGCCCGGGCCTTCAATGCGATGCGCGAACGGATCGCGCATTATCTGGAAGAACGCGTGCAGATCCTCGCGGCGATCTCGCACGATCTCCAGACCCCGATCACCCGCATGCGGCTACGCGCCGACATGGCCGACGACTCGCCCGAGCGGGAGAAGCTCGTCAACGACCTCCGCGAGATCGAGCGGCTGGTACAGGACGGCATCGCCTATGCACGCAGCGCCCACAGCAGCGGCGAGAAGACGACGCGGATCGACCTTGCCTCCTTCGTCGACAGCATCGCCTATGACTATCAGGACACCGGCAAGGCGGTGACGGTTGCCAGCCGGATCGACGGCATCGCCTCCACCAAGCCGCACGCGCTGCGGCGCATCCTGTCGAATTTCATCGACAATGCCTTGAAATTCGCAGGCGCCGCCGAGATCGAGATGGAACGCAGACAGGGCGCCATCGCGATTACCGTGCAGGACCGTGGGCCCGGCATTCCCGAAGAGATGCTGGCCGCCGCCATGCAGCCCTTTTTCCGTTTGGAGCAGTCGCGCAATCGCGAGACCGGAGGAGCTGGGCTTGGGCTTGCGATCGCGCAGCAGCTTGCCGCAACCCTCGGCGGATCCGTCCAGCTCTCCAACCGCGTTGGCGGCGGGCTGGCAGCCATGGTGATCATTCCCGAGGCAAAACCCTGATTATTGGCCCCAGTGTTCGGTCACCTTGCGGGGGGTACAGGCCTAGCACCCCGGCCAGGTATAACCAGCCCTGCCATGCCCGGATTCAGGTGATGTCGACGACCGAGACCTGTTGGGCGCGATGAGGGATGAGTGGCCGGCAAAGCTCAACTGACCGCCTACGAAACCGGCCGCCGGTGGGCATACCCTCTCTCGCTCAAGGCCTGTTCGGATCGAAATGCTTGGTCAGTTTGTGGCCGTAGCCGCCATAGTCGCGCTGAAGCGAATCCGAGCCGGCGGCGAAGGCCGTGACCTGCTGCGGAAACCGCGTCTCGAACATGAAGGCCAGCGTGCCCTCGAGCTTGTGCGGCTTTAGTTCGACGTTGCTCGCCTTCTCGAAGGCATCGACGTCCGGCCCGTGCGGCAGCATGCTGTTATGCAGCGAGATGCCGCCCGGCACGAAGCCGCCGCCGGTCTTGGCGTCGTAGACGCCGTAGACCAGCCCCATGAACTCGCTCATCACGTTCATATGGTACCAGGGCGGCCGGAAGGTGTTCTCGGCCACCAGCCAGCGATCCGAGAAGATGACGAAGTCGATATTGGCGGTGCCGGGCGTCTCCGATGGCGAGGTCAGCACCGTGAAGATCGACGGGTCAGCATGGTCGTACAGGACAGGCCCGACCGGCGAAAAGCGCCTGAGATCATATTTGTACGGGGCGTAGTTGCCATGCCAGGCGACGACGTCGAGCGGCGAATGCTCGATATCGGCGGCCCAGAGATTGCCGTCCCATTTCACATACATCTTGGAGGGCGCGTCGCGATCCTCGTAAGCCGCGACGGGCGTCAGGAAATCGCGCGGATTGGCCAGGCAGTTGGCGCCGATCGGCCCCCGCTCCGGCAAGGTGAAAGCGCCGCCATAGTTCTCGCAGATATAGCCACGGGCCGGCCCGTCCCTCAGCTCGACGCGGATCTTCACGCCCCGCGGGATCACGGCGATCTCGCCAGGCTCGATGTCGATGATGCCGAACTCGGTCCACAGCCTGAGATCGCCCTGCTGCGGCACGAACAGCATCTCGCCATCGGCATTGTAGAAATACTCGTCCCCCATCGAGCGGGTGATCAGGTAGACATGCGCGCCCATGCCGCCCTGACTGCCGGCATCGCCGGCGGTGGTCATGCTATGGACGCCCTCGACGAAAGAGATCGGCTTCGACGGGATCGGGATCGGGCTCCAGCGCAACGGCGCGATCGGCATATCGACCTCGCGGGCCGGCGCGGTGCGCCAGAAGCCGGCATCGACCTTCCGGAACTCGTTCCAATGCGCCACCGTCGGGCGGATGCGATAGAGCCAGGAGCGCTCGTTTGTGGTGCGCGGCGCCGTGAAGGGCGAACCGGAGAGCTGCTCGGCATAGAGCCCATAGGCGCATTTCTGCGGCGAGTTGCGTCCCAGCGGCAGGGCGCCCGGCAGCGCCTCGGTCTCGAAGCCGTTGCCGAAGCCGGACATGTAGCCGGCGGCGATGGCGCTTGCGGCCTTGGCGGCACCGACCTGGGACGGGTTCTGAACGTTCATGGTGGCGCCCTCTCCTCGCGACGGCCTGAGGCCCGCGGCATGCCCTGTGCGAGCTTCGTTCGAGATGGTTGCTCTGGTAACTGTCGATTTTGTAACTAACAAGGCATGTCGAAACTCGCTCTCGAACACTTCCTGCCCTATCGCCTGAACCGCCTGAGCTCGGCGGTTTCCCAGCAGTTCCGGGCGGTCTACGGGCCGCATCACGACCTAACCGTGCCGGAATGGCGGGTGCTGGCCACCCTCGCCCAGTTCGGCACGATGACGGCCAAGGCCATCGGCAAGCATTCCTCGATGCACAAGACCAAGGTCAGCCGGGCGGTGCGGGCGCTGGAGGAGCGGCGCTGGCTCGTCCGTCGCGAGAGCGAGCAGGACCGGCGCGAGGAAAGCCTGTCCCTGACCGCTGCGGGCCTGAAGGCCTATGGCGAGATCGTGCCGCGCGCGCTGGCGTTCGAGGCCGGCATCCTCGCGGCGCTCGGCTCGCATGCCGAACCTTTGCTCGAAGCGCTCGCGCTGATGGAGGAACGCTTCCCCGTCGACTGAGCGCCCCCCACGTCCCACGCGCAGGGGACAGAGGCCGGGCAGCGCTTCCGCTTAGGCTCGCCGCCGAACTGACCGAGTCAGAACGGATTGGATGAGCCTATGCAGGGCAGCACTCTCGACACACGGGCGGAAAACTCGCCTCGCCCCACCTCCTCCGCCGTCGCGCTCGAAGCCAGCCATGATCCGGCCCTGCGCAGTTGGGTCGAATCGGCGCGGGACCATGCGGAATTCCCGATCCAGAACCTGCCCTTCGGTGTGTTCTCACCCGACGGCGGACAAGCGCGGGGCGGCGTCGCGATCGGCGACGAAATCCTCGATCTGGCGGCGCTTGCGGGGTCGGGTCTTTGCGCCGACATCGAGGAGACCGTCACGGCCGCGGCCGCGCCGACCCTGAATGGCTTTATCGGCCTGGGAACGGCTGCGCGTAAGCAACTCAGGGCTCGGCTTTCGGCCCTGCTGGCAGAAGGCTCGCCTGCACAAGCCCAGCTTAAGCCGATACTGCATCCGGCGCGGAACTGCTTACTTGGCCTGCCGGCGCGGATCGGCGATTACACGGATTTCTATGCCGGTATCCAGCACGCCCTGAATATCGGCTCGCTGCTGCGGCCGGACAATCCGCTGCTGCCGAACTACAAGCATATCCCGATTGGCTATAACGGCCGCGCCTCGTCGGTCCGGCCGTCCGGTGAGCCCTTCCTGCGCCCCAATGGCCAGCGCAAGCGTCCGGACGAAGCGGAGCCCAGCTTCGGCCCCTGCCGCAATCTCGATTACGAGCTGGAACTGGGCATCTGGATCGGCCCCGGCAATGCGCAGGGCTCGCCCGTGCCGATCGATGAGGCCGATGACCGGATCGCTGGGTTCTGCCTGCTCAACGACTGGTCAGCGCGCGATATCCAGGCCTGGGAATACCAGCCGCTCGGCCCTTTCCTGTCCAAGGGCTTTGCTACGACGATCTCGCCCTGGATCGTGACGCCGGAGGCGCTGGCGCCCTTCCGGAAGGCCCAGGCGCCGCGTCCCGAAGGCGACCCGGCGGCCCTGCCCTATCTCAACCCTGCCGAGGCAGACGTACCACATGCGCTCGACGTTACGCTCGAGGTCTTCATCGAGACCGCTTCGATGCGCGCAGGCGGTCTGGCGCCGCACCGGCTCTCGCTCGGCAGCACGCGCGACCTCTACTGGACGCCGGCGCAGTTCGTAGCGCATCACAGCTCGAACGGCTGCAACCTTGAAGCGGGCGATCTCTTCGGTTCTGGCACGATCTCAGGGCGCGACCCCGGTTCCTTCGGCAGCCTGATGGAGATCACGCGCGGCGGTCGCGAGGCGATCACCCTGCCCAACGGCGAGAGCCGGACCTATCTCGTCGATGGCGACGCGATCGTCATGCGAGCCAGCGCCCGGCGAGAAGGCTTTGCCAGCATCGGCTTCGGCGCATGCCGCGCCGAAGTGCTGCCGGCGCGCGGATGAAACCGTTACCGCTGTCCCCTGCTCTGGTGACAGCGGACGCGATAAGGCTTCGGCATCATCGGATCGACGCTGCCTTCGGGGATCGCATGCAGAAGCGCTTCACACTCGCCGCTTCGGACCAGCCATCGGGGGACGCCGAGAAGGGCGCGCTCGGCCGGCGCCGCTCGGGCGATGCCTATGAAACCCTGCGCAATGCCATCCTTTCCGGCGAGATGCGTCCGAACGAGCCCTTGATCGAGGCCGATATCGCGGCTGCGCTAGCGGTCAGCCGGACGCCGGTGCGCGAAGCCTTGCAGCGGTTGGCCGTCGAGCAGCTTATTGTGCCGCGCCGGCGCGGCTGGGCCGTGCGCGAGATCACCGCCGTCGAGGCCAGCGAGAACTCCGAAGTCCGCGCGGCGCTGGAGGGCTATGCCGCCCGGCTCGCCGCCGAGCGGGCGACCGATGACGAGATCGCGGCTGTCGCGGCCGTGCATGCCCGCCGAATCGCCAGTGACCCCGCCGACGACAAGGCCCGCGTCGAGACCAATCGCGAGTTCCACGGCATCATCGTCGCCGCCGCCCGCAACGAGAAGCTGCGCGACGCGATCCTGCGTTCGGGCCGGTTCTACTTCAACGGCTCGGTGGCGCGGATGACCTCGCCGGCCGAATTCCGCCTCAGCAACGAGGACCACGAGATCATCCTGCAGGCCTTGCTGGCGCGCGACGGCGACCGGGCCGAGCAGGCGATGCGCAAGCACATCATGCGCACCTTCCATATCTTCCGCGAGTTGTCCTACCCCGCCCATGACGCGCCCTCGTTGGCGCCACTGCATGGCTCGGAAGGTTAGCCGCCGCGATGTCCCAAGCCGCTGTGACAGATGCCCGCCACCGGCCCGCTATGATCCCCTCAGGATCGAGGCGCTGTGCGCCAATGACCTCAACGACAAGATAAACCAACGACCAGGGAGAGATACGATGAGCGTGAACAAGACCGCAGCCGGCCTGACGCTGGCCGCCAGCCTGCTGATCGGGGCCGCTGCAGGCGCCCAGGAGCCGGGCATCACCGACAAGGCGATCAAGATCGGCATCTTCGGCCCGCTGTCCGGCCCGAACATGGCCTATGGCTTCGACGTCGTGAACGCGGCCAAGATGTACTACGACAAGATCAATAAGGAAGGCGGCATCCACGGCCGCAAGATCGAGTATGTCGTCGAGGACGATCGCTGCAATGCCAACGATTTGGTTGCGGCGGTGAAGAAGCTGGTCGAGCAGGAAAACGTGTTCATGCTCAATGGCGGCTCGTGCTCGGCCGCCGTCGTCGCCGCCAAGGACTATGTCGTCCGCAACAAGGTGCCCTACCTGATGCTGAACGCATCGGGCGACGGCGCGCTGTTCCCGCCGACCGACTACATCTTCGGTGCCTATTCGATCTCGCAATACGCCGTCGGCGGCGCCATGATCGAGTTCGCCGCCAAGCAGTTCGGCGCCAAGAACGTCGCCTATATCAACCATGACGACGCCTATGGCGCCTGGAACCTCGAAGGCTCGAAGAAGGACGCCGAGGTCAACGGCGTGAAGCTCTCGGTCGAGTCGATCAATCCCGGCATTAACGACGTCACCGCGCCGTTCCTGAAGGTGCGCGCCGCCAATCCGGATGCGATCCTGCTGGTCACCTATGCCCGCCCGGCAGCGCTCTTGATCAAGAAGGCGGCCGAGATGGGCTTCAACAAGCCGATCATCCTCTCGGTCACCGGCACGGCCAGCCTCAACCAGCTCGCCGAGAATGTCGGCAAGGACGCGCTCAAGAACTTCTACACACAGGAAGTGATGATCGACTCGCCCGGCGGCGCCAAGCTGAAGCCGATCTACGATATGTACAAGGCGGCCTATCCGGAGCTCGCGGCCAAGCCCGACCATCCGCAGACCTACATGCCCTACGGCATCCCCCCGGCGATGTCGCTGGTCAAGGCGCTGCAGGATGCCGGCCCTAACCCGACCCGCGAGAAGGTGCTCGCCGCGCTGAAGACGCAGGATTTCGACTCGGGCGTCATGGCCGGCCGCATGCAGTTCGGCCCGGAGCAGCGCGCCGCCAACCGCTCGACGATCTTCATCAAGTATGACGGCACGACGATGAGCCCGCTGCCGGGCGTCTTCACCAGCCGCTGGACCTACCAGGCGAAGTGACCACCACGGACAGGCCTCTCGGCCTTCCCTCATGAGACCGGGCGGCGGCTTTCGCGCCGCCGCCCTTCCCTGACCCGGGCACCGGGCCGGATGTGGATCTGGAACTGATGGACCTGCAACTCGCGCTGATCTTCCTGCAGCAAGGCATCGCCTCGGGCCTCGTCTCGGGCAGCGTCTATGCCCTGCTGGCGCTCGCCATCGTGGTGATCTTCAAGACCTCGGACGTGCCGAACTTCGCCCAGGGCGAGGTCTTCATGGCGGCGGGCTATGTCGCGCTCTATCTCTTCGTCTTCCAGAAGATGCCGATCTGGGTCGTGCTGCCGGCGACGCTGGTCGTGGCCTTCCTCGCCATGGCGCTGTTCCGCCGCTTCGTCCTCGATCAGGTCGCGAAATCGGCCAAGGACCTCGTCTATCTCGTCATTGCGACGCTCGGCCTGTCCTATGTGCTGAAGGGCCTCGTGCGCCGCACCGGCTTCGGCGACACGCCGCGTTCCTTCCCCGCGCTGGTCTCGACCGACTCTGTCATGATCGGCCAGGCCTCTGTGACGATGCTCGACCTCGCCATCTTCGGCACCGCGGTGACGGTGATGGCCGCCTTCTTCTGGATGTTCAACTACACCAAGACCGGCCGGGCCATGCGCGCCGTCGGCATGAACCCCAAGGCCGCCCAGCTCGTCGGCGTCGACCTGCGTCGCTGCCACATGCTGATCTGGGGCCTGTCGGGCGTGATCTCCGCCATCGCGGCGCTGCTGATCTCGCCGAAGATCCTGATGACCGCTGATATGGGCTCGATCGTCATGCTCGCCTTCGCGGCGGCGATCGTCGGCGGCTTCTCCAGCCTGCCCGGCGCCGTGGTCGGCGGCTTCGTCATCGGCATCGTCGAGAACATGGTCGGGCTGTTCATCTCGTCGCGCGCCATCGTGCTCGCCCCCTTCCTCGCCATCCTGATCGTGCTCGTCCTGCGTCCGCAGGGCCTGTTCGGCGGGAAGCTGACGATCAAGAAGGTCTGAGAGCCGTGTCGTCCACTCCTCTCGCATCGCCTGCGCCGGCCCGCCGCGCCCTCTCCGGCCCGGCCCTGATCGGGCTCGTCGCGGCCGCGCTCGTCGCCGTCGCCCTGCCCGTCTTCACCTCGGGCTATGTCGTCTACATCGCCAACCTGCTGCTGGTCTTCGTGGTGCTCTGCCTCGGCCTGCACATCGTCATCGGCGAGACCGGCCAGTTCTCGATGGCCCATGCCGCCTTCTACGGCATCGGCATCTATGCGAGCGCCCTCGCCAACCGCGCGTTCGACCTGCCCTACCCTGTCGCCATGCTGTTCGGCGCTCTGGTCGCCGGAGCCGTCGGCCTGTTCATCGGCGCGCTCGCGCTACGAATGCGCGACATCTATCTCGCGCTCGCCACCTTCGCCTTCGGCGAAGCCATGCAATGGGTCTTCGCCAACTGGGACAGCGTCACCAACGGCCCGAACGGCCTGCGCATCAGCCCGGCCCGCTTCGGCCCGATCGAGATCCTCAGCGACAAGCAGGCCTATCCCTTCGTGCTGTTCTTCTGCCTCGTGATGATCGGGCTCACCGTTGCGATCTCGCGCTCGCGGCTCGGCCGTTCCTTCCGGGCGGTGCGGGAGTCGGAGGTCGCGGCGATGGCAATGGGCATCGACGTGCGCCGCGCACGTATCGTCTCCTTCGGGCTCTCGGCCGCCATCGCGGGCTTTGCCGGCGGCATGTTCGGCCTGTTCCAGACCTTCATCCACCCGGACAGCCTGGGCTTCCAGACCACGATCCTCGTGCTTACCATGGTCGTCGTCGGCGGGCTCGGCTCGATCGCGGGCGCGATCGGCGGGGCAATCGTGTTCGGCCTGATCTCGGAGGTGCTGCGCCAGGCGCCGCAGTACCAGGAGATCATCTACGGCGCGATCCTGATCCTGTTCATGATGTACGCGCCGCGCGGCCTCTTCGCCTTCATCGGCGACCGTATCCGGGAGGCGCGCCATGGCCGCTGAGAGCGCTCCTTTCCTCAATGTCGAGGGGCTGACGATCCGCTTTGGCGGGCTGACCGCTGTCGGCGGGCTCGACATGGCCGTCGCGAAGGGCTCGATCCATGCCCTGATCGGCCCGAACGGCGCCGGCAAGTCGACGACCTTCAACTGCATCTCGCGCTTCTATACGCCGAGCGCCGGGCGCATCACCTATGACGGGCGCGACATCACCCGCATGCCGGCCCGCGAGATGGCGGGGCTCGGTATCGCCCGCAGCTTCCAGAACCTCGAACTCTTCGGCGAGCTCACCGTCTTCGAGAACGTGCTGATCGGCGCCCATGTCCATGCCGGCCGCTCCTGGCGCGACGCGATCAGCGCCCGCCCGCGCGGCATCGTCGAGCATGTCGATGAATTGCTGGAGCGTACGGGCCTGACCTCCTACGCCCAGACCAAGGCGCGCAATCTCGATTTCGGCCACCAGAAAATGGTCGAGATCGCCCGCGCGCTCGCTATCCGCCCAAAACTTCTGCTGCTCGACGAGCCGGCCGCCGGCCTGCGCAACCGCGAGATCGCGGCGCTAGACCGCCTGCTCTGCGAATTGCGCGAGCGCGACGGCCTGACGATCCTCCTGGTCGAGCACGTCATGCAATTGGTCATGTCGATCTCGGACAAGATCACCGTGCTGAGCTTCGGCACCAAGATTGCCGAGGGTACGGCCGCCGAGGTGCGCGCCCATCCGGCCGTCATCGAAGCCTATCTCGGCCGCGATGCGGCGCATGAGGCCGCCCAAGAGACGCATCATGGCTGATCTGCTCGAAATCGACGGCATCTCCGCCGCCTATGGCCGCATCCAGGCGCTCTCCGAGGTCTCGCTGAAGGTGCCGGAGGGCGCGATCGTCGCCCTGCTCGGCTCGAACGGCGCCGGCAAGAGCACGACGCTCAACACCGTCTCGCGGCTCGTGCCGGTGACGAAGGGGCGCATCCGCTTCGCCGGCGAGGAGATCCAGTCC
>NZ_JAELTI010000067.1 GCF_016428755.1 Allobosea sp. ASV33
GGCCGAGGTCGTGCAGGTTCTCGCCGCCTGCCACGAACTCGGCATTCCTGTGACGCCGCGCGGCACCGGCACCGGCAATTACGGGCAGGCGATGCCGCTCTCCGGCGGCGTGCTGCTCGATCTCTCCGGCTTCAACAAGGTCAAGGAGATCGCGGCCGGCCGCTATATCGCCGAGCCCGGCGCGATCATGGCCCGGATCGACGACGAGACGCGCGCCCATTCGCGGCAGGAATTGCGCCTGCACCCCTCGACCTATCAGACGGCCTCGATCGGCGGCTTCATTGCCGGCGGCTCGGGCGGTGTCGGCTCGATCAAATGGGGCGGCTTGCGGGACTGGGGCAACATCATCCGGCTCAAGGTCGCGACGATGGAGGCAAGCCCGCGCATCCTCGAATTCTCGGGCGAGGACCTGCACAAGGTCGCCCATGCCTATGGCACCAACGGCATCATCACCGAGGTCGAGATGCCGCTCGGCCCGGCCTATGACTGGGTCGATGTGATCGTCGGGTTCGAGGACCTGCGCGCCGCGACGGAGTTCGCCAATGCGGTCGGCGAGCAGGACGGGCTTGCGCTGAAGAACCTCTGCGTCGTCGCCGCGCCTGCGCCGCATGACTATTTCCTGCGTCATCGCAAATTCCTGCCGCGCGACAGCCATCTCGTCATCGTCATGGCCGCCGATTTCGCGGTCGACGCGCTCTGCGCCTATGCGCGGCGCTTCAAGGGCGCGGAACTGCTGCTGCGGACCGACAAGCTCTCGCCCGAGGATGCCAAGGGCCTGCCGCCGGCTTACGAGCTCGGCTGGAACCACACGACCCTCAGGGCTTTGCGCGTCGATCCGGCGATCACCTATCTGCAGGTGCTCTACCCCTTCCCGAACCAGGTCGATCTCGTCGACAGGATACATGCCCGCTTCGGCGACGAGGTGACCTGCCATCTCGAATTCGTGCGCTTCGACGGCAAGATCACCTGTTTCGGCCTGCCGCTGGTGCGCTTCACCACGGAGGAGCGGCTGGAGGAGATCATGGCCATCCACGAGGAGATGGGCGCGCCGATCTTCAATCCGCATCGCTACACGCTGGAGGAGGGCGGCATGAAGCAGACCGACGAGACGCAGCTCGCCTTCAAGCGCGAGGCCGATCCGCAGGGCCTGCTCAACCCCGGCAAGATGATCGCCTGGGAAGACCCCTCCTACGACTACCGTTCGGGCAAGACCTTCCTGTTCCGCAGCCTCGCCGAAGCTGGCGTCGGCTAAGCATCATGCGCGTTCTCGTCCTTTATGCCCATCCGGTGCCGGAGAGTTTCGGCGCCGCCATCCACGAGACGGTGGTCGAAAGCCTGAAGGCGGCGGGACACGAGGTCGACGATTGCGATCTCTATGCGGAAGGGTTCGACCCGGTGCTGAGCCGGGAAGAGCGGCGCGGCTATCACGACACGGACAGCAACACGCTGCCGGTTGCCGGTTATGTCGAGCGGCTGAAGCGGGCGCAGGCGCTGGTGCTGTGCTTCCCGGTCTGGAATTTCGGCTATCCCGCGATCCTCAAGGGTTTTCTGGATCGCGTCTTCCTGCCCGGCGTGTCCTTCAAGATGGTCGAGGGCAAGGCGCAGCCGGCTCTGCACAATATTCGCCGGCTCGTCGCGGTGACGAGCTATGGCGGTTCGCGCTGGCGCGCCTTCCTGATGGGCGATCCGCCGCGCAAGGCGGTCTGCCGGGCGCTGCGGGCGGTCTGCCATCCGCTGGCGCGCACGACCTATCTCGCCCATCACGAGATGAACCTCTCGACACCGGCCAGCCGGGCCGCTTTCCTGAAAAAAGTCGCGGCGAAACTCGCGCTCTCTTAGCTCTGACATCCGATTGTCATCCGTCTGTCATGTTCGCGCGCGAGTACGCAGCCGGCGAAGCGTCTGCTTACCCGTCCAAGGATCGGCCCGAAGGATCGACTCCATGACCAAGGCAATCGAGAAAAGCGTCGGCCGTGCCCTGCTCGTCACCGCGCGGCTGCACCGCTCGCGGATGGGCGAGCGGCTGAACAGCCTGGGTTTGTTTCCGGGGCAGGAGCAGGCGCTGAAGGCGCTGCAGCCGGCGCCGATGACGATGGGCGAACTCGCCGCGCTGCTGCGCGTCAAGCCGCCGACCGTTTCGAAGACGATCGGCCGCCTCTCGCTGCAGGGCCTCGTCACGCGCGAGGGCGGCAATCGCGACGGACGCCTCGTGCAGGTCGCGCTGACCGAGGCCGGCCAGAGCACGGCGGCCGAGCTCGACGCGGTCTGGAACGAGGTCGAGGAAGAATTGCTCGACAAGCTCGACGGCAAGGAGCGTAAGCAGTTGCGCAAGCTCCTTCGCAAGGCGGCCAAGGGCCTCTCCAAGGCCGGCGCCGACCATGACGATCCCGATGGGGATCTCGACGAGGCCGATAGCGACGCCTGATTTCTGCATGGAGCGCATGCTCCAGGGTGCTGGCAGCGTGGCTTAAATCGGTTCAATCTGCTCTCGTCATTCCTCCAGAGCATGGCGAGACGCGTTGTCATCCCCCTCAGCCGCGCCTTCCGACACCGGCCGCACCCGCATGGCCGCGATCGGCCTGATGTGCGCGGCCGTCCTGCTGTTCTCGATGCTGGACACCAGCGCGAAATGGCTGGGGCAGTCGATGAATCCGCTGCAAGTCGTGTTCGCGCGCTATGCCGGCAGCATGATCATGGTGCTGGCGATCATCAATCCATGGACAAGGCCCGGCGTGCTGCGCACCAGCCGCCCCTGGCTGCAATGGGGCCGCTCGCTGCTGCTGCTCGGCTCGACGGCGCTGAACTTCATCGCGCTGCGCTATCTCCAGCTTGCCGAGACGATCTCGATCATGTTCGCGACGCCGCTGCTGGTGGCGCTGGCCTCGGGGCCGCTGCTCGGGGAATGGCCGGGGCCGCGCCGGCTCGCGGCCATCGGCGTCGGCTTCCTCGGCGTACTGGTGGTGACGCGCCCGGGCATCGGCGGCATGCATCCGGCGGCGCTGCTCAGCGTCGTGGGCTGCCTCTGCTACGCCTTCTATTCCCTGTCGACCCGCATGCTGTCGGGCCATGATTCATCGGAAACGACGATGATCTATTCCGGCGCGGCGGGGACGCTGGCGACGATCCCGCTGCTGCCCTGGATCTGGGAGACGCCGCAGACGGTGCTACCCTGGCTCCTGATGATCGCGGTCGGCGCGCTCGGCGGCTTCGGCCACTGGCTCCTGATCCTGGCGCATCGGCTGGCACCGGCGACGGTGCTGGCGCCCTTCATCTACTCGCAGATCGTCTGGATGCTGCTGCTGGGCTGGCTCGTCTTCGACCAGTTGCCGGATCTCTGGACCTTCATCGGCGCCGGCATCGTGATCTCGTCCGGGCTCTACCTGCTCTATCGCGAGCGGGTGCGCCATGTGCCGCTGGAAGCGGCGTCGGCGCGGCTGGACTGAAACTTCAAGGGCACGTCATGCTCGGGCTCGACCCGAGCATCTCTGGAAGCAAAAGCGCTGGGAACCCTCTCCCATAGGGAGAGGGCAGGGTGAGGGGATGGCCGCTCACCGCGTTTGCTGTGAGGTGGTCGCTGCGCGGCGTCGAGGCAGAGTTTTACTGGTCCAGCGGCCTACACCTCACCCCTGCCCCTCTCCTTGCAGGAGAGGGGTTCCCCGCGCCCTTCCGTGAGAGGTGGTCGAAGCTATCCGATCCGAATCAGACGGTGACCTGCGTGCCGACCTCGACGACGCGGCCGGTCGGGATCTGGAAGAAGTCCGTGGCGTCGGTCGCGCTCTTGGTCAGGCCGATGAAGAGGTTGTCCTGCCACATCGGCATGCCCGATTGCGGAGAGGCCTTGATCGAGCGGCGCGACAGGAAGAACGAGGTCGACATGATGTCGAACTTGAAGCCCTGCTTGCGCAGCATGGCCAGGCCCTTCGGCACGTTCGGGCTTTCCATGTAGCCGTAGACCATGTCGACCCGCCAGAAATCGTCGGTGATGCGGGCAAGCCGCACGCGCTCCTCCTCGACGACGCGGGGCGTGTCGGCGGAGCGCACGGTCAGGACGACGTTGCGCTCGTGCAAGACCTTGTTGTGCTTGAGGTTGTGCAGCAGCGAGGCCGGCGCGGTCTCGGGATCGCTGGTCAGGAAGACGGCCATGCCCTTGACGCGGGCCGGCGGGCTCTTCGAGAGCATGGTGACGAGCTCGAGCAGCGGCACGTCGGTCTTGCGGGTCTTGTCGAACAGGATCTTGGTGCCGCGCATCCAGGTCCACATCACCAGCGTCAGCGCCATGGCGAGCAGCACCGGCACGTAGCCACCATGGAACAGCTTCAGCATATTGGCCGAGAAGAAGGAGACATCGACCAGAAGGAAGGGGAGGATCAGCGCGCCGGTCGCCAGCGGGCTCCAGCCCCAATGACGGCGGATGACGATGGCTGCGAGCAGCGACGAGACCACCATCGTGCCGAAGACCGAGATGCCATAGGCATGCGACAGGCTCGACGAGGTCCGGAACGACCAGACCAGGATCAGCACCACGACCAGCAGCAGCAGGTTGACGCGCGGCACATAGATCTGGCCGGAGGTCTGCTCCGAGGTGTGGCGGATTTCCATGCGTGGCAGCAGACCAAGCTGGATCGCCTGCCGGGTCAACGAGAAGGCACCGGTGATGACCGACTGGCTGGCGATGATCGTCGCGACCGTCGCCATGATCACGAAGGGCAGCAGCAGGCCCTGCGGCGCGAGCCGGTAGAACGGATTGTCGATGGCGGTGGGGTCGGACAGGATCAGCGCGCCCTGGCCGAGATAGTTGAGCCACAAGGCCGGGAAGACGACATAGAGCCAGGCGCTGCGGATCGGGCCGCGGCCGAAATGGCCCATGTCGGCATAGAGCGCCTCGGCGCCGGTGACGGCGAGACAGACCGAGCCGAGCACGGCCAGCGCCACGCCGGCATGATCGCGGAAGAAGAGCAGGGCGTAGTAGGGGTTGATCGAGCGGAAGACGCTGAGATCGTCGGAGATATGGTAGATGCCGAGTCCGGCCAGCGTCAGGAACCAGACCAGCATGATCGGCCCGAACAGGGTCGCGACGCGGTGGGTGCCGTGGCTCTGCATGACGAACAGGCCGATCAGGATCACCGAGGCGATCCAGAGGATGTAGTCGTCGAGGGCCGGCGTGATCAACTTGACGCCCTCGATGGCGGAGAGAACCGAGATCGCCGGGGTGATGACCGTGTCGCCGTAGAACAGGCCGGCGCCGATCATGCCGAGCAGCAGCGCGACGTGGCTGCGGGCGCGGCCGAGGCTGCGCTGGGCCAGCGCGACGAGGGTGAGGATGCCGCCTTCGCCGTTATTGTCGGCGCGCATCAGCAGCACGACATATTTCAGCGTCACCACGATGACGAGCGACCAGAGGATCAGCGAGAGCACGCCGATGACGACGGTCGGCGGCACCGCGGCGTTCTCGACGCCGCCGGTCGCGGCCAGGATGGTCTCGCGCAGCGCGTAGAGCGGGCTCGTGCCGATATCGCCGTAGACGACGCCGAGCGCACCCAGCGCCAGCGCCCCATAGCCCATCTTGCCGTGCCCGTGGCCGCCGTTCTGGCCGTGCCCGGCATCCATGCCGAAGCGTGAATCCTCCGGCCGGACGGTCGCAGGATTCAGGTTCTCATGCCCCATCAGGGATCTCCGCGCATGCTGCGGTGCAGCGAAAGGCCGGGGCCTCTAGCACGTTGCGGGCGGCACGCAAAGGCGGGATCAGCCGGCAGCGCCGAGACCGGCGCCGTAGCGCCGCTCGACATAGCTGGCCACCATGGTCTTGAATTCGGCGGCGATGCCGGCGCCGCGCAGCGTCGCGACCTTCTTGCCGTCGACGAAGACGGGGGCCGTCGGCGCCTCGCCGGTGCCGGGCAGCGAGATGCCGATATCGGCATGTTTCGACTCGCCGGGGCCGTTGACGATGCAGCCCATGACGGCGACGTTGAGGTTCTCGACGCCGGGATACTGCGTCTTCCATTCGGGCATGGAGGTCGAGATCCAGCTCTGGATATCCTGCGCCAGCTCCTGGAACACGGTCGAGGTGGTGCGCCCGCACCCGGGGCATGCGGCGACCAGCGGCACGAAGGCGCGGAAGCCCATGGTCTGGAGCAGTTCCTGCGCGGCCTTGACCTCCAGCGTGCGGTCGCCACCGGGCTCGGGCGTCAGCGAGAAGCGGATGGTGTCGCCGATACCTTCCTGCAGGAGGATGCCGAGCGCGGCCGAGGAGGCGACGATGCCCTTCGAGCCCATGCCGGCCTCGGTCAGGCCGAGATGGATGGCGTAGTTCGCGCGGCTCGCCAGCATGCGATAGACCGTGATCAGGTCCTGCACGCCGGAAACCTTGGCCGAGAGGATGATATATTCGCGGCCGAGGCCGATTTCTTCGGCGCGCTCGGCCGAGAGCAGGGCTGATTGCACCATCGCCTCGCGCATGATGGCGCGGGCATCGAGCGGGCGGGCTGAGCGCGCGTTCTCGTCCATCAGGGTGGTCAGCAGTTCCTGGTCGAGCGAGCCCCAGTTGGCGCCGATGCGCACCGGCTTGCCGTAGCGGATCGCCATCTCGACGATCTGGCCGAACTGCTTGTCCTTCTTGTCCTTGAAACCGACATTGCCGGGATTGATGCGGTATTTCGCCAGCGCCTCGGCGCAGGCCGGATGGTCGGTCAGCAGCTTGTGGCCGATATAGTGGAAGTCCCCGACCAGCGGCACGTCGACGCCGATGCGGTCGAGCCGCTCGCGGATCTTCGGCACGGCGGCCGCCGCTTCGTCGCGGTCGACGGTGATGCGGACGAGCTCGGAGCCCTGGCGGGCGAGCGCGGCGACCTGCGCGACCGTTCCTGCGATGTCGGCGGTGTCGGTATTGGTCATCGACTGCACGACGATGGGCGCGCCGCCGCCGACCGTGACGTGGCCGACCTTGACCGGGACGGTGAGCCGACGGGCCAGCGGACCGGCGTGCTCGGGCGTCAGGGATGAGAAGGCGCGCTCGTTCATGCGGGCTGCTCTATCACGATCCGGTATTGCGGCAATGCTCGCAACGGCCGACGATCTCGACCATCTGGTGCGAGGGGGAGAATTGCCGGTTTTCGGCGATCGCCGCCACCGCTTTCTTCATGGCGGGCGAGGAATCCTCGTCGACCCCGCCGCAGGACTCGCAGATCAGGAACGCGACGACCTCGTTCGCGCCATGGCCGTGCAGGCAGGCGATATAGGCGTTCTTCGAGGAGAGGCGGTGGACGAAGCCCTGCTCGACCAGAAAATCGAGCGCGCGATAGATCGAGATCGGCGCAAGGCGCCGCCCGCCGGCCGGCGAGATGCGGTCCGCCAGATCATAGGCTCCGACGGGGCGGTGGTCGGCGTGCAGCGCCTCCAGCGCCTGCCGCCGGATGGGGGTGAGGCGCAGGCCGCGCTCGCGGCAGAGGCGCTCGGCCCGCGCAAGAGCCTCCGCAGCATGGCGGGCGTGATCCTCGGCATGGCGGCAGGAACCCTCGCCATGGTCATGCGACGCATGGTCATGTTCGCCGTGATGATGCGCGTTCGGCTGCATTTTCGTCATGTTGCGTTGCGAAGACTCATCGGGCAACGTGCGACGATATCCAGTCGGTACATTGCGTGTTCGACCCCGAACCTAAGCATTCTCTCCCCGATTGTCAGGAGCCTTGACGCTCATGTTCCTCAAAGACCGTACCGCCGCGATCACCGGCTCGACTTCGGGCATCGGCCTCGCCTATGCCCGCGCGCTTGCGGCGGAGGGCGCAAACCTCGTCATCAACGGCATCATGCCCCCAGCCGATGCCGAGAAGCTGCGCACGGATCTCGAACAGGAATTCGGCGTCAAGGTCGTGTTTTCGGCCGCCGACATGACGAAGCCCGCCGAGATCGCCGGCTTCGTCGCCGAGGGCGAGAAGGTCTTCGGCGCCATCGATATCCTGATCAACAATGCCGGTATCCAGTTCGTCTCGCCGATCGACGAGTTCCCGATCGAGAAATGGGACCAGATCATCGCGATCAACCTGTCCTCGGCCTTCCATACGATCCGCGCCGCCCTGCCGAAGATGAAGGAGAAGGGCTGGGGCCGCATCATCAACACGGCCTCGGCGCATGCCTTCGTCGCCTCGCCCTTCAAATCGGCCTATGTCGCGGCCAAGCACGGCATCGCCGGCCTGACCAAGACGGTGGCGCTCGAAGTCGCGACCCAGGGCATCACCGTCAACGCCATCGCGCCGGGCTATGTCTGGACGCCGCTGGTCGAGAAGCAGATCCCGGACACGATGAAGGCGCGCAACATGACCAAGGAGCAGGTCATGAACGACGTGCTGCTCGCGGCGCAGCCGACCAAGGAGTTCGTCACCGTCGAGCAGGTCGCGGCGCTGGCCGTGTTCCTCTGCACGGATTCGGCCAAGTCGATCACCGGAGCGACGCTGCCGATCGATGGTGGCTGGACCGCCGCGTGAGCGGCCGTCCTTCCCGCAAGGCCGAACCGGCCAAGGGGCTCGTGGGCCCCAAGGCCGAGAAGACGGTCTCTCTGGCGCTGCAGGGCGGGGGTGCGCATGGCGCCTTCACCTGGGGCGTGCTCGACGCCATTCTGGAAGACGGGCGCCTCGGCATCGAGGCGCTGACCGGCACCAGCGCCGGCGCCATGAACGCCGTCGTGCTGGCCGAGGGCTGGATCGACGGCGGCATCGATGGCGCGCGCGCCAAGCTCGAGGCCTTCTGGCGGGCGATCAGCGTCGACGGCAAATATGGCGGCTCGGAGCGCTCGCTCATCGACACCATGCTCGGCGCCTGGGGCAACAATGACGGCACCCCGCCGGGCATGCTGTTCTTCGAGATGTTCGCGAAGGTGGCGAGCCCCTACGACGTCAATCCGCTGAACATCAACCCGCTGCGCGGAGTCGTCGCCGATCTCATCGATTTCGAGAAGGTCAGGGCCTATAGCGCGGTGAAGCTGTTCATCGCGGCGACCAATGTCCGTACCGGCAAGATCGCCGTGTTCGACGGCAAGGACCTGACCCCGGACCATGTGATGGCTTCGGCCTGCCTGCCGATGGTGTTCCAGGCGGTGGAGATCGATGGCGAGGCCTATTGGGACGGCGGCTATATGGGCAACCCCGCCCTTTTTCCGCTGTTCTACAAGGCGCATTGCGACGATATCCTGCTCGTCCAGATCAACCCGATCCAGCGCCGCGAGCTGCCGACCAAGGCGCGCGAAATCCAGGACCGGCTGAACGAGATCACCTTCAACGCCTCTCTGCTGCGCGAACTGCGGGCGATCGACTTCGTCAACCGCCTGATCGACGAGGGCAAGCTGCCGCGCGACGAGTACAAGCGCGTGCTGATGCATCGCATCGATGGCGGCCCGCCTCTGGCCGAACTCACGTCATCCTCGCGGATGAATGCGGAATGGTCCTTTCTGCTGAAGCTGCGCGACATGGGCCGCACCGCCGGCCGGCGCTGGCTGAAGCGCAACTACGAGGCGATCGGCAAGACCGGCACGCTCGACCTCCGGGAAGCGATCGGCTGAGCGGCTGGCCGGCGCGCTATTCTGGTATCGAACCTCCCCGTCATCCCGGGCTTGCCCCGGGATCCATCGAAGGGCGCGGCGCTCTACGACGGATCCCGGATCTCCGCTTCGCTGCGTCCGGGATGACGCGCATTTCTTGACAATGGGCCGCGCAAAGCCAACCCGACAGCACCCGCATCCTTCACGTTCCGGCGTCGCACTTGTTCCGGGAGCGCTCTTGCGCCGCCCTTGGGCGTGATGTCATTCAGCGGGTCCGAAACGCTTCCAAGAAGACGGGGATTTCATGAGCAAGCTGATCGTCACCGCCGGGCCGTTCAAGTTCGACGCCAAGTTCGAGCTGGAAGCCGCGCCGAAGACCTGCGCCGCCTTCAAGAAGCAGATGCCGTTCATCAGCAAGATGGTGCATGTGCGCTGGAGCGGCGAGGGCGTCTGGATGCCGCTCGGCGATCTCGATTTCGGCGTCGGCTACGAGAACAACACGGCTTATCCGGCCCCTGGCCATATCATCCTGTATCCGGGCGGCGTCAGCGAGACCGAGATCCTGCTCGCCTATGGCGGCGTGCAGTTCGCCAGCAAGGCCGGCGTCCTCTCCGGCAACCACTTCATCACCCTGACTTCGGGGCTGGAGAACCTCTACACGCTCGGCCGCAAGACGCTTTATGAAGGCGTGCAGGACGTGCGCTTCGACCTCGTCGACTGAGCGCTGCCGAGGGTGGCCGCGTGTTTCGGTTTTCCGCAAACGCGCCGTCATTCCGGACAAGCCGCAAAGCGGCGCCGATCCGGAATCCATCATAGGGCACTGCGCTTTGCGATGGATTCCGGGTCAAGCCCGGAATGACGATATCGTTTTGCGCTAAAACCGGCAGATTGCGAAAACGGAAAGGGCGGGGCGCCTGGCGTCCCACCCTTTCCTATGCTGCAGCGGGGGGATCGGCCGGCGGGTCTTCCGCCGGCTCGGCCGCAGGCGGCTTGGGAGCCGGCAGTTCGGCTATCGCTTCGGGCTTAGCCGCTTCGGGGGCAGCCTTCGGTTCCACCGGTGCGGGCGCGACGCCCTTGAGATTCTGGCAGAGCGAGAGCATGGCGCGGGCGATCTCGGCCTCGCCCATGATCGTCAGCGTCGCCCCGCATTTGGTGAGATGCGCGACCTCGGCATCGGAATGGGCGCGGGCGACGATCGGCAAGGCCGGGTTCTCGGCGCGGGCCTGCTCGCAGACCTGGCCGGCCTCGAAGCTGCCGGGGATGGCGACGAAGAGGCGCACGGCCCGGCCGACCGCGGCGGCGGAGAGCACTTCCGGATCGGCGGCATTGCCGACGAGGAGTTCGGCGCCGTCGCGCTTGGCCGTCGCGACCGCGTCGGGATTGTCCTCGATGACCAGCAGCTTCGCGCCCTGCGAGAGCAGGCCGGCGCCGAGCAGGCTGCCGACGCGGCCATAGCCGACGACGACGATATGGTCGGCGAGGCTGGTCGGGGTGATGTCGCGCTCCGGCGGAGCCTCCGGCCGGTGCTCGGGGGCTGCGGCTTCCGGTTCAGCGGATTCGGGAGCCGCGGGCTTCTGCTTCGCGACGGCCGGGGCTTCCGGCGCCAGCCGCTCGGCCAGAGCGAAGACGACCGGGTTGAGCAGGATCGACAGGATCGCGCCGGCCAGGATCAGGTCGCGGCCCTGCGCCGGCAGGATGCCGAGCGCGGTGCCGAGGCCGGCCAGAATGAAGGAGAACTCGCCGATCTGGGCGAGCGAGGCGGAGATCGTCAGGGCTGCCGTCTGCGAGCGGCCGAAGGCGCGCATGATAAGCCAGGCTGCGACGGATTTGCCGATCAGGATGATGGCGAGCGTGCCGATCAGCGGTCCCGGTGCGCGCAGGAGAATGCCGGGGTCGAAGAGCATGCCGACCGAGACGAAGAACAGTACTGCGAAGGCGTCGCGCAGCGGCAGCGTCTCCTCGGCGGCGCGCTGCGAGAGCGGCGATTCCGACAGGATCATGCCGGCGAAGAAGGCGCCGAGCGCGAACGAGACGCCGAACAGGGTCGCGGCCGCATAGGCGACGCCGAGTGCAACGGCGAGAACCGCCAGCCGGAACAGCTCGCGCGAGCCGGTATGGGCGACCCAGTGCAGCACCCAGGGGATGACGCGCCGCCCGATCAGCAGCATGAAGGCGAGGAAACCGATGAGCTTGGCGAAGGTCAGGCCGAGGACGCCCCAGACCCCGAGATCGAAGCGGGTGGCGAGCGGTGCGCTGCCGCCGGACGGCGCGCCGTTGATGATCTCGGCCAGCACTGGCAGCAGCACCAGCGCCAGCACCATCGCGATATCCTCGACGATCAGCCAGCCGACCGCGATGCGGCCGCGCTCCGTCTGGACCAGCCGCCGCTCCTGCAGCGATCGCAACAGGACGACGGTCGAGGCTGTCGAGAGGGCGAGGCCAAAGACCACGCCCGAGAACAGGTTCCAGCCCAGCCATGTGCCGAGCCCGACTCCGAGCAGCGTCGCAATGCCGATCTGGACGACGGCGCCGGGCACGGCGATCGCCTTGACCGAGAGCAGGTCCTTCAGGGAAAAATGCAGGCCGACGCCGAACATCAGCAGGATGACGCCGATTTCGGCCAGTTCGTTGGCGAGGTTCTGGTCGCCGACGAAGCCCGGCGTGAACGGGCCGGCCGCGACACCGGCCAGGAGATAGCCGACGAGGGGGGAAATCCGCAGTTTCTGGGCGAGCGCCCCGAAGACGAAAGCAAGGCCTAGGCCCGCGACGATGATGGCGATCAGCGGGCCGTGATGCATGGGTCTCCCAGATCCGAACGGTCAAGACATCAAGATTCTTTGAACATTCGAAGCATGGGGTTTCAAGGCTCTGATTTCAACCAAAAGGCGTACGACTTTTCAGGCTTCGGCTGCCGAAATTTCCGGCCGCCCGCCGCCGCGCAGGGCGAGCTTACGCCTTAGGCTTCTCGAGCAGGATCTGGCCTTGCTTCTCAACGCCGATCTTGAGCTTCTCGGCGAAAACGGCGAGCATCCAGGGCAGCGTCACCTCGACGCGGACCAGCCTGTCCTCGACCTCGACGCGGCCATGCACGGTCTGCCCGAGCGCGCCGACGCCGAAATGCAGGGCGTCGCCCTCCCAGCGTTCCTCGACCAGCTGCATCCTGACCATGCCGAGCCGGTCGCGGATCTTGTCGACGCCGCCGCGCAGGCGCCCGAGCGCGGCATCCCGGCCGAGATCATGCGAGATGGTGATGGAAACCGGTTTGCCCATGACTGCCCATCGGTTAAGGAAACGGAGGCCGTTATATGGCCACGGAGCCGGCGCTTTGCCAGCGCGGCATGGAAAAGCCCGCCGAACGGGCGGGCCTGATGATCCATCGCTATCGCCGGAATGCCCGGCTTTCGTCCGCTCAGTCGCGCTCGTTCAGGCGCTTTTGGCCGGACTGGGTCACCCGCCAGATGGCTCCATCGGACTCGACGAGGCCGCGATCCTGCAGGGAATGCAGCATCGTCTCGTCGAAGATGAAGTGGCGGGTTTCCTCCTCGATGCTCTCGAGCGCGATCCATTCGGGATCGGAGAGAACGAACGGGTGAGCGATCTGGAGGTGCTGAACATGCATGCGCGTCTCCTTCTCGTTGAATGCCCCTGTTCCAGACTGACTCGCATCCAATCATGACGCAGTCGTGGCCGGCGCGACGACGATGCGCGATTCGGTTGTTTTGTCGCGGCTTGGAACCCGGCCGCGCCCGCTTCGTTCTCTCGCCATGACCCCTTTGAAAAACGGAGAGACCGCCATGGCGATCAGCAACAGCTTCCCGCCCGACGTTCCGAAGGCCGCCGACGAGGCCGCGGAGCAGGTCGGCGCCACCGTGAGCACCTTGCGCGGCAAGGCTGCGGACCTGGCGGACAAGGCCAGCGAAACCGTGAAGGACCATTACGAGCGCGCCAAGGAAGCCTGGGACGAGGCCGAGCCGCTCGAAGCCGCGCGCGATGGCGGGCAGGCCGTAATGGCGGCGGTGGAGCGGCATCCGCTCATGACCCTTGGACTCGGCGCGATCGGCGTCGGCCTTGTGGCTTGGGCGACGCTGCGCAACCCGTCTTCGGGCTGGGAGCGCTACCAGCCTGATTACGGCCGCTGGCGTGGCTGGCTCCAGGATTACGGCTCCGAGGCTGCCGATGCCGGCAACCGGGCGCTCAAGACGGGCAGCGGCTGGCTGCGCTCGCAGCGCGGCGTCGCGGACGACTATGCCGACCGGGCTGGCGATTATGCGGCGATGGCGCGCGACTATGCCGACCGGGGCGGGCGGATGCTGGCGAAACGGGCCGAGCGCGAGCCGATGGCGGTCGTCGTCGGGCTCGGTCTCGCGGCCTACGTGATCGGTTCGCTGCTGAGTTCGTCCTCGGCCGGCGCGCAAGCGGCGGCTCCGGCGCGCAAGCGGACGGCCCGGCGCTGACGCTCTAAGCCTCGGCCGACCAATAAAAAGCCCTGCGGCGTGAAACGCCGCAGGGCTCTCATATTCTAGAACGGCGCCTTCCGAACAGAAGGCGTCGGCGATCTTACCACCAGTAGCCGCGGCGGCCGTAATATCCGCGGCCGTAATAGGAGCGGTTATCGGCAGCGACGATGGCGCCGCCGATGACGCCGGCAGCCACGCCGGCGGCGACAGCCGAGCCGGCTTCGTTCGAGGCGCGGCGGTTCTCGACATAGTTGGCCGAGCGGCACTGCTGATAGGCGCGGGTGCCGGGGCGGAAGCCCTGGGACTCACAGGTCACTTCGGCGTCGGCCATGGACTCCTGCGCGGTCTGACAACCGGCGAGAAGAGCGGCCATGGCGCCAACGATCAGAATGCTACGCATATTTTATCCTTTTCAGCCTCCCATTGGCCTGAATAGGACTTAAGAGCAGCCGCGCCGGCAGGTCAAGAATGACGCGCGCTTTGCGTTAAAGTTCGCAGCGTCAAATCGCGACAATTCCGCTGCAATCGTGACGTTTCCGACAATCGGCCAGCGAAGCGCGAAGCCGCCATGCGCTTTTGCCGAGGCTCAGGCTTGCATTTGCGCCGAAGCAGCGGAACATGGGCGGGAGACCCGATCAGGACAGTCCGGACGTGCCGATGCCCCGTTTTTTCATCCTGCTGCCGGCCCTGCTGCTCGGCGCCTGCGCCTATCACACCTCGCGCAGCAGCATCGTCGTGGTGACCGACGCGAAGAGCGTTGTGGAGAATTGCACGAAGCTCGGCGAGATCGACGGGCAGGATAGCGTCCAGTCGATCATGACGATCGACAAGACGCGCGATTCGGTGATCACGCGCCTGAAGATTCGCGCGGCGGAGATGGACGGGACCCATGTCTTCGCCGCCGCGGCCGACATCAAGTGGAAGGGGCCCGATACCAAGGGCACCGTCTACAAGTGCAAGCCCTAAGGCGCGGCTGGCCTCGTCCACGCTGCATCAGCTTGGCCGGCTGATGTCTGTCAGCCCTTCAGCAGCCATTCGTGCTCGGCGGCGTTGTGGAACTTCCAGGTCCGCTTCGGGCCGGCCATCACGTTGAGATAATAGAGATCGTAGCCGTGGCAGGTGGCGCAGGGGTGGTAGCCCCTGGGCACAAGTACGACGTCGCCGTCCTCGATCGCCATCGCCTCGTCCAGGCTGCGGTCGTCGGTATAGACGCGCTGGAAGCCGAAACCCTGCGGCGGGTTGAGGCGGTGGTAATAGGTCTCTTCCAGATGGGATTCGCGCGGCAGGTCGTCCCGGTCGTGCTTGTGCGGCGGGTAGCTCGAGGTGTTTCCGGCCGGCGTGATCACCTCGACGACGAGCAATGAATCCGCCGGCTCGTTCTCCGGCAGGATATTGGTGACGTGGCGGGTGTTGGAGCCCTTGCCGCGGATCTCCTGGCCGAGATCGTCCGGTCCGATGACACGGATGGGCAGCCCGCCCTTGAGCCCCGGCGCCGTACAGACCGCGAGCTCCAGATCGGTGGTTGCGGTGACCGACCAGTCGGAGCCCTCAGGGAGATAGACCGACCAGGGCTTGCCCTCGAAGGGGCTCATCCGTTGGCCAAGCTCGCCGCGTGCCTGGCCCCCGGCCGTGACCTTGCCCTTGCCGGTGACGAAGACGAGGCAGGTCTCGCGGCTGCCGGTCTGCGCCGAGACGGTTTCGCCCGGCTTCAGGCGGTGCAGGTCGAAGCCGACATAGGTCCATCCGGCGCTTTCCGGGGTGACATGGGTGACGCGGCCGCTCTTGCCCTGCGGCTTGACCTTGAGATGGGACATGGATGCTCCTCAGGCCGGAAATCAGCATAGCCCTCATCCTGAGGAGGCCCGAAGGGCCGTCTCGAAGGATGGTCCAGGAGGCTCCGGAACCACCTGGAGCATCCTTCGAGACGCCGCGTGCCGCGGCTCCTCAGGATGAGGGCTGGTCGGTCAAATTCAAGCCAATCCCGCTTCCTTGATGAAGCGGCTGAGATTGGCGTGGCCGAGCCTGGCGTAGGTCGCGGGCTCCGCCTTCTTGGGGTCCTGCTCGGCCTCGACCACGATCCAGCCGGAATAGCCCTGCAGCTCGCTGAGCACGCGGACATAGTCGATCAGCCCGTCGCCCGGCACGGTGTAGACGCCGGCCAGCACGGATTCGAGGAAGGACCAGTCCTCGCGGTTGGAGCGCCACATCACGGCCTCGCGGATGTCCTTGCAGTGGACATGGTGGATGCGCGCCTTCCAGTGCCGGGCAATGCGGGCCGGGTCGCCGCCGCCCCAGGTGGCGTGGCCGGTATCGAGCAGCAGGCCGACCGCCGGGCTGGTGACGCCCATGAACCGGTCGATCTCGGCCTCGGTCTGCACCACCGTACCCATATGGTGGTGATAGGCGAGCTGGAGCCCGTATTCGGCCTTCAGGGCTTCGGCGAAATTGGTGTAGCGCGCGCCGAAATCGTCCCAGCGGTTCTTCGGCAGGACGGGCCGGGCCGAGAGCGGCTTGGTGATGTCGGAGTGGATCGCGTTCGAGGTCTCGGCCGCGATCAGGACCGAGCAGCCCATGTCGCGCAGCAGCGTCGCATGCGCCTTCACGGCGGCCATCTCGGCCGCGACATCGCGGACGAGCAATTCGGTCGAGTACCAGCCGGAGACCAGGGCATGGCTGTGGGCATCGAGGATGGGCTTCAGCTTGCCCGCCTCGCGCGGGAACTTGTTGCCGAGCTCCATGCCGGTGAAGCCGGCCTCGCGGGCCTCCTTCAGGCAGGTTTCGAGCGGGATGTCGCCGCCGATCTCCAGCATGTCGTCATTCGACCAGCCGATGGGGTTCGCGCCGATGCGGATCATGTCGTTGTTCCTTCAATCAACCTCAGCCCTCATCCTGAGGAGCGCTTCGCAGAAGCGCGTCTCGAAGGATGTTCCAGAAGCATCGGAGCTGACTGGAGCATCCTTCGAGACGCTGCCTTCGGCAGCTCCTCAGGATGAGGGCTCGAAAACAAATCTCAGTTCATTCACCGACGCGCTGCTGCTTGCGGCGTTCGTCGTAATTCGCCCGCGCCGTGCGGACCTCGGCACGCTCGCTCACCTCTGGCACTGCGACATCCCACCAGGCGCCGCCGGCTCCCGTCGAGATCAGCGGGTCGGTATCGATGACGACGACGGTCGTGCGGGTGTTGGCCTTGGCCTGCGCCAGCGCGGTTTCGAGTTCGGCGATCGAGGGCGCCTTTGTGGCAATCGCGCCCATGCTGGCCGCGTGCTGGACGAAGTCGATCTCCGGCAAGGTCTCGTGTCGGCTGTCCTTGAGCAGGTTGTTGAAGCTCTGGCTACCGGTCGCCATCTGCAGGCGGTTGATGCAGCCGAAGCCGCGGTTGTCGAGCAGCACGATGGTGAGCTTCAGCCCCAGCATCACCGAGGTCGCGATCTCGGAATTGAGCATGAGGTAGGATCCGTCGCCGACCATGACGACGACCTCCTGGTCGGGCCGGGCCATCTTGGCGCCGAGGCCGCCGGCGATCTCATAGCCCATGCAGGAGAAGCCGTATTCGGCATGGTAGGAGCCGGGTGCTCCCGCCTGCCAGAGCTTGTGCAACTCGCCGGGCAGGCCGCCCGCGGCGTGGAGCAGGATGACGTCGGAACCCAGCGTGCGCTGGACCGCGCCGATGACCTGCGCGTCCGAGGGCAGGGCGGCATTGCTGGCGGCGGTCGCCTTGGTGGCCTCCTTCTGCCACTCGGCCTTGCCGGCCTTGGCATTGTCGGTCCAGCTTTCCGGCGCCTTCCAGTTGCCGATGGCGTCTGCCAGTTCCACCAGGCCTTCGCGGGCGTCGGCGACGAGGGGCAGCGCGCGGTGCTTGCCGGCGTCGAAAGGCTGGACGTTGAGGCCGATGATCGACTTCCGGGCCGCGCCGAACAGCGCCCAGGAGCCGGTTGTGAAATCCTGCAGGCGGGTGCCGATGGCGAGCACGAGATCGGCCTCGGCGGCGAGCCGGTTGGCGGCTTCCGTGCCGGTGACGCCGACGGCGGCCATGTTGAGTGCGTGGTCATCGGGCAGGGCGGATTTGCCGCCCTGCGTCTCGCAGACGGGGATGCCGGTCGCGGCCGAGAAGCGGGCGAGCGCGTCGCTGGCGCCGGAATAGAGCACGCCGCCACCGGCCACGATCAGCGGCTTCTTCGCGGCTTTCAGGGCGTCGGCTGCGGCCTTGAGTTCATCGCGGTCGGCGCGGGGGCGGCGCGGCGTCCAGATTCGCTCGGCGAAGAAGCTTTCGGGATAGTCATAGGCTTCGGCCTGCACATCCTGGCAGAGCGCCAGCGTGACTGGGCCGCATTCGGCCGGGTCGGTCAGCACCTGCATGGCGCGGGTCAGCGCCGGGATGATCTGCTCGGGCCGGGTAATGCGGTCGAAATAGCGCGAGACCGGACGGAAGCAGTCATTGGCCGAGACGGTGCCGTCGCCGAAAGCCTCGATCTGCTGGAGGACGGGATCGGGGATGCGGTTGGCGAAGATATCGCCCGGTAGCAGCAGCACCGGCAGGCGGTTGACATGAGCGAGCGCCGCCGCCGTGACGAGATTGGTCGCGCCGGGGCCGATCGAGGTCGTCGCGGCCATGAAGCGGCGGCGCATATTGGCCTTGGCATAGGCGATGGCCGCATGGGCCATGGCCTGCTCGTTATGGGCGCGGAAGGTCGGCAGCCGCTCGCGCTCGTGCCAGAGCGCCTCGCCCAGGCCTGCGACATTGCCATGGCCGAAGATCGCCCAGACGCCACCGAAGATCGGCAGGCGTTCTCCGTCGATCTCGGTCATCTGGCGGCTGAGATAGCGCGTCAGCGCCTGCGCCATGGTGAGGCGGATGGTGCTCATGATCTGTGTCCGAAGAGGAGCTTTTGAGCTGGAACCAAGGCGTCATTCCGGGCGGAGCGAAGCGGAGACCCGGAATCCATCATAGAGCACCGGAGGCCTTCGATGGATTCCGGATCGGCGCGGCTTGGCCGCTTGTCCGGAATGACGGTCTGGTTTCGCGGAAAGGTGACACGGTTACGCCGCCTTGCGGTCGCGGGTGGCAAGCCAGAGGCCGGTCAGCGCCTCGAAACGCTTGGCCATGTCGGCGATGGCCGCTTCGTCGTCGAGCTTGCCGGCAAGCCAGCCTTCGGCCGCGCTCATGAAGATGGTGCGGCCGACGGCGAAGCCCTTGACGATCGGGGCCGAAGCCGTGGCGGCGAAGCCGGCCTCCAGCTCCTCGGCCGGGGCGTCGAGCCCGAGCAGCAGCACGCCGCGGCACCAGGGATCGTGCTTGGCGATGGTCTTCTCGATCGCGGCCCAGGCGGCGGGGGAGGATTGCGGTTCCAGCTTCCACCAGTCGGGCTTGATGCCGAGCGCGTAGATCTCTTCGAGCGCCCGCGAGATCGTGTCGGGGCCGAGCGGGCCGTTCTTGCTGGCGATGATCTCGATCAGCAATTCGCGGCCGACCTTGCGCGCCGCCTCGAACAGGCCGCGCAGCTTCTCCTGCTGCTCGCGCTTCAGCTCCGCGGGGTCGTCCGGATGATAGAAGCAGAGCGCCTTGATGCAGTGATCGACCGGCCATTCCGGCAGGAGCGAACCGATATCCTGGCTCACCTCGAAGCGCAGCGGACGCGAGCCCGGCAACTCGACCGGGCGGCCGAGCCAGGCGAAGGGATGGCGGGCGAACTCGAACATCGCCTCGCGGCCATGCTTCTCGTCGAGCAGCATGCCGTAACCTGGGCGGCCATCGGCGACGCGGGCCGCAGCCTTCACCGCCAGCACCTTGAAGTCGCGGATGCGGGCGGGATCGGCTCCGGCCTTCGCGGCGAGCTCTTCGAGTTGCGAGCGATGATCGCAGGCCAGCGCCATCAGCGAGGGAATTTCGCGGCGGCGGGTCGTCGCCCAGTGGATGTGGTTGATGTCGGCGTCCTTGCGAAGAGCGCGGTGCGGGCTGCCGTTCTTGAGGAAGTACTGCAGCTCCTCGAAAGTCGGGCTTTCCGGCGAGCAGAGCAGGCGCGAGACGGCGAAGGCGCCGCAGGCATTGGCCCAGGTCGCGGCGGTCTGGAGGCTTTCACCGCCGAGCCAGCCGCGCAGGAAGCCGGACATGAAGGCGTCGCCCGCGCCTAAGACGTTATAGACCTCGATCGGGAAGCCCTTGCCGACGATGCCCGCCTCGAGATCGTCGGGGATCGCGCCCTCATAGACGATGCAGCCCATCGGGCCACGCTTGAGCACGATGGTGGCCGGCGTCAGCGCGCGGATCGTCTTCAGCGCCGGCAGCAATTCGCTCTCGCCCGAGGCGATCAGGACCTCTTCCTCGGTGCCGATGATGAGGTCGCAGCCGGGCAGGACGGTCTTCATCCGCTCGGAGACGGCCCGCGAGGCGATATAGCGGTTGTCGCCGGCATCATGGCCGGCAAGGCCCCAGAGATTGGGGCGGTAATCGATATCGAGCACGACCTTGCCGCCGTTGCCGCGCATCAGCTTCATCGCCTTGCGCTGTGCGGCCTCCGGACCGGGCCGGGCGAAATGCGTACCGGTGACGACGACGGCGCGGGCCTTGGCGATGAAGGCGGGATCGATATCGCTTTCCTCCAGCGCCATGTCGGCGCAGTTCTCGCGGTAGAACAGCAGCGGGAAGGACTTGTCGCTCTCGACCGAGAGGATGGCGAGCGCAGTCAGGCGTTCCGGATCGGTCTTGAGCCCGTCGAGGTTCACGCCCTCGCGGGCAAGCTGCTCGCGCAGGAAGCGGCCGAACTGCTCGTTGCCGACGCGGGTCAGCAGGGCCGAGCGCAGACCGAGCCGGGCCGTGCCGATCGCGATATTGGCCGGGCAGCCGCCGACCGACTTGGCGAAGGAGGTGACATCCTCCAGCCGCGAGCCGATCTGCTGGCCGTAGAGATCGACCGAGGCGCGCCCGATGGTGATGACGTCGAGCGCGTGGCTCGATCCGCCGAGCGGTCCCGTCATGTCTCTCTCCCGGCTGCGATGGTCATCGGAGCCGAAAGGCCCCTGTTGCCGGAATGAAATAATAATTCCAATGCTTCGTCAATGCGGAATGTCTATTCCTAAAGCTTTAGGATTACCCGCCACGACGGCTCTTGCCGCGTCCGGCCCGGCGCGATTCGCCGATGCCGACGGCGAGCGCCATCGACAAAGCCATGGTCGAGGCCAGCGTGCGGAACCCGCCGAAATCCGCTTCCGCGACCTCGAACCAGAGCTTGGCGAAGCCGGCCAGAGGCGAGAAGGCGCTGTCGGTGATCGCGACCAGCGGCACGCCGCGCTCGGCGAGGCCGCGCGCATCCTCGATGGTGGCGGGCGCATAGGGCGAGAAGCTGATGACGAGGACGGCGTCCTTGGGCGTCGCGAAGGAAATCATCTCGGGATCGAGCCCGGCGGCGGATTCGATCATCTGGTTGCGGACTTCGAGCTTGCCGAGCGCATAGGCGAGATAGCTCGCCACCGGATAGGAGCGGCGCCGGGCGAGGATATAGATCGTCTCGGCGCGGGCGAGCACCTCGATCGCACGGTCGAGCGTGTCCTCGTCGAGCGTGCGGCTCATCACGTCCAGCGACTTGCGCGAGGCGGTCAGGAAGCCGTCGAGGATGCGGTGGTTGCCAGCGGCCGTGCCGTCGCCGACGCGCAGCGTGTTGAGGCGTTCCTCATAGCTGGAGTTGCGCTCGCGCAGCCGGGCGCGAAAGACGCCCTGCAGGCTGGTGAAGCCGTCGAAGCCGAGATGCTGGGCGAAGCGGATCAGCGTGGAAGGCTGGACGCCGGCCGAGATCGCGATGCTGGCAGCCGTGCCGAAGGCGATCTCGTCGGGATTGTCGAGGGCATAGGCCGCGATCTGGGCGATGCGCTTGGGCAGGCTCTCGCGCTGGGCGAGGATCGATGCGCGCAATTCGTCGAAGTCGCGCGGCAGCTCCGCAACGGCGGTGTCGCTCATCCTGGATTCCCGTTGCCGTCCCTGTTGCGACAGTTCTGGCAGCGAAGCGGAAATGGAGCAAGCGTTCCAGGGGAGGAATGGACGGTCGACAGTTAGGGCGCGTTCCGGGCGTTCAGTCATTCCGGGGCGGGCCAATGGCCCGAGCCCGGAATCCAGGACCGATATCGTGCGGAACGCAAGCTTCTATCGCGCGTTCCGTTTGGAAGGCGGCATCGGTTCTGGGTTCCGGGCTCATCGCTGCGCGATGCCCCGGAATGACGACGGAGCGAAACAATCAGCCCAGCGGCGCAGTCGTACAGCTCTGGCCGCCATCGACCGGCAGGCAGACGCCGGTGATGAATTTCGCTTCGTCAGAGGCGAGGAAGACGGCCGCGTTGGCGATGTCCCAGGCGGTACCCATCTTGCCCATCGGCACCTGCGCGTCGCGGGCCGCGACCATCTCCTCGACCGAGGCGTATTGCGAGGAGATCTGCTTGTAGATCAGCGGTGTGTCGATCAGGCCGGGCATGATGCAGTTCGCCCGGATGCCCTGCCTGGCGTATTGCATCGCGAGCGCGACCGTCGCCTGGTTCACCGCCGCCTTGGTCGCGTAATAGGCGAAGTAGGGATAGCCGGTCCAGCGGATGGCGGCGAGCGAGGAGATGTTGACGATGGCGCCGCCGCCACCCTTCAGCATCTCCGGGATCACGGCCTTGGCGCAGCGATAGACCGAGCCGAGATTGAGCTGGAGCGAGGCGTTGAATTGCTCCTCCGACAATTCGACCGGGCCGCCCATATGGGTGACGCCGACATTGTTGTGGAGGATGTCGATGCGGCCGAAATGCCGGGCGGTTTCGGCGACGCAGGCCTCGACCGAGGCGAGATCGGTGACATTGGCGGCAAGCGCGAAGGCCTTGCCGCCCTCGCCGGCGATGATCGCGGCGGTTTCCTCGGCGGCCTCGCGGTTCAGGTCGATGCAGGCGACGTTGGCGCCCTCGCGGGCGAAGGCCACGGCTGCAGCCTTGCCGTTGCCCCAGCCGGGCCCGGAGGAGCCGGCGCCGAAGACGATGGCGATCTTGCCCTTCAGCCGGTCGGCCATGGTCGTAATCCGCAGTTCATAGAGAGAGCGTCATTCCGGGCGGAGCGAAGCGGAGACCCGGAATCCATCATGGGGCGCTGCGCTCTACGATGGATTCCGGGTCGGCGCCGCTAGCGCGGCTTGCCCGGAATGACGGGGTTCATATGCGAGATGCCGATCAGCTCAGCGAGCTGCCGACCGCCTTTTCCAGGATCGCCCAGGCCTCGTCGCCGTATTTCTTCTTCCACTCGGCGTAGAAGCCGGCCTTGCGCAGCGCCTCGCGGAAGGCATCGGCCTTTGTCTCGTTCGCGATCATGCCCTTGGCGACGAGTTCGCCCTGCACGTTGGCATTGAGCTTGGCGACGTCGTCGCGCTCCAGCAGCGCGGCGGCGTTGATGTTCTTGGCGACGATGGCGCGCAGGTCTTCCGGCAGCTTCTCCCAGGCGCGCCGATTGGCCAGGAACCAGAAGCCGTCCCACATATGGTTGGTCAGCGAGAGATACTTCTGCACCTCGAAGAGCTTGGCCGTCGAGATGATCGCGAGCGGGTTCTCCTGGCCGTCGACGATCTTGGTCTGCAGCGCGGTGTAGACCTCGGCGAAGTTGATCGAGGCCGGGGCCGACTGGAAGGCGGTGAACATCGAGGTCCAGAGCGGCGAGACCGGCACGCGGATCTTGAAGCCCTTGAGGTCTTCGGGCGTGGCGACCGGGCCCTTGGACGAAGTGATCTGGCGGAAGCCGTTGTCCCAGATCTTGTCCATGACCACGAGATTGGCCTTGTTGATCTGGCCGCGGACATAGGCGCCGAGCTCGCCGTCCATCGCCTTCCAGACGGCATCGTAGTTCGGGAAGGCGAAGCCGATGCCGGAGAGCGAGGCGTTGGCGACCAGCGTGGACAGGATCAGCGGCGAGAGCGTGAAGAACTCGACGCCGCCCGAGCGGACCTGGCTCAGCATGTCGGTGTCGGAGCCGAGCTGGTTGTTCGGGAAGATCTGGATGTCGACCCGGCCCTTGGTCTCTTCCTTGATCTTGGCCACCGCCTCGTTGGCGCGGGCGTTCATCGGGTGCGCGACGGGCAGGTTGTTGGCGTATTTATAGGTGAACTCGGCCGCCTGGGCATTGGCGCGGCCGATATGGAAGGTGCCGATGGCGGAGGCGGCGGCTGTCGCCTGGAGCAGGGTGCGGCGCGAGATGGTCATGGGCGTTTTCTCCTTGAGAGCGTCTGTTTTCTTGTGGTTAGCAATGAGCTTCACAGCACCCAGGTCGAGAGGCCGGGGACGAGGGCGATGACGACGAGGCCGACGAGCAGGGCGATGAGATAGGGCCAGATCGCGCCCATCGCCTCGTCCGGCGAGACGTTGCCGATCTTGCAGGCGATGTAGAAGCCGATGCCGATCGGCGGCGCCATCAGGCCGATATTCATCGCGGTCACCACGACCATCGCATAATGCACGTCGTTGATGCCGAGGCTCTTGGCGATCGGGAACATCAAGGGCGCCAGCAGCACGATCGCCGGCAGGCCCTCCAGCACGCAGCCGAGGATCATGAAGACGACGATCGACACCGCCATGAAGCTGAGCCAGCCGCCGGGCAGATGCGCCATGAAGCTGGCGAGGTCGCGGGCGAAGCCGGTCTGGGTCAGGGCCCAGGCCATGGCGAGCGCCGTGCCGAGGATCATCAGGATGGCGCCCGAGAGCGCCGCCGTCTCGACCAGCATCGCGTAGAACTTGCGCGGGCTGATGCCGCCATAGAGCACGATGCCGATGACCAGCGCGTAGAGCACTGCGATGGTCGAGACCTCGGTCGCGGTGGCGACGCCGCCCCCGACCGCGGCGCGGATGATGAAGGGCAGGACCAGCGCGGGTGCGGCGACGAGCGCGACCTTGCCGATCACCGCGAACGGAGCGCGGCGCACGCCCTTCATGTCCTCCGCTGCCGCCTTCCAGCGGGCGAGGCCGGCGAGCGCCACCAGCAGCACCCCGGCGATGACGAAGCCTGCGTTGAACAGGCCGGCGATCGAGACGCCGGCGACGGAGCCGAGCACGATCAGCACGATCGAGGGCGGCACCGTGTCGGCCATCGCCGCGCCGGTGGAGAGCAGCGCGATCAGATCCTTGGGCTTGTAGCCGCGCCGCTTCATCTCCGGGAACAGCGCGGGCGCGACCGTCGCCATGTCCGAGACCTTTGAGCCCGAAATCCCCGAGACGAGATAGAGCGAGCCGAGCAGCACATAGGACATGCCGGCGCGGACATGGCCGAGCAGCGAGGCCAGGAAATCGACGATCGCCTTGCCCATGCCGGTGGCGTCGAGGATGCAGCCGAGCAGCACGAAGATCGGCACGGAGAGCAGGATGAGGCTCGACATGCCCTCGTCCATCCGCCCGATCATCACGAGCATCGGCACATTGGTCGAGAAGGCGAGGAAGGCGAGCGTGCCCAACCCGAAGCAGAAGGCGATCGGCACGCCCGCGACGAGGCAAGCGGCGACGACGCCGATCAGGAAGATCAGGATGTTGTAGTAGCCGAGGCCTTTCAGCGTCGGCCCGAGCAGCCAGAAGGCGAGGCCGAAGCCGCCGATGATTGCGGCCGCAGCGGCGATGTCGGCGAGGCGCGCCGTCCTGAAGAGATAGCGCAGGGTCAACAGCCCCATCAGCACGATGCCGACGGCGATGGCCGAGACGCGCCAGCTCACGGGGATATTGAGCGCGGCCGAGGTGACGTAGCTCTCCTCCACCGCATATTCGATGGCCGGATCGACCATCGCGGCCAGGAAGGCGGCGACGGCGGTCAGCGCCAGCGTCTCGGTGAACTCGCGCAGGCGCGGGGGCATCATGCCGACGAAGAGCGTCAGGCGCAGATGTTCGTTGCGGTCGACGGCGATGGCGGCGCCGAGCATCGCGAGCCAGATGAAGGCGATCGAGGCGACCTCGTCGACCCAGACGAAGGGCAGCGCGAAGACATAGCGCGAGACGACGCCGAGCAGCAGCACGCCGATGATGAAGGCGACCAGCGCGGCCGCCACCATCTCGACCGGGCGCATGATGGCGGAGCCCGGGCGCGCATCCGCGTTCTCGCTCAGGTTCTCGGGAATCGTCAGGGTATCGGCGATATCGCTCATGCGCCGGCCTCAGATGCCGGTCGCAAGGCGCAATGCGCCTGCACTATGGGATGCCCTGGGGGCCATCGTTCGGTTCCTCCCTTCGCGCCGATCTTGTGTGTCGCCGGCGTCGATTGTGGTCCACACTGTGAATAGCCAGGCAGCGGGACGGCCGGCAGATTACACGAGGGGTGCGGCATTGCAATCCGCAAAGCGCCCATCTAGGGTTGGGATACAAGAATAAGGTCCATATCATGGACTACCTGGAGGAGCGCTTGCCGCAGAATTCCGCGCCCGAAGCCGGCCTGTCCGGCTCGCAGAGCGTCGACCGGGCGCTCGGGCTGCTCTCGCTGATCGGGCGGGAGCCGGCCGAAGGCTTGCCGCTCGGCGAGATCGTCTCCGGCAGCGGGCTCAACAAGCCGACGACGCGGCGCTTGCTGCTGGCCTTGATGCGCGCGGGCCTGGTCGAGCAGGAGCCGCAGACGCGGCGCTATTGCCTGGGCGAAGAGGCCTTCGTGCTCGGCGTGCTGGCGGCGCGGCGCCACGGCCTGCTCGAAATCGCGATGGACGGCCTGCGCCGGTTGTCGGCGGAAACGCAGGACACGAGCTTCCTGACCGTCCGGCGCGAAAATTACGCGATCTGCCTGCATCGGGAGGAGGGAACCTATCCGGTGCGGACCCATGCCTTGCAGGCCGGCGATCAGCATCCGCTCGGCGTCGGCGCCGGCTCGCTCGCCATGCTGGCGGCGCTGCCCGACGATGATGTGGACCGGGTGATCGTGGCCAATGAAGCCGTGCTGCTGGCGCGCTATCCCGGCTTCGCGCCGGATGCCTTGCGGGTCGATATCGCCGAGACGCGCGCGCGCGGCTTCTCGCTCAATCCCGGCCGGCTCGTCGCCAGTTCCTGGGGCATCGGCCGGGCCTTCCGTTATCCGGACGGGCGGGTCGCGGGCGCGCTGTCCATCGCCGCGATCGACAGCCGCATGGCGCCAGGCCGACAGGCGGAGCTTGCCGTGCCGCTGGCGCGCGAGGCCGAGCGCATGGAAGCGCTCCTGGCCGAGATGTTCGTATCCAAACGGGCCGGCAGGCCCATGGCGGCCGCTATGCCGCGATCCATCGAGACAGGGAGAGCCGCAAGATGAGCTCTGCAACAGCCGCCCCGACCGGGGGCGTCGTGCCGATGACCCGGCGCGTGATGAACCTCGCCCATATCGCGACGCAGAATGCACGGCGCTTGGCCCGGCATCCCGCCTTCATCTGGGGCGAGAAGACACTCGACTGGGCCGAGATCGATGTGCAGGTCTCGGCGCTTGCCGCGGGTCTGAAGGCGCGCGGCATCGGCAAGGGCGACCGCTTGCTCGTCCATTCCAAGAATTGCGACGCGATGTTCGTCTCGATGTTCGCGACGTTCCGGCTCGGCGCCGTCTGGGTGCCCACCAATTTCCGCCTGCTGCCGGACGAGGTCGCCTATCTCGCCACGGCTTCCGGCGCGAAGGGCTTCCTCTGCCATGGCGATTTCCCGGAGCATGCCGCGGCCGTCGCGGCTGCGAGCCCGGCGCCGGAGTTCACCTGGCGGATCGGAGAGGGCGCGTTCGGCGAGGACGAGGTCGGTGCGGTGATCGCGCGCCATCGCGGCGAAAAGGTCGAGAATGTCGCGGTCCAGCATGACGATCCCTGCTGGTTCTTCTTCACCTCCGGCACGACCGGGCGCTCCAAGGCCGCCGTGCTGACCCATGGCCAGATGGGCTTCGTGATCACCAACCATCTCTGCGATCTCGTGCCGGGCTCGACCGAGAAGGATGCCTCACTGGTGGTGGCGCCGCTCTCGCATGGCGCGGGGGTGCACCAACTGATGATCTCGGCGCGGGGCGCGACCTCGATCCTGCTGCCGACCGAGCGTTTCGATATCGACGAGGCCTACCGGCTGATCGCGAAGCACCGGATCAGCAACATCTTCACCGTGCCGACGATCCTGAAGATGCTGGTCGAGCATCCGGCCGTGGACCAGCATGATCATTCCAGCCTGCGCCACATCATCTATGCGGGCGCGCCGATGTATCGCGAGGACCAGAAGGCGGCGCTGAAGAAGCTCGGCAAGGTGATCGTGCAGTATTTCGGGCTGGGCGAGGTCACCGGCAACATCACCGTGCTGCCGCCGGCCCTGCACGAGGCCGAGGACGGGCCGAATGCCCGCGTCGGCACCTGCGGCTTCGAGCGCACGGGCATGCAGGTGCAGATCCAGGACGAGGCGGGCCGGGAGGTCGAGCCCGGCGTGCAGGGCGAGATCTGCGTGATCGGGCCGGCCGTCTTCGCCGGCTATTACGACAACCCGGAAGCCAATGCGAAGTCGTTCCGCAACGGCTGGTTCCGCACCGGCGACCTCGGCCATATGGACGAACAGGGCTTCGTCTACATCACCGGCCGGGCCTCGGACATGTACATCTCCGGCGGCTCGAACATCTATCCGCGCGAGATCGAGGAGAAGATCCTGACCCATCCGGCGATCGCCGAAGTCGCCGTGCTCGGCGTGCCCGACCCGATCTGGGGCGAGATCGGCATCGCGGTCTGCGTCAACCGGCCCGGCCAGCACGCGACCGAAGGCGAAATCGCGGATTTCCTGTCGCCCAAGATCGCCCGCTACAAGATGCCGAAGCGCTTCCTGTTCTGGGATGCCTTGCCGAAATCGGGCTATGGCAAGGTGCCGAAGCGCCTCGTCAAGGACGAACTGGAGAAGCGCGGCGAGCTCGACTTCCTGAAGGGGAAGGCGTCGTGAGGCGGATCGAGCAGCCCGGCACAGGCACGCCCGAGCGCATCCAGTGGGTGGAATGCCGTGGGCGGGCGTTCTCGCTGACGCTGCCTGGCGGTGTGCCGATGCTGGAGGCTGTCAGAAGCGGCTTTGCGGCCGCGGGTTTCGTCTCAGGCGTGGTGATGCTTGATGGCCTCAAGCTCGCGCCTTTCGCCTATGTGATGCCGGCTTTGTCGAAGACGCCGGAGCATGCGGCCTTCTACAGCGAGACCTTCCGGCCGGAGCGCGGGGCGCGGATCGAGGTCGGCGCGATGACATTCGGCCAGCGCGATGGGGCGCCGTTCTTCCACGCGCATGCGCTCTGGGTGGAGGGAGACGGCAAGCGCAGCGGCGGGCATATCCTGCCGGATGAGACGACGGTCGCCGAGACGATCACGCTTCAGGCTACCGGACTCGATGGCGCGGCTTTCACGGCCGAGCCGGATAGCGAGACCCATTTCAAGCTGTTCGGGCCGGTGGCGGCTGTATCCGGCGGCGCCGGGGATGGGCGCTTCTTCGCGTTGCGCGTGAAGCCGAATGTCGATTTCTGCGGAGCTCTGGAAGCGTTCTGCGCAGAGCGCGGCATCCGCGAGGCCGTGATCCGTGGCGGGGTCGGCTCGACCATTGGCGCGCGGTTCGTCGATGGCGGGGTGGTCGAGAATTTCGCGACGGAGGTTGCGATCACGGAAGGGCGGATCGCGTCTGGTACTGGCGGATTTGAGGCGGCGATCGAGGTCGCGCTGGTCGACTATAGCGGCGCGCTGGCGAGCGGGCGGTTGGTTCGGGGCGACAACCCGGTGCTGATGACCTTTGAACTGGTGCTGGAGGCGGTGTGAACCACCGCGTCATTCTCGGGCGAAGCGAAGCGCAGACCCGAGAATCTCTTCCGAGAAGAGGCGCCGTCTGGTCCTGAGATGCTCGGGTCAAGCCCGAGCATGACGGCTGGCGTTACCCGCCCCGCTGCTTCTCGATTTCGCGATTCCGCAGATCCTTGCGCATGATCTTGCCGGTCGCAGTCAGCGGCAGTTCCGTTACGAACTCGACCTCGCGCGGGTACTGATAGGCCGCCAGCCGGTCGCGCACGAAGGCCTGGATTTCGATCGCCAGGTCCGCCGTTGGCGTGACATCCGGTTTCGGCAGGACGAAGGCCTTGACGATCTCGGTGCGGACGGGATCGGGGACGCCGATGACCGCGACCATCAGCACGGCGGGATGGCGGATGATGCAGTCCTCGATATCGCCGGGGCCGATGCGGTAGGAGCCCGAGGAGATGATGTCGTCGTCGCGGCCCTGGAACCAGAAATAGCCCTCCTCGTCGCGCGCGCCGCTATCGCCGGTGACGAGCCAGTCGCCGATGAATTTCGCCGCCGTGGCTTCGGGCTGGTTCCAGTATTCCAGCATCATCACCGGATCGGGCCGCGCGACCGCGATCAACCCCTGCTCGCCATCAGGCAACTCGCGACCCTCGGGGGAGATCACTGCGACCCGGTGGCCGGGCACGGCGCGGCCCATCGAGCCGGGTTTCACCGGGTAGAGGCTCGCGCAATTGGCGACGAGCAGGTTCGCCTCGGTCTGGCCGTAGAACTCGTTGACCGGGAAGCCGAAGGTCTCGCGGCTCCAGTCGAGCATATCGGCGCCGAGCGTCTCGCCGCCGGTGCCGATCGAGCGCATCGCATAGCCGAAGCGCCGGGGATC
>NZ_JAELTI010000068.1 GCF_016428755.1 Allobosea sp. ASV33
GGCTGTAGGCGATCGTGGCGAGCCCGGCGGAGGCGAGGCCGGCGCAAGCCCCGGTCAAGCTGCGGTCGACCGGTGCGCCGCGCCGTGCCAGCAACAGCAGCACGACGAGCGGAAGCAGCGCATAGAGCGGTACCGCGATCAGGCAGCCTCGCCAATAGCGGCCGAAGATCAGGGCCTGCCACTGCTCGGCCGGCGCCTGCGCCAGCGTCAGCAGGGCCCAACCCGCGGCGGCCAGCAGCGGGAGCGCAATGAACGGCAGGCGCCGCGCCGGCTTCAGGCCTGGGCGCAGGCTGTTCTGGAACAACACCAGCGCGATGGCTGCGATGCTGGCGCCGAAGGCGGCCTTGGCGATGACCGGCAGCGTCGTCCAGGCGCTTGCGAGGTCCGGCCTAGTTCCGAGCGTCAGCAGGACGAGCCCGGCCGTCGCCGCGAGCGCTGCGAACGCCGCGAGCCAGGTCGCACGGCGCAGCCAGCCGGTATCGACCGGCCGGTCGTCCATGCTCATCAGGGAGATCAAATCGTCGGTCTGCATGTTCGATCTTCGAAGATTGTCCGGTTCAAGGGGAATTCGCGCGGAGCCGGCGAAAGGTTACGGCGGACCGATGCCTCATACATCCCGTCATGGTTGCCTCCTCCGTTTCGAGAGGAATTGTGCCATGACCCGAAGGCCGCGATGGATCGCGACCTTGGCCGCCGTCTCCGTCATCCCGGCAGCCATGGCGGCGTCGGCGACGCTGGCGCCCTGGAGCTTGACCTGATCGATCAGGCGCCGCGTGCGCTCCGGCAAAGCGTCCAGAGCGCGCGCGAGATCGAGCCTTGCCTCTGCCGCGGCGCCTTCCGCGGGGCCTGCCAATCGATGCGCCTCGTCGTCGAGCGGTAGCGCGCCGGCATGGCGGCCGGAACGGCGCAGATGGTCGACCAGCTTGTAGCGCGCGATCGCATGGGCCCAGGCCGTCACCGGGCTCACGGCATCATAGGTATGGCGCGAAAGGTGCAGCGCCAACAGGGTTTCCTGCAGGACGTCCTCGGCCTCGCTCGCCTCGGTCCGGCCGGCACGGGCCAGCATCTGGCTGAGATAGCCGCGCAGGCGCACGCTGATCGTATCGAGGAACAGACGATAGGCTGCGGCATCGCCGGCAAGGGCCGCGAGGAAGAGCGGTCGGAGCTGGGTTTCGAGCTCTTGCAGCGACACGTCTTGCGCTTGTTCGCAGGGGGATTCGTAACGCAATTCCGTTGCATGGCGGCAGCCGGCTCACAAGTCCGCGATGCCGAGATGAAGCGCCGGCTCGCCCCGGCTACGCTCGCGCGCAGGGGCAGGCTTCACCGAAGCAGCGGAGAGATCGCACATGGCATCGAGGCTAGGGCTCGCCGGTGCGCTGGCCGGTTTCGTCCTGGCGGCGTCGGCCACCGCGCAGACGCCAACCCCTGTCCAGTCCCGCGATGCCTGCCCGGCGGATACCGGCTGCAGCGTGGCGAGCGGGGGTTACCGCATCGTGCTGCCGCCGCAGGCGCCGGCAGGGCGCAAGGTCGGCGCGATCATCTATTTCCACGGCTATCAGGGTTCGGCCGAGGAGGTGATCGCCGATTCCGCTCTCGTGGCGGTTGCACGGCGGCTCGGGGTCGCGCTGATCGCGCCGGATGGCGCCGGCCGATCCTGGTCCTATCCCGGCTCGCCTGCCCGTCATCGCGATGAATTCGTCTTCGTCGGACAGGTGCTCGACGATGTGATCGCGCGCTTTCCCGTCGATCCCGGCCGCATCCTCGCCAGTGGTTTTTCGCAGGGCGGTTCGATGGTCTGGTATCTCGCCTGCCGGATGCCCCGGCGCTTTGCAGCCTTCGCGCCGATCGCCGGCGCCTTCTGGGAGCCTTTGCCGGAAAGCTGCGACGGCCCGCGCCCGCCGCTGATCCATGTCCATGGCACGAGCGATATGACGGTGCCGCTCGCCGGCCGCAGCCTGCGCCAGGGCTCCAGGCAGGGCGATGTCTTCAAAAGCCTCGCGGTTTTCGCGCCGGGCGGCTGTACCGCAGGCTTGGCGGACGCTGCGCGCGCCGCTCCTGCGCCGGAAGGCCTGGCCTGTCGGGTTGCGACCGGTTGCGCCGGCACGGCGCGGCTGGAACTCTGTCTGCATGCTGGCGGGCATATCGCTGATGCGGCCTGGGTCGAACGCGCCTGGCGGCTGACCATGCCGACGCCCGCTTCGGCCGTCGGTCTCACGTCTCCGTGATCGTGTAACCAAACCGGGCTCCCGCGCGATTTCACCCGCATAGCCGCTGCAGCGGCGAAGTGGAGAGAGACGATGCGTCACGAACGGATAGCGGCCGCGGAGCCGGCTGGAGCCGATCCGGCGGGCTTCGTGACCGGCGCCGATCTCCTGGCAGCCCAACTCGCAGCGGCTGGTGCGACCCACGCTTTCGGCATCCCCGGCGGCGAAGTGCTGGCCTTGGTCGATGCGCTCGAAAGCGCCGGGATCCGCTTCGAACTCGCGCGGCACGAGAACGCGGCCGGCTTCATGGCGGAAGGGCTCTGGCATGCGACCGGCGCGCTGCCCGTTCTGGTCGCGACGCTCGGTCCCGGTGTCGCCAATGCGGTCAATGTCGTCGCCAACGCGCAGCAGGACCGCGTGCCGCTGATCTTCGTGGCCGGCTGCGTCGACCAGGCCTTGGCCGAGAGCTACACGCATCAGGTCTTCGACCATCAGGCTGTGCTGCGACCGCTGGTCAAGGCGAGCTTCCGTGCCGCTATTGGCACGGAGGATGTCGTCGTCGCCAAGGCCATCGCCATAGCCCGGCGCGGGAGGCCGGGCCCGGTCCATATCGACCTGCCGATCTCGGTCGCCGAAGCCCGCACCGCCAGGCGCGCAGCACCAGCCATGCCCGCCGCGGCGCCTTGCATCCCGGCCGATCTTCGGGAAGCACAAGCGCTGATCGCCTCTGCGCAGCGTCCTCTGGTGATCGCGGGGCTCGATCTCGTCGCTCAAGAGAGCGGAGCGGCTGCGCTGGACGGGTTCCTGACCCGGACCGGTGCGCCGCTGCTCACCACCTACAAGGCCAAGGGGTTGGTGCCGGAGGGCGATCCGCGCGTGATCGGGGCCGTCGGCCTCTCGCCCAAGGCCGACGCGCTCGTCCGCCCGCTGATCGAGGCGGCCGACCTGATCGTGCTCGCCGGCTATGACCCGATCGAGATGCGCCAGGGTTGGCGGACCCCCTGGCCCGCCGGCAAGCCCGTCATCGACATCGTCGCGGAGCCGGTCCAGCACGGCATGCACTCTTCCAGCCTGCTGCTGGAAGGCGATGTCGCCATGACGCTGACGAAGCTCTCGGAAGGACAGGCGACGAAGACAGACTGGCCGGGCGGCGAGCCTGCGGTGGTCCGCGAAGCGCTCCGCGCCGCCTTTGCCGGTCCCGGCGCATGGGGGCCGCATGCCGTCTTCGAGACGCTGCGCCGCATTGCGCCGGCCGGCACGATCGCGACCGCCGATTCCGGCGCGCATCGCATCCTGCTCAGCCAGATGTGGGCCTGCGACGGGCCGCGCCGCCTGCTGCAGTCGAGCGGGCTCTGCACCATGGGCTGTGCCCTGCCGCTGGCGACGGGCGCGGCGCTCGGCTCCGGCCGGCCGACCTTGTGTTTCGTCGGCGATGCCGGGCTCGAGATGGTGCTGGGCGAGCTGGCGACGCTGCGCGATCTCGACCTGCCGGTGATCGTCGTCGTGCTCGTGGATCAGGCGCTCGGGCTGATCGCGCTGAAGCAGCGCCAGCTCGGCCTGGCCCGCGCCGGTGTCGATATCGGCGAGACCGATTTTGCCGCCGTCGCCCGTGCGATGGGCGGGCATGGTGCCATGATCGCCGACTGCTACACGCTGGCACGCGAGGCGGAAGCGGCCTTCCGGCGGAGTGGTTTCACCGTACTCGCCTGCCGCATCGATGCTTCCAGCTACGAGGGAGCGTTCTGATGGACGCAGCGTCCACCACCCCTGCGAAGCGCCCCCGCGACGAGCGGCTCGACCTTTTTCGCGGCCTGACGATGCTGATCATCTTCGTGGCGCATCTGCCGGAGAACAGCTGGAACGCCTGGATTCCCGCGCGCTTCGGTTTTTCATCCGGCGCCGAGCTCTTCGTCTTCTGCTCCGGCATCGCCAGCGCGCTCGCCTTCGGCAGCGTGTTCACGCGTCGCGGGCCGTGGCTCGGGACCGCGCGCATCGCCTACCGGATCTGGCAGGTCTATTGGGCGCAGATCGGCCTCGTCCTGGCGCTGATCGCGCTCGCCGCCGCGCTCGACCGGGTCTTCGGCCTTGCCGTGCTCGCGCAGCAATTCCAGCCGCTGCTCGCCGATCCCGAGAATGCCCTGCTCGGCCTGGCCACGCTGAGCTGGCAGCCCGACTATCTCGACATCCTGCCGATGTATCTCGTCATCCTGGCGCTCGTGCCGGTGATGATGCTGGCGCGCCGGCTCCATGCCGTCTTGCCCTTCCTGATCGCAGGAACGCTCTATGCGGCCGTCTGGGCGAGCGGCCTCAACCTGTCGGGCAATCCCTGGACCGGCGCCGGCTGGTTCCTCAATCCCTTCGCCTGGCAGTTCATCTTCTTCATCGGCTTCTTCATCGCCATGAAATGGCTGCCGGTACCCGCGCTTGGTGACCGGCGATTGATGATCGGAGCCGCGCTCTTCCTCGTGCTCTCGGTGCCGCTGTCCTTCTGGGGCATCCTGGAGCACTGGCCTCCGGCGCAGGCGGTCCGTGATCTCGTCATCCCCGCCAGCGAGAAGACCGATCTGCATATCCTGCGCGTGCTGCACTTCCTGGCGCTCGCCTATCTCGCGCTGAGCCTGATCGAGCCCTGGCGGGACCGGCTTGATCGCGGCGCAGGCCATCTGCTCATCCTGATCGGGCGGCAGTCGCTCGCCTGCTTCCTGGCAAGCGTTGTGCTGGCGCGGCTCCTGGGCACGATCGCCGACATGGCCGGGCGCGGCGAGGTCGTGGTGGCTCTGCTCAATCTCGCGGGCTTCGTGCTGATCCTCGCCACCGCATGCGTGGTCGGTTGGTTCAAGAGCGCGCCCTGGGCCGGCGCGGCGCGCAAGCCCGCGATCGCGGCGCAGGGCGCGCCGCCCGCGAGTGCTCCGCTGACAACACGGGTCCGTGAAGCGAGTTGAACGCCGCTTGATCGAGCCGTTGCGAACTCCCTGACAAGCGCCCTTCACGGCGCGGCAATGGAGCAGCCCATGTCTTACGCCGTTCATCACGATCTCTCCGGCGACCCGATCACCGCCTCCAGCGATGCAGCGCGCCTCGCCTGGAACGACATGCTCGAGGCGCTGCTGGCCCATGCCGCCGCGACGCCCGAGCATCTCGCCCGGGCGCTCGCCGCCGATCCCGACTTCGCGCTGGCCCATGCCGCCAAGGGGCTGATGCTGCTCTCGCTGGCCCGCGCAGAGCTCGTCGCCCCGGCTCGCGATTGCCTCGCCAAGGCGCGCATGGCGACGCTGCTGCGGCCGGTGACGCGGCGCGAGGCGATGATCGTCGAAGCCTTGGCGCTCTGGCTCGATGATCAGCCGCGGCGGGCCGCCGAGCGATTGGAGGGGATCCTCCTCGCCCATCCCTTCGACGTGCTGGCGCTCAAGCTTTCGCATGGCCTGCGCTTCATGCTCGGCGACCAGGCCGAGATGCTGGCGACGCTCAACCGCTTCGCGCCGGGCTTCGGCGAGAGCCATCCGCTCGCCGGCTTCGTCCATGGCTGCCATGCCTTCGCGCTGGAGGAGCGCGGTTTCTATGCGCAGGCCGAGCGTGTCGGCCGCCGGGCCGTGGCCCTGAGCCCGCGCGACGCCTGGGGCCGCCATGCCGTCGCCCATGTGCTGGAGATGACCGGCCGGGCTGAGGAAGGCATCGCCTGGCTTGGCGACGGGCGCGACATCGCCCATGCCAACAACCTGCGCTTCCACATCTTCTGGCACCTCGCGCTGTTCCGGCTGGAGCGCGGCGAGACCGGCGAGGTGCTGCGGCTCTATGACGAGGAGATCAGGTCCGAACCGACCGACGATTACCGCGACATCGCCAACGGCGCTTCGCTGCTGGCGCGGCTCGACTATGCCGGCGTCGATGTCGGCGAGCGCTGGGAAGAGCTTGCCGCCAGGGCCGAAGGGCGCGTCCAAGACGGCCGTCTCGTCTTCGCCGATCTGCACTATGCCCTGTCCCTGCTCGGCGCCGGCCATGGCGATGGGGCCGAGGCCATCGCCCGCGGCCTGATCGAGGATGCCAAGGCTCATCCCAGCATCGAGCGGCGCGCCGCCGCCCGCAGCGGCGCTTTCGCCGCCTTCGGGCTGATCGCCTTCCACGAGGGCGACTATGACGAGGCCGCCCGCCTGCTCGGCTCGGCCCGCAACGGCTTGATCGCGATCGGCGGCAGCCATGCCCAGCGCGACCTGTTTGAGCAAGCCTATGCCGAGAGCCTGATCCGGGCCGGCGAGCATGAACGCGCCGCCGAGATTCTCGGCGAACGGCTGCGGCGGCGCGGCGGCTCCAATCTCTTCGCCGCCCGCCGGCTGGCGCAATTGCGCGGTCGCGGCGCCGGACGGCTCGCTGCGCTCGCCATCGCTTCCACCCCGCTCGCCATCGCCCACTGACATCCGGAAAGGACCGCTGCCATGACCACCGCAACCATGACCCGCAGCTTCGCGCTGCCCTCGACCCGCACCGTGATCAATCTTGCGCTCGGCGGCTTTGCCGGCCTCGGCTTCTGGGAGTTGTTCTCGGCCGTGCCGACCGCCTGGTTCGCCGAATATCCGCTGGAGCCGCCGGAGCTGGTGAAGTCGCTCTTCTACCATCAGCTCGGCCTGACGATCTCGACGCCGACCGCCAAGCTGCTGCATTTCACCACCGGCTTCCTGTTCTATCCTCTCGGCTATTGGGGGCTGACGCGCTGGGTGAAGAGCTTCGGCATGCCGGCCGACGGCTGGATCTGGGGCGTGATCACCTATTTCATCGCGCTCGGCTTTTTCGCACCTCTGGCCGGGCAGCATTTCCTGCTGAACGACGTGCCGCGCCTGTCCTTCATGAGCCTCATCGGCCATGCGATCTACGGCTACCTCGCAGCCTATGTCTTCGAGGCGCTGGAAGCGCGCGGGAAGTAAAGCCCATGCTCGATCGACGCGTCTTCATCGGTCTCGCCGCCGCAGCGCTGGCGGGGGGCGGGGCCAAGGCGGAGGCACCACGCCCGGTCAACACGCTGGGCTCGGCCGATGGCCTCGCGATCCGCGGCTACGATCCCGTCGCGTATTTTCGCGACGGGGGTCCGCGGCTCGGCAAGCCGGAATTCTCGGTCCGGCACGGCGGCGCGACCTGGCATTTCGCCAGCGCCGAGCACAAGGCGCTGTTCGAGGCCGATCCGGAGCGCTACCTGCCGGCCTATGGTGGCTTCTGCGCATACGGCACCTCGCGCGGCTATCTCGTCAAGATCGAGCCGGAAGCCTGGTCGATCGTCGAGGGCCGGCTCTATCTCAACTACGATCTCGGCGTGCAGAAGACCTGGCTCGGGCGGACGAAGACCTATATCGCGCGCGGCGACGGGAACTGGCCGCGCTTGACGGCGAAGGATGTCCGGTAGGCCCCACCAGGGTCTTCCATCCACATCTCAGGACAAAACGCGCGCGACGGCCTGCGCCAGGAGCTGCACGCCGCGCTCGATCTGGCGCGCGTCCAGGGCGGAATAGCCCATGACGAGGCTGATCCGGTCCCGCCGGGCTTCCGTCATCGCCGGATCATAGAGCGGTGCCGCGGAGTGCACGCCGACCCCGACCCGGCGCGCTTCATCGATCAGGGCGGCTTCCAGGGATTGCGGCAGGTCGGTGAAGCGCACGAGGACGTGCAACCCGGCATTGGCACCCTCGACGCTGATCCTGTCGCCGAAGGCGAGGTGCAGCACGTTCAGCAGTGCCTGACGGCGTTCGCCGTTGAGGCGGCGGGCCCGCCGCACATGGCTTTCATACGCCCCGCTCTCGATGAGGGACGCCAGGGCCTCCTGCTCGGCGAGGGGCGAGTGCCGGTCGATCAATTGCTTGGCCGTCGCGAAGACCTGCTGGAGCCCGGGCGGGACGACGAGATAGCCGATGCGCAATGTCGGCGAGAGCGTCTTGGAGATGGTTCCGAGGTAGACGACGTTGTCGCTGTCACCCAGCCCGTGCAGGGGCGGGATCGGATTGATGTCGTAGCGGTATTCGCTGTCGTAATCGTCCTCGATCACATAGGCGTCGTTCTGCCGGGCCCAGTCGAGCAACTGGCGTCGCCGCGCGACAGGTAGCACGCCGCCCAGCGGAAACTGGTGCGAGGGCGTGACATAGGCGAGCCGCGCCGCGACGCCGGCCAGCAGCTCGGTCTGCAGCCCGTCGCGATCCACGGCGATGGGGACCGGGCAAGCCCCGGTGCCTGCGAAGGTGCGCCGGGCCATGACATAGCAGGGGTCCTCGATCACGAAGCGATCGGCGGGATCGAGGAAGAGCCTGGCGCAGAGGTCGAGGCCCTGCTGCGAACCGCTGACGACGATGATCTGGTCCAGTTCGCAACGCAGTGTCCGGGCGCGCCAGAGGTAGCCCTGCAAGGCCATGCGCAGGCGCTTGAGGCCGCGCGGATCGTCATAGGAGAGCCGGTCGGGGCGCCGCGCCATGGCGGCGTTCATCGCGCGTTTCCAGATCCCCGCCGGAAAGTCGGACGGCGCGAGAACCCCGTAGCGGAAGTCGGCGACGAGTGGGCTCGCGGCATCGTCGCGCCAGGCGGGAATGCCGCGGATGCGCTCGCCATAGGCTGACAGGCGGACCGCGCCGGCCTGGCTTGGCGTGCCGGCGCGAAGGTCCCGGCCGATGACGGCTGCGGCGACGCGCGGCTTCGCGCCCTGCCGGACGGTGATGAACCCTTCAGCCAGCAACTGCTCGAATGCGACCGTCACGGTCGTCCTGGAGACGCCGAGCTCCTCGGCCAGCATGCGCGAGGACGGCAAGGAACCATCGACCCCGAACACGCCGGCCACGATCTGATCTCGCAGAGCCTCGTAAATTCCGCGCGCACCCAAGGGGCGAGGCCGGGCTTGATGGCCATTCTGCTGGACCACTGCAACTCTCATCAACTGGCTGTTCTTGATAGGCCAGCATGACGCTATGCGAAGGACATTCCAAGGGCTGAGCGAGGCCAGGAGGCTGTGTTGGACGGTGGCATGACGGAGGCGGGAGCCTGGTCCGGGCTAGGCGAGAGTTCGTTGCCTGCCGAGGATATCCAGCGATTCACGGCCGACCCCGTGGCGTTCTTCCGCGCCAACCTGGCGGCGGTCGAGGAGCGCATCGCGCGAGCCTGCCAGCGGGCCGGGCGGGAGCGCGCCTCGGTGCGGCTGCTGCCGATCACCAAGACGGTGCCGGCTCCGATCCTGCGGCTCGCCCATGAGGCCGGAATTCGCGCCTTCGGCGAGAACAAGATCCAGGAGGCGATGTCGAAGCGCGAGGCGCTGGCCGATCTCGCCATCGACTGGAGCATCGTCGGGCATCTCCAGACCAACAAGGTCAAGTACCTGACCCAGTTCGCGCGGGAGTTCCATGCGCTCGACAGCTTGCGGCTGGCCGATCTGCTGAACGCGCGGCTGGAGCGGGAGGGCCGTTTTCTCGACGTCTTCGTGCAGGTGAACACGTCGGGCGAGGACAGCAAGTTCGGCCTGCACCCGGATGCACTCCTGCCCTTCGTCGAGACGTTGCATCGGTTTCCGCGCCTGCGGCCGCGCGGCCTGATGACGCTGGCGCTCTTCAGCGCCGACATGGCCAAGGTGCGGCCCTGCTTCGCCCTCTTGCGATCGTTGCGTGACGAAGCAGCGCGGCTCCATCCCGGCCTGACCGAATTGTCGATGGGCATGACCGGCGATTTCGAGGAAGCGATCGCGGAAGGCGCGTCGGTCGTTCGCGTCGGCCAGGCCATCTTCGGCAAGCGCCCCACCCCGGATGGGCATTATTGGCCGGGCCTGTTTTCGCGCTGACACGACGGCTGCGATCGTGTTGTCGCTGCGATTGCCGTTGGGGTCTGAACCAGGCTCCGCTGCTCCCGCTGCGTCGAACCGGCAAGCTTTGACGTGGCAGGTGCGATGCGATATTCACTGGGTCATCCGATGACTTGGTGAATTACGATGCGTGCGCTGAACAGGCCGAGCCTGGCCGAAAATGCTGCCGAAGCCATCCGCGGCGAAATCCTCGCGCGGCGCTGGGGCATCGGCGAGAAGCTGCCGAACGAGGCGGCCCTGTCGAGTGCGCTTGCGGTCAGCCGCGGCACCGTGCGCGAGGCGGTGCGAGTTCTCGCGTCCCAGGGCATCTTGGAAACGCGGCAGGGTTCCGGCACCTATGTGCTGTCGGCAACCGGCACGAGCCTGTCGCTCGCCACGGCGAAGCGCGCCGGCCTTCGGGAGCAGTTCGAGGCGCGGCTGGCGCTCGATGTCGAGGCGGCGCGACTTGCGGCACTCCGTTGTGCCCCGGTCGATGTCGCCCGGCTTCGCGCCTTGCTGGCGGAGCGTGGAGACTATGCCGGCGGTGAAAAGACCGCTTTCGTTGCCCGCGATTTCGCCTTCCACCGGGCGGTGATCGACACGTCCCGCAACAGCGTGCTGATGGGATTATACGATTTCTCTTCGCGGCTGATCGCGGAAACGATCGCGGCGACGCTGGAAGACGACCTGCCCGAGCCCGACATGGCGGCGCATCGCGCGATCGTGGACGCCATCGAAACCGGCGATCCCGACCGGGCTGACGCGGCCGTGCGCCGATTCATGGCGCCCGTCCTGAGCGCGCTCGACAAGGCACTGATGTCTTGAGCCAGCCAGCCGCCATTGCCCCGGGCGCAACCTCGACCGCTCTCTCGCGATTTCTCCTCGGTGCCAGCCTCGTGCTCATCGCGTTCAATCTGCGGCCGGTATTTTCCAGCGCTTCGACCCTGCTGCCGGAGATATCGGGCACGCTCGGCCTTTCCTCGCTGGGCGCCAGCGTCCTGACGACGCTTCCCGTGGTCTGCCTCGGCTTGTTCTCGCCCCTGGCGCCGCGCCTGTCGCGCTGGATCGGCACCGAGCGGACCTTGCTTGCCGCCGTGCTTCTGCTTGCCTGCGGCACCGCGCTACGCGGCTTCGCATCGGTTCCACTGCTCTTCCTGGGCACGGCCTTGGCCGGCGCCAGCATCGCCATCGGCAACGTGCTGCTGCCGGGCGTCGTGAAGCGCGACTTTCCCGATCGGGCCGCGCTGATGACGGGCTGGTACACGATGGCGCTCTGCGCGGGGGCGGCCGGCGCTGCCGGCCTGACCTTGCCGATCAAGCAGTCGTTCGGTCTGTCGCTGGGCGGGGCGCTGGCGGTCTGGGCGCTTCCCGCCTTGCTGGCGGGCCTGCTCTGGCTGCCGCAGGTGCTTTCGAACCGCTTCCAGGCGGCGGGGACCCGCCCGAACGTGCAGGGCCTGTGGCGGAACAGGCTGGCCTGGCACGTCACCTTGTTCATGGGGCTGCAGTCGGCGCTGGCCTATTGCGTATTCGGCTGGCTGGTGCCGATCCTGCGCGAGCGCGGGCTGGACGGCGTCACGGCCGGGGCGATCGTCTCGGTGTCGGTAATGATGCAGGCCGCTGCCTGCCTGGTCGCGCCGCATATCGCCGTGCGCGGCCGGGATCAACGGGCGATCAATGTCGCGCTCAGCGCATTGGCCGTCGTGGCTCTCCTCGGTCTCCTGTTCGCGCCGCTCTGGTCGGTCTGGTTCTGGGCGGTGTTGCAGGGCATGGGGCAAGGCGGCCTGATCGCGGTCGCGCTGACCGTGATCGTCCTGCGCGCCCGCGACGCGCATGTCGCGGCCCAGCTTTCCAGCATGGCGCAATGCGTCGGCTATCTGCTCGCCGCCATCGGCCCGCTCGTCGTCGGGCTGATCCATGGCTGGACCGGCAGTTTCGCCTGGAGCGCGGTGCTCTTCGTCCTGCTGGGAGCGGGCACCGCGGTCAATGGCTGGTTCGCCGGCCGGGCGCTGCATGTCGAGCCGTAGGGCACCGCTCACCAGGTCTCCTTGACCGTCTCCATGGCGACATTGGTCGAGGTGTTCGCGACATGGGGCAGGTTCGAGATCTTCTCGCCCAGCACGGCGCGGTAGCGCCTGATATCCGGCGTGCGGATTTTCAGGAGATAGTCGAAGCGCCCGGCGATCATGTGGCACTCTTCGACCTCGCGGATCTTCTTGACCTCTTCGTTGAATTTGCTCAGCGCCTTTTCCGTGGTGTCGGACAGCTTCACCTCGGCGAAGGCGATGTGATCGAGCTTGAGCTTCGCCGGATTGAGTGTTGCCCGGAAGCCTTCGATGTAGCCATCATCGATCAGCCGGCGAAAGCGGATCTGGCACGGCGTCTTCGACAGGCCGATCCGCGCCCCGAGCTCGGCGATCGAGATCCGCCCATCCTCCCTGAGGACGTCGAGGATCTTGCGGTCGAGCGCGTCCAGATCGCCTTCGATCGGTATTTCCTTGGTCTTTTTCATTTGTGAATCTCATATCTGAAGTCCGAACGGACTGCAGGTTAGCAAAAATTGGACCGCGTGAGAATCGCGGCCGTGATAAGCTCCCGCGCAAAGAACGGGAGAGGGTCTCGCCCCCGGCCCGTCCATTTCGAACCCGCCGGGAACCGCCATGAGCCAAGCCACCGCTGCCGCATTCGCCACCGACCTCAGCCCGGCGCCTTTCGAGGGCTTCGCCCCGCCGATCCGGGAGCAGTCGCCGTTGCGTCAGGCGATCACCGCCGCCTATCGCCGGCCCGAGACCGAATGCTTGCCGCCCTTGCTGGCCGCGGCGAAACTGGCGCCGGCGAGCAAGCAGGAGATCGCCCGCACGGGGCGCAAGCTGATCGAGGCGCTGCGGGCCAAGCACAAGGGCACCGGCGTCGAGGGGCTCGTTCAGGAATATTCGCTCTCCAGCCAGGAAGGCGTCGCGCTGATGTGCCTTGCCGAGGCGCTGCTGCGCATCCCGGACACGGCGACGCGCGACGCGCTGATCCGCGACAAGATCGCCGACGGCGACTGGAAGTCCCATGTCGGCGGCGGCAAGTCGCTTTTCGTCAATGCCGCGACCTGGGGTTTGGTGGTCACCGGCAAGTTGACCTCCACCGTCAATGACCGCAGCCTCGCGGCCGCCCTGACGCGCCTGATCGCCCGCGCCGGCGAGCCGGTGATCCGGCGCGGCGTCGACATGGCGATGCGGATGATGGGCGAGCAGTTCGTCACCGGCGAGACGATCGACGAGGCGTTGAAACGCGCCCGCCCGCTGGAGGCGCGCGGCTTCCGCTATTCCTACGACATGCTCGGCGAGGCCGCGACGACCGCCGCCGACGCCGCCCGCTATTATCGCGACTACGAGAACGCGATCCACGCCATCGGCCGGGCCGCGAATGGGCGCGGCGTCTATGAAGGCCCGGGCATCTCGATCAAGCTCTCGGCGCTGCATCCGCGCTATAGTCGCGCGCAGGCCGGCCGGGTGATGTCGGAGCTGCTGCCGCAAGTGCGCGAGCTCGCGCTGATCGCCAAATCCTACGATATCGGCCTCAATATCGATGCCGAGGAAGCCGATCGGCTGGAGCTCTCGCTCGACCTGTTGGAGGCGCTGAGCTTCGACGATAGCTTGAAGGGCTGGAACGGCCTCGGCTTCGTGGTGCAGGCCTATGGCAAGCGCTGCCCCTTCGTGCTCGACTGGATCATCGATCTCGCCCGCCGCTCCGGCCGGCGCATGATGGTGCGCCTCGTCAAGGGCGCCTATTGGGATGCCGAGATCAAGCGCGCGCAGGTCGACGGGCTCGCCGATTTCCCGGTCTATACCCGCAAGGTCCATACCGACGTTGCCTATGTCGCCTGCGCCCGCAAGCTTTTGGCCGCGCCGGACGCGATCTTCCCGCAATTCGCGACGCATAACGCCCAGACGCTGGCGACGATCTATCATCTCGCCGGCGACGACTTCGCCGTGGGGAAGTACGAGTTCCAGTGCCTGCACGGCATGGGCGAGCCGCTTTATGACGAGGTCGTCGGCCAAGACAATCTCGACCGGCCCTGCCGCATCTATGCGCCGGTCGGCACGCATGAGACGCTGCTCGCCTACCTCGTGCGGCGCCTGCTCGAGAACGGTGCGAATTCCTCCTTCGTGAACCGCATCTCCGATCCGAAGGTTACGATCGACTCGCTCGTGGCCGATCCCGTCGATGTCGTCGAGGCGATGCCGGTCATCGGCATGCTGCACGACCAGATCGCGCTGCCGGCCGACCTCTATGGCGCCGACCGCGCCAATTCGAAGGGCATCGACCTCTCCAACGAGGCGGCGCTGGCCGAGCTTGCCGGCAATCTCGCGGCGACGGTCGGTCAGAGCTGGCATGCCGTGCCGCTGCTAGCCGACAACTCCATCTCGGGCACGACGCGCCCGATCCTGAACCCGGCCGATCATTCGGACGTGGTCGGACAGGTCACCGAGCTTGCGGTCGAGGACGCCGCCAAGATCGCGCGTCTCGCTGCCGAGGGCGGCAAGGCCTGGGCCGCCGTGCCCCCGGCCGAGCGCGCCGCCTGTCTCGATCGTGCCGCCGACATCATGCAGGCCCGTATCGAGACGCTGATGGGCATCGCCATGCGCGAGGCCGGCAAATCGGCCGCCAACGCCATCAGCGAGGTGCGCGAGGCCATCGACTTCCTGCGCTACTATGCCGACCAGGCGCGCAAGACGCTGGGGCCGGCGCATGCGCCGTTGGGCCCGATCGTCTGCATCAGCCCGTGGAACTTCCCGCTGGCGATCTTCACCGGCCAGGTCGCGGCGGCGCTCGTCGCCGGCAATGCGGTGATGGCCAAGCCCGCCGGCGTCACCCCGATTATCGCCCATGAGAGCGTGAAGATTCTGCACGAGGCCGGCGTCCCGCGCGGCGCCTTGCAGTTCACGCCCGGCAGCGGGCGCCTCGGCGCGGCGCTGGTCGGCGCGGCCGAGACGGCCGGCGTGATGTTCACCGGCTCGACAGAGGTCGCGCGCGGCATTCAGGCGCAGTTGGCCGAGCGACTCTCGTCCGAGGGCAAGCCGATCCCGCTGATCGCCGAGACCGGCGGCCAGAACGGCATGATCGTCGATTCCTCGGCGCTGGCCGAGCAGGTCGTCGCCGACGTCATCGCCTCGGCCTTCGACAGCGCCGGCCAGCGCTGCTCGGCGCTCCGCGTGCTCTGCCTGCAGCAGGATATCGCCGACCGCACGCTCAACATGCTGCAGGGCGCGCTGAAGGAGCTTTCCATCGGCCGCACCGACAAGCTCAGCGTCGATATTGGCCCGGTGATCAGCGAGGGCGCTAAAGCCGAGATCGACGATCATGTCGCGCGCATGCGCGGTCTCGGCCGCAAGGTCGAGCAGCTCCCTCTGCCGGAGGCCGCGGCGAAGGGCACCTTCGTGCCGCCGACCATCGTCGAACTGAAGAGCCTGACCGACCTGAAGCGCGAGGTCTTCGGCCCGGTTCTCCACGTCATCCGCTATCAGCGCGACGATCTCGACAAGCTGATCGACGAGGTCAACGGCTCCGGCTACGGCCTGACCTTCGGCCTGCACACGCGGCTCGACGAGACGATCGCCCATGTCACCAGCCGCATCAAGGCAGGCAATCTCTACGTGAACCGCAACATCATCGGCGCGGTGGTCGGCGTGCAGCCCTTCGGCGGCCGCGGCCTGTCGGGGACCGGGCCGAAGGCGGGCGGGCCGCTCTATATCGGCCGGCTCGTGCGCAAGGCGCCGATCCCGCCGCAGCACAGCTCGATCCATACCGATCCGGCCTTGATCGAATATGCCGCCTGGCTCTCGGAGAAGGGGCTGAAGGCGGAAGCCGACGCCGCGCGCGAGATCGGCGGCCATTCGGCGCTCGGTCTTCATGTCGAACTGGCAGGCCCGGTCGGCGAGCGCAATCTCTATGCGCTGCATCCGCGCGGCCGCATCCTGCTCGCGCCGCAGACCGAAACCGGGCTCTACCAGCAGGTCGCGGCGGCGCTGGCGACGGGTAACCAGCTCGTCATCGATGCGGCCTCCGGGCTGAAGGGCGCGCTCTCGGGCCTGCCGGCTGCGGTGGAGGCTCGCGTGAGCTGGACCTCGGACTGGGAGGCCGACGGCCCGTTCTCGGGCGCGCTGGTCGAGGGTGATACCAAGCGTATCGGCGAGGTGAACCGCCGCATCGCCCAGCTATCCGGCCCGCTCGTTCTGGTTCAGGCGGCGAGCACGGAGGAGCTGAAGCGCGATCCCGATGCCTATTGCCTGAACTGGCTGCTGGAAGAGGTTTCCACCTCGATCAACACCACCGCGGCCGGCGGCAATGCGAGCCTGATGACGATCGGCTGAGCGGTATGCCGATGGCGAAGGGCGAGCGCTCGCCCTTCGCAATTGACAGCTTCCCGATCCCGGATACCACTCCGTGCGACGGCTGTCCGCCTCCAGGCGTGGTTCGCCGAATATCAGACGACCACCGAGGCGCCCCGTGAAGACCTACCGCAATTTCATCGCCAACGAATGGCGCGATGCCGTCGACGGCGAGCATATCGACGTGCGCAATCCCTCGACCGGCCAGGTCCTGGCCAGGCTGGCGCGGGGCCGGCGGGAGGATGTCGATCTCGCGGTCGCCGCTGCCCGGCAGGCGCTGGCCGGCGAATGGGGGCGCCTGACCGCGACCGAGCGCGGGCGCATCCTGACCCGGATCGGGGCCGGCGTGCTCCGCAACATCGACCTCCTGACCGAGATCGAGGCGCGCGATGTCGGCAAGCCGCTGACGCAGGCGCGCGCCGATGTCGTCGCGCTCGCCCGCTATTGCGAGTTCTACGGCGCCTCCGCCGACAAGGTGCATGGCGACACCATCCCCTACCAGAACGGCTTTACCGTCCTGACGATCTATGAGCCGCACGGCGTCACCGGGCATATCATCCCGTGGAACTACCCGATGCAGATCCTCGGCCGCAGCCTCGGTGCGGCGCTGGCCATGGGCAATGCCGCGGTGGTCAAGCCGGCGGAGGAAGCCTGCCTGACCATCCTCGAATTCGCGCGGATCGCGCAGGAGGAGGGCCTGCCGGCCGGCGCGCTGAACATCGTCACGGGCTTCGGTGCCGAGGCCGGCGCGGCGCTCTCCGAGCACCCCGACATCAACCACATCTCCTTCACCGGCTCGGCCCGGACGGGCGAGATGGTCCAGACCGCCGCCGCCCGCAACGCCGTGCCGGTGACGCTGGAGCTCGGCGGCAAATCGGCCCAGGTCGTCTTCGCCGATGCCGATCTCGACCGCGCCGTGCCGTTCCTGGTCAATGCCGGCATCCAGAATGCCGGCCAGACCTGCTCGGCCTCGTCGCGCATCCTCGTCGAACGCTCGGTCTATGAGGATGTCATCGCCCGCATGAGCGAAAAGTACCGGGCGCTGAAGGTCGGGCCGGCCGAGGCCGATCTTTCCGTCGGCCCCGTGGTCTCGCAGCGCCAGAAGGCGATCATCGAGGACTTCCTCAGTGTTGCCCGCAAGGACGGCCTGAAAGTCGCGGCTGAGGGCACGATCGTTCCCGATGCGCCGGCTGAAGGCGCCTATGTCGCGCCGACCCTGCTGCGCGACGTGCCGCCCGGTCACCGGCTGGCGCAGGAGGAGATCTTCGGCCCGGTGCAGGTGATCATGCCCTTCGATACCGAGGAAGAGGCGCTGGCGCTTGCCAACGGGACGCCCTACGGGTTGGTCTGCGGCGTCTGGACGAAGGATGGCGGCCGGCAGTTGCGTATGGCGCGCGCCGCGCAGGCCGGCCAGGTCTTCATCAACAATTACGGTGCCGGCGGCGGCGTCGAGCTGCCATTCGGCGGCGTCAAGAAATCGGGCCATGGCCGGGAGAAGGGTTTCGAGGCCCTCTATGGCTTCGCCAGCATGAAGACGATCTCGATCTTCCACGGCTGAGGATGCCTTCGCTGCCTTCGGGCGGCGGGATGCGTGATAGGATGAGAGCTGTCCATGACCGACCTTGCTGATCTGACGGCCGTCGACCTCGTCGAGGCCTATCGTGCCCGCAAGCTTTCGCCGGTCGAGGTGATCGACGCCGTCATCGCGCGCGCCGATGCCTGGGAGCCGCAAATCAATGCACTCTGGGCCTATGACCCGGAGGCTGCCCGCGCGAGCGCTCGGGGGTCCGAGGCACGCTGGATGAAGGGCGAACCGCTGGGCGCGATCGACGGCGTGCCCGTCACGATCAAGGAGAACATCGCGACGAAGGGCACGCCGGTCCCGCTCGGCACTGCGGCGGTCAATCTGGTTCCGGCGGCGGCCGATGCGCCGCCAGCGGCCCGCACGCGCGAGGCCGGCGGCGTCATCTTCGCCAAGACCACGATGCCCGATTACGGCATGCTCTCCTCAGGCCTGTCGAGCTTCCACAAGCTGGCGCGCAACCCGTGGGACCTCTCGACCAATCCCGGCGGGTCCAGCGCCGGAGCGGGGGCCGCGGCGGCGGCCGGCTACGGCCCACTTCATATCGGCACCGATATCGGCGGCTCGATCCGCCTGCCCGCGGGCTGGTGCGGCCTCGTCGGCCTGAAGCCCTCGGCCGGGCGCCTGCCGATCGATCCGCCCTTCATCGGGCGCGCCGCCGGGCCGATGACGCGCACCGTCGCCGACACTGCCCTCTACATGTCGGTGCTGACCAAGCCGGATCGTCGCGACACGATGGCGATCCCCTATCAGGAGCTCGACTGGCTCGATCTCGCGGGCTCTGTGAAGGGCCTGAAGATCGGCCTGTGGCTGGAGGCGGGCTTCGGCCAGGCGGTCGGTGCCGAGACGCTTGCGGCTGTCCAGGGCGCCGCCGCGATCCTGGCCGATGCCGGCGCGACGATCGTGCCGATCCAGCCTTTCCTGACCCGCACCATGATCGACGGGCTCGACCGCTTCTGGCGGGCGCGGGGCTATGAGGACGTCTCGCGTCTTCCGCCGGAGCAGCAGGCCAAGATCCTGCCCTATATCTTCAACTGGATCGTGAGCGCCAAGGATTTCACGGGCGGCGACGTCTATACCGGTTTCGCCCAGATCGAGGCGATGCGCAACGCGCTCCATGGCGCGCTCAAGGACGTCGACTTCATCATCTCGCCGACGGCGCCGGAGCCGTCCTATCCGGCCGAGTGGGCCTCGCCCTTCAACGATCCGCAGCGCCCCTTCGAGCATATCGCCTTCACGGTCTCGGCGAATATGGGCGGCCAGCCGGCGCTGTCGATCAATTGCGGCTATTCCAGCGGCGGGCTGCCCATCGGCCTCCAGATCATCGGCCAGTCCTTCGACGATCTCGGCGTCCTGCGGCTGGGCCGTGCCTTCGAGGAGATGCGCGCGCCGTTGCGGCCCTGGCCGAAGCTTTCCGGCTGAGGGCCAGGCTAGGCCGGGGCGGCGAGTGCTGCGGGAACGGCGACGCCGAGCCGGGTGGCATGGCTGCGCAGGGCTTCGAGCGTCTCCGGTCCAAGAGGACAATGACCGTCGAAACGGCTGCGCGCCGAGGCGGCGCGGTCGCCCGGGACGCGGACGGGAGCCGCTCCGGGCGTGACCCGCGAAGCGCGGACACGATCGGCCAATCCTGATGCAGCCGCGGCGAATTCCGCGGGCGGGCGCAAGCCCTCGATCCGGATCGCGAGGAACAGGTTCGCGCTGTCATAGGGGCGGTCCATCTCGCCATAGAGCGGCTGCACCGCTTCACCCATGCCGCCGCCTGAGAGCCCGCCGGCGATGAGGTCGATCATCAAAGCAAGGCCGAAGCCCTTGGCGCCGGCGGCGGGCAGCAGCGTCCCCTTCAGTGCCTCCAGCGCATCGCGCGTCGGCTGGCCCTCAGCCGTCTGAGCCCAGCCCTCGGGAAGCGGCTCGCCCTTGCCGGCCGCTAGCCTGATCTTGCCCATGGCGCCGGCGCTCATCGCGAAATCGAGGACGATGGGTTCACCTTCGCTCGGAACGGCGATCGCCAGGGGATTGTTGCCGACGACCGCCTCCGTTCCGCCGGGTGCGGGCAGCATCGGGCGGGTATTCGCCATGACGATTCCGACCTGCCCGGAGAGCGCGATCCTGCGTGCGAAGCGCCCCGCGGCGCCGAAATGGAAGGCATTGCGGATGGCGACCAGCGCGAGGCCATGGGTCTCGGCGCGCGTGACGGCGATGTCGCAGGCGGTTTCGGCCGTGACCTGCCCGAGCCCGTTGCCGGCATCGAGCGTCAGGCGCGCGCCTTGATCGATGACGATCTCACCGGTGGCGCGGGGATCGACGGAGCCGCCTGCGATCCGGGCGAGATACATCGGCAGATGCAGCATGCCATGCGAGGGCAGGCCTTCGCTGTCGGCGTCGAGAAGTGCTTCGGCCACGATGGCGGCGTTCTCGGACGGCGCGCCGGCTGCTTCGAGCAAGGCGATGGCGAAGCTTTTCAGGACTTCCGCCGGATAGGTGTTCGAAGCCGCCATCAGCCTGTCCTCGATGTAAAGACGCCCGGCGAAGGCCGGGCGTGGTCGTCAGGGTCGTCGGGTATGGTGTTCAGCGGATCGGCGGAGCGTATTGCAGGCCGCCCTGGGTCCAGAGCCGGTTGAGGCCGCGTGCGATGCCGAGCTTCGAGCCGGTGCCGACATTGCGCTCGTAGACCTCACCGTAATTGCCGACCTGCTTGACGATCTGCAGGGCCCAGTCGGGCTTCAGCCCCATCGATTCCCCGAAATTGCCGTTGCCGCCGAGCAGGCGCTGCACCTCGGGCGAGCCGCTGGTCTTGAGCCCGTCGGCATTGGCGGAGGTGACGCCGAGCTCCTCGGCCACGATTATGCTGTAAAGCGACCAGCGCACGATGCTGGTCCAGGTCTCGTCGCCCTGGCGCACGACGGGGCCGAGCGGCTCCTTCGAGATCAGGTCGGGCAGGATGACGTATTCGGCCGGGTTGACCAGCTTCAGCCGATAGGCGGAGAGCGCCGAGACGTCGTTGCTGAACACGTCGCAGCGGCCGGATTCGAAGGCCTTCGCCACCTGGTCGCCGGCCTCGAAGGCGACGCCCTCGTATTTCATGCCGTTCGCCCGGAAAAAGTCGGCGATGTTGAGTTCCGTCGTGGTGCCGGTGGGCACGCAGACCGAGGCGCCGTTCAGGTCCTTGGCCGAGGCGATGTTCGCGGACTTGCGGACCATGAAGCCCTGCCCGTCGTAATAGCCGATGCCGACATAGCGCAGGCCCATCTGGGTGTCGCGCCCGAGCGTCCAGGTCGCCTGCCGGGACAGGACATCGATCTCGCTGGTCTGCAACGCGACGAAGCGGTCCTTGGGGCTCAGCGGAGTGAAGCGCACCTTCTTGGCGTCGCCGAGCACGGCGGCTGCGACCGCGCGGCAGATATCGACGTCGAAGCCGCCCCAGAGCCCCTTCTCGTCCGGCACGGAGAAGCCGGCCACGCCCGGGCTGACGCCGCAGACCAGTTCGCCGCGCGCCCGGACGTTCTCGAGCGTGCCGGCCGCAGCGGGCAGGGCGGAGGCGGCGAGCAAGCCGGCGAGTAGCAGGAGGCGCTTCTTCATTGCGATGGCCTTTCAGACGGTACGATCCGCCGTTTCGTTGATCCCGGCGCGATCCTGTCGGCTTTCTGACCCAGGGGCAGGCTTGCGTCGATGCATTTCGCAACGTGAAATGCGGCCAATTCCGGCCGCGCCCGGCTGCGCCGATGCCCATCATTGCGGCCATCGAAACCGGCAGGTCGCAGCATGCAGACTCCCGCACCGAACAGCTTCCGACAGCGCCTGCTCGATGGCGTCTTCTTGGCCGGAAGCTTCATCAAGACGCCGACCGCCCATGCGACCGAAATTCTGGGGGCTGCGGGCTACGACTTCATCGTCGTCGATCAGGAGCATGCGCCGTTCGACCGCAATACGACCGATATCGCGCTGCTGGCCGCCCGGGCCGCCCGCATCGCCGGCGTCGTCCGTGTGCCCACGCTCTCGGCGGATGCGATCCTCTCGGTGCTCGATTGCGGCGCCGAGGGCGTGCTCGCGCCCCATGTCGCAACGGTCGCCGATGCCGAGGCGCTGGTCGCGGCCTGCCGCTATCGCGGCGGCAAGCGCGGCTTCTCCGGCGTCACGCGCGCCGGGCGCTATGGCGGCTCGAAGATGTGGGACCTCGTCGATGCCTCCGACGCGGCTGTGGCCACCATCGCGATGATCGAGGATCCCTCCGCGCTGGAGCGGATCGACGATATCCTCGCCGTCGAGGGGCTCGATGCCGTCTTCATCGGCCGCGGCGATCTCACGGTCGCCTTCGGAGCCCCGACCCGCGATGCGCCGGTCGTGCGCGACGCGGTCGACACGATCCTCCGGGCCGCGAAGGCTGCCGGCAAGCCGGTCTGCGTGATGACGGATAATGGCGAGGAATCCGCGGCCTTCGCCGAGCGCGGCGCCAGCGCCTTCATCCTCTCTTCGGACCAGGGTTTTCTGCGCAAGGCCGCGAGCGACACCCTCTCACAGATGCAGGCCGCCCGCAGCCGGGTCGAAGCCGCCGCGCGATAGGAGATCATCCGTGTCCAGCTATCCTTCCAGCGATCCGCGCTCGCAACTGGCGGCACAGCCCGCCGCCAAGGCGCCGGCGGTCAAGGCCTATGCCGGCGCCGATTATGCCCGCTTCTATGCCGAGGAACCGCAGCAGGCTGGCGACAGGTCCAAGACCTGGCTGGCGCGCGGGCAGAACTTCATCGTCGCCTATTCCGATGTCGAGGCCGGCGCCGCTCTGGAGCGTCCGGCGCAGCCCGACGAATATTGCCTGATCCTACCCGAGGAGACGCTCGGCGCGACGGTCACAGCCGGCGGCGAGACGGTCGAGATTGCAGGCCGCTCGATCGCTTTCATTCCGCCCGGCGCGTCGAAGGTGACGGTGGCCGGCAAGGGGCGGCTGATCCGCATCTTCTCCAGCGTCGCGCCCGATCTCGCGGCGGCCTGCTCCAATGCGGCGTCTTATGCTGAGCCCCATGCCAATGTCGCGCTGCTCAAGCCCTGGCCGGAGCCATCCGGCGGCTGGAAGGTCCGTTCCTACAGTCTCGACGTCGAGGCCGGCGGCACGGGGCGCTTCGGCAGCATCTTCCGCTGCACGACGCTGATGGTGAACATGCTCGATCCGCGTTTCGGCCTGCGCGACATCACCACGCTCTCGCCGCATCACCACGACGATTTCGAGCAGGGCTCGCTCGTCATCGATGGCGGCTATATCCACGATATCCGCTGGCCCTGGACGCCGGACATGCGCATCTGGCGCGAGGACGAGCACGAGCTGATGGCCGCGCCCTCGCTCACCGTGATCCCGCCGCCGTCGATCCATACCTCGCGCTCGGTCCTGCCGGGCCTGAACCAGATGATCGACATCTTCTCCCCGCCCCGCCTGGATTTCTCGCTGAAGCCGGGCTGGGTCATCAACGCCGCGGATTATCCGATGCCCGGCGAAACCGCGTGAGGGCCACGGACATGAGCGCCACCGCCACGAATACCGACGCGCGCAGCCGCCAGATCGCCGATCTCCTGGTCGGCGCCGTCGACCTGCATTGCCATAGCGGCCCGGCCGCGATGCCGCGCATCCTCGACCATCACGAAGCGATGCTGGACGCTGCCGAAGCGAAGTTCCGCGCGGTCGTCTACAAGGACCATTTCTACCTAGGGACCGCGCACGCGATCCTGCTGGAGAAGCTGGTGCCGAATACCGGCGTGAGGCTCTTCTCCGGCATCGCGCTGAACAATGCCTCGGGCGGCTTCAATCCGCATGCGGTCGATCATGCCATCAAGCTCGGCGGCAAGATCGTCTGGATGCCGACGCTCTCGGCCAAGAACCATATCGACGTGCTCGCCTCCGGCGCGGTTAAGACCTTCCCGAAGACCGCGCAGAAGATGCTCGATCCGATCCCGCTGACGGCCTTCGGGCCCGACGGCAAGCTGATCGACGAGGTCAAGCAGATCCTCGACCTGATCGCGGAGGGCGACATCATCCTTGCCGGCGGACATCTCTCGACGCCGGAGCTCTTTGCGGTGTTCGAGGAGGCCCGGGCGCGCGGCGTGAAGAAGCTGCTCGTCAATCACCCGACCTACATGGTCAACCATTGCAGCGACGCGGAAATCCGCCATCTGGTCGATCTCGGCGCGGTGATGGAGCATTCGATCTGCATGTTCGTCGAGGGCAAGTCGAAGAAGTTCGATCCGCCGGAGCTGCGCCGGGTGATCGAGGTCGCCGGTGTCGACAAGACCGTGCTCTGTTCCGATCTCGGTCTCGTCGGCTCGCCGCGCCCGGTCGACGGCTATCGCGAGATCGTCGGCCACCTGCTCGACCTGCAATTCACGGAGGCCGAGATCAAGCGGATGACCGGCGGCCATGCCGCGGAATTGCTGGGGCTTGACCAATCTGCGTAGAGCCATCCCGACTTTTAAGGGAACCTCGACGTCATCCCGGACAGCCTGCGCAGCAGCGCTGATCCGGGATCCATAGTGGAGCTCCGGAGCCTTACGATGGATCCCGGGGCGAGCCCGGGATGACGGTGTGTTGCGGAGGAGGCTAGGCACTCTCTCGCTTCGACCGAGATGACGATGTTCCGGTCAAGCAAAAACGGCTCGGGGGACCCGAGCCGTTTTCGCTTTGCGCCACCTCGCTTGCCGCTCAGTCGAGCGAGATGCCCGCAGCCTTGATCACATCGGCCCAGCGCGCGATCTCCATGGCCTGCGCCGTCCGCATCGCCTCCGCATCGCCCGTGCGGGCGCGCACGCCGATGATGTCGAGCTTTTGGTGGCCTTCCGCGCTGTCGATATAGGCGCGCGCGATCGCGGCCAGCCGCGTCACCACCGGAGCCGGCAGGCCCTTGGGGCCGACGAGCCCGAACCAGCCGGTCGCATTGATATCGGGCAGGCCTGCCTCGGCGAGCGTCGGTACATCCGGCAATTGCGGGGCGCGCTGGTCGCTGGTGACGGCGAGCCCGCGGATCGCACCCGTCTTGATCTGCGGGATATAGGTCGGGATGAAATCGATCGCGACATTGACGGTGCCGGCCAAGAGGTCCGTCGCGAGCGGCGCCGAGCCGCGATAGGGCACATGCGTCATCTGGAAGCCGGCCTTGCGCTGGATCAGCTCCCCGGCCATGTGGCCCATCAGGCCGAAGCCGGGGCTGCCGAAGGTGAGCTTGCCCGGATTGGCCTTGCCGTAGGCGACCAGCTCCGCGAAGGACTTGACCGGCAGCGAGGGATGCACAGCAACGATGCCCTGGACGTCGCCGAGCAGGGCGATCGGCGTGAAATCGGTCAGCGGATCGAAGGACAGCGTCTTGTAGAGGAGCTTGTTGGTCGCAAGCGGGCCCGAGGACGAGAACATCAGCGTGTAGCCGTCGGGTGCCGAGCGGACGACGCTGCTGGCGGCGATATTTCCGCCGGCCCCGGTCTTGTTCTCGACGACGAAGCCCTGGCCGAGTTCGCCGCGCAAACGTTCCGCCAGAAGCCGGGCGACGACGTCCGTCGAGGCGCCCGCCGGGAAGGGCACGACGATATTGGTCGCACGGCTCGGCCAGGTATCGGCGAGAGCCGACCGGCTGCCGGCGAGAACGCTTGCCCCGGCGATTCCGGCCAAGACATGACGGCGTGAGAGCTGGCGCTCCATGTCGATTCTCCTCCCAAGGCGCCACTGCGGGCGCGTTGGGCGAAGACTAGGGGCGAGCCAAGGCGGGGCTGCGGAAATGGGTCGTCATTTCTCACCTTGAAATGCGACGCCCATGGATTGGGAGAGCGCCTCCAGTTGCGCCTCGATATTGGCCGCCGCCTTTTTCAGGGGATGGATGATCCGCGCCTTGTCCTCGGGATTGGCCACGGCCGCCCGAAAGAAGGTGACGCCGAAGGTCGCGAGCACGCGGTCGCCGAGCTTGATTGGCACGGCTATCGTTGCGGAATTGCGCGGTTCGGCTGTGCTGTCCCGCTCGGTATAGCCGCGCCAGCGGGCCTGTGCGATCAGGCGTTCGATATCCTCGTCGGTGAGGCCGCTGTTCTCGGTATCGGAGGAGCTGCGCATCGCCGCGAGCAGCACGGCGCGTTCCTCATCCGGGCAGAAGGCGAGATAGGCGCGCCCGAGCGCCCGACCGCCGAGACTGAGTCGATAGCCGAGCGTGGCATGGAAGGGCGAGATTGGACTGTCGGGAATCGTGCTGAAGCGGACGATCACGGCGTCGTAGTCGAGCAGGCAGACCGCGCAGGGCCACTTGATCTGGCGGGTCAGCGCCGTCGCCCAGGGGCGCGCGGCCTCGATCACCATGGGCGCGCCATGGAAGCCGGAACTCAGATGCGTGACCTGGGAGGTGACGAGATAGCCGCGCATGCGCTCGTCCCGGGTAACGTAGCCGGCCTCCATCAGGGTTTCCAGCAGGCGCACGATGGTCGGTTTCGGCAGGCCGGTGCGGCGATGCAATTCGCCCACGGTCGCCGGGCTGGAGCGATTGACCTCTGTCAGCAGCTTGAGGGCCTTGAGGACGGATTGGACGGGGGCGAACGAAAACACTCTGCGGGTCCGGCGTGACGGCGACGAAGGCCGACACTAGTGCAGAACCCGCAGCGCGTGCTTGCAGTTTTTCAGGTCGCGCCTGCGACACTCAGCCCGGCATGGTCAGGACGACCTTGCCGATCTGCTCGCCGGCATCCATCAGCGCATGCGCGTCGCGGACATCGGCCCAGTCGAAGGTCGCGCAGATATGGCTGCGGATCCTGCCGTCGGCGAGCAGGGGCCAGACCTGATCGACCAGCTCCATGGCGATGCGGCCCTTATAGGCGGCATCGCGCGGGCGCAGCGTCGAGCCGGTCAGGGTCAGCCGGCGGCGGACGATGTTGCGGACATTGACCTCCGCCGTCTGGCCGAGATGGCTGGCGATCAGCACGACGCGGCCATCGGGAGCAAGGAGGCCGAGCTGCTTTTCGGTATAGGGGCCGGCCTGCGCGTCGAGTACGACATCGACCTTCTCCTTGCCGATCGCGGCCTCGATCTCGGCGACCCAATCGGCGCGGTAATCGACGGCGTAGTCGGCGCCGATCTCCAGGCTGACCCCGCGCTTCTCGGCCGAGCCCGCAGTCGCTATCACGCGGGCGCCGCGCAATTGCTTGGCGAGCTGGATCGCGGCCATCCCGACGCCGCTGGTGCCGCCCTGAACCAGCAGGGTCTCGTCTTCGGCCAGCCGGCCGAGCCAGATCACGTTGTTCCAGGCGGTGAAGAAGACCTCCGGGAGCGCTGCTGCTTCGGCGAAGGAGAAGCCATCGGGCAAGGGCAGACATTGCGAAGCCGGCACCGCGCAGAACTCGGCATAACCGCCGCCATTGGCGAGCGCGCAGACGGCATCGCCGACCTTTGGCCAGGCGACATCGGCGCCGACGGCCTCGACCACGCCGGAGACGTCGAGTCCGGGCAGGTCGGTCGCACCGGGCGGGGGCGGATAGAGGCCGCGGCGCTGTTGGATATCGGGGCGGTTGACGCCGGCAGCGCGCACCCGGATCAGCGCATCGTTCCGGCCGAGCTCGGGCCGCGGGCGTTCGCCGAAGGCCAGGACCTCGGGGCCGCCCGGCCGGGTGATTTCGATCACTTTCATCGCGATGTCTCGTCGTTGCCCGCCGTGGGGTGAAGCGATTGCAGGATGTCGGGCATCCGCTCGCGCGCCGTCGTCATCAGGCGCTCGTAGATCGAATTCCCGTGGGCATCGATGGCCACGATGACGGGCCCGAAGCCGTCGAGCCGGATGCGGTTCAGGCGGAACTGCATGATCAGGTCAGTCCAGGCGCAATCGGTTACGGCCTGGACGCCCTGGCTCAGCAGGGCCGAGGCACCGCCGACGAAGGAGAAATAGACGCAGCCGACCTCGCACATCGCCTCGACGCTCTCGCGCCCGAGCCCGCCCTTGCCGCCGGTCGCGCTGAGCCCCAGCGTTCGGATCAGAGAGGGCATCAGATGGTCGAAGCGGCTCGACGTGGTCGGATTGACGTAATGCAGCGGGCCGGGGCCGGTTGAGGTCTCCTCATAGCTCACGCCCATATGGAAGAAGGCGCCGCCGCGCAGCGGCAGGGGCAGGTCGCGACCTACCGCAAGCTCCGCGACCATACGCTTCTGCGTGGGCATGCCGACGGTCGCGACCGCATCGCCGTCGAGCAGCACGACATCGCCGAGCTTCAGCGATCGCGCGTCTTCGCGGGACAAGGGGAGGGTGAGGCGCCGGAGCGACGGGGTCGTCATTCGATCCGCTCCACCACACCGGAATTATGGATGCGGGCGCGGGTGCGCCGGTTGATCCAGCAATTGAAGGAGACCGCGACGGGGGTAAAGCCATGGCCCGAGGCGTATTCGATATGGACGCCGAAAGTGGTGGTCGAGCCGCCGACGCCCATCGGGCCGAACCCCATCCGGTTGACCGCGCGGGTCAGGCGCTCCTCCATCTCGGCGACCATCGCCTCGGGATTACGCTCGCCGAAGGGGCGCAAGGTCGCGTCCTTGGAGAGTTTGGCGGCATGGTCGAAGGTCCCGCCGATGCCGACGCCGATCACCACAGGTGGGCAATGCTGGCCGCCCGCGCGCAGGACGAGTTCGAGGATGCAGCGCTCGATCTCCTCCAGGCTCGGGCTGACCAGGGTCTCGATCGCGGCCCAGCGGCCGCCGCCGAGCGCCTTGGGGGCGCAGGTGATGTCGAGATAGTCGACGTCGCCGATCAGCTCGCAGGAGACCAGTGGCATGTCCTTGCCGTGGAAGCTGCGTTCATTGGTCAGCGGGTTGGTGACGAAGCGCAGGAGCGGCGGCTGGATCGTGCGGACGAGATCGGCGAAGCCGTCGACGATGGCTTGGCGGATATCGCCCTCCATGCGGGCGCCGGAGCCGATCTTGAGCGTGTATGAGGGCACGCCGGCATCCGAGCAGAGGAACTTGCCGGTCTGCTCGGCACGCTCGGCGCTGTCGAGCATGAAGGCCAGCGTCTGGCGCGCCTGCGGTTCGGTTTCGGTCGCGAGCGCCTTGCGGAACTCGGCCTTGGAGGATTCCGGGATACGGCGCAGCGACCAATCATAGAGATTGGCGGTGACCTCCTTGACCAGATCGTAGGTGATCGCCATGCGCTTGCGTCCGTTTCGATGGCGTGAACCTAGCTGATCCGGGGCCAGCGGCCGGGCCGGCATGCGTCATTTCAACCCATGAAATGAAAGCGTTTCCCGGCCGCATGCGCGTGCTTCCCGGCCATCACGGAATCGGTCAGAGCTGCGCATAGGGTGCCGCGCTTGCGCGCTGAAGAACGGGCCGGGTGAGGGGAGTTCTCCACACGCCCTAAGGTCTTGCTGGGGACGAGTTGCCATGAGCCATGTCGCTATCATCGGTTTCGATCTCACGATCGATCAGCTAGTCCGCATTGCGCGTGACAAGGTGCCGGTTTCCGTCACGGCGGAGGCGGTCGAGCGGATGAAGGCGGCCCGCGCCGTCGTCGACACTGCCGTAGCGCGCGGCGAAAAGGTCTATGGGGTCACCACCAGCGTCGGCGCCAAGACCGGCGTGCCGCTGGCGCCAGACCGGATCGGCGAGTTCAACCGCCGCCTGCTGCTGACCCATAACGTCGCGCATGGCCCGCTGGCGCCACATGAGGCTGTGCGGGCGATGATGGCGGTGCTGCTCAATGCGATGGCGAGCGGGCGCCTCGGCGTCCGGCCGCTGCTCGCCGAGCGGCTCGCCGCTGCGCTCAACGAGGGTCGCACGATCGACGTCCATATCTGGGGCTCGATGGGCCAGAGCGACATGGCGCCGATCACCGATCTGGCTCTGGCGCTCTATGGCGATCTCGAATTGCAGGCCGGCGAGGCGCTGGCGATGCTGAATTCCAGCGCGCTCGCACTCGGCACCGCAGCGCTTGCCATGGCCGATCTCCGCGACGTTCTCGACCAGTGGAGCCTGATCGCGGCGCTCAGCATGGAAGGCTTCGCCGCCAATCCCTCGATCGTCTCGAATGCCGCCTTGCAGTCGCGCCCCTTCGCGGGGCTGAAGCGGCATGGCGAGCGCATCCGGGCCTATCTCGCCGGCAGCTATCTCTTCGCCAAGGGCGGGCCGCGCCATCTGCAGGACC